>JAGCVQ010000030.1 GCA_017962275.1 Bacteroidales bacterium
ATGAACCTCGAAGAATTCCGTGAATATTGCCTCTCGTTGGGCGAGGTGGAGGAGAAGCTGCCCTTCGCGAAGATGCCCGGCGGCGACTCCGTGCTGGTGTTCTACGTCAGCGGGCACACCTTCTGCTACTGCGACCTCAACGACCTCAGAGTGGTGGTGAAATGCCAGCCCGAACGCATCCCCGAACTGCTCGGCACCGCCAACGGCGTGGAGCCCCCTGACAACCACTTCAATTCCAAATACTGGATCGGCATCAATCTGCAAACGATTGACAATGAGCTGCTTCAGGAGCTGGTGAGGAACTCGTTTGAGATTGTGAAGGGAAAGTATGAGAAGAAAGCAAAGAAACAATCTTCGCAAAATTGAGAAGACATTGAAAAATATTGTATTTTTGCCGCCGTTATGGTTATAACATTTGAAAAAGAATATCTACAGGAACTCTACCTTAACGGAAAGGCATCGGACAAGAAACACCGTTTTCAACCAGATGTAATCTCACGATACATTAAAGTGGTGAACACGATGAAAAATGTGACAAATGTGCTGGAATTAGCACGTTTTAACGGGTTACATTATGAGCATTTAACAGGAAATAAGAATGGGTATTCATCAGTAAGAGTTAATAACAAATACAGAATAGAATTTGAGGAAAGAATCGTCAACGGCCAAACAATTGCAACAGTTTGCAACATCACAGAATTATCAAACCATTATCAATAAAGAAGATGATACATATACCTGGAGTTAAAGACAATATGATCGCCAACAATCTCACGCCCTATATCCCAACACATCCCGGTGAGGTGATTAAGGACGAGATCGAATCGCGAGGAATAACCCAACGACAACTGTCTGAAGTTACTGGCATTGCCTATTCCGTTGTGAACGAAGTGCTCAATGGCAAGCGGCCGGTCACCATCGAGTATGCACTGTTAATAGCCAAAGCTCTTGACCTTGATGCTGACACGTTTATTCGGATGCAGGCTGAATACGACTTACAAACGACCAAACGCGATAAGTCTTTCATCCGCCGCCTCACCGCCGTCCGCAAAATAGCCTCGGTGTTGTAACTTTATCAAGCAGCTTTTCGCATGAATAAACGACTTTTTGCGATTGTCATTTTGCTTGCTGCCACCTTCCATGTAACAAGCCAGAACATTTACCACTTTCCGGACTGCTCTGCGGAATACTGCATACAGGCGGTCTTTGTCAACGTTAATTTCGACTTCGACCCCGATACGCTCTCTCCGGACGATGATCGGTTCGTGTTTTATGACGATTTTACCTTTTATGTCAACACGGCAGGAGAATATCTTTACGAACATGGCATCGAAGCTCAAATCGCACCTGAGAATACATCTAGTTTTATAGCAAATGGGGTGGAATACACTTGGCCTGACAGCCTCAAAGACGCATACAGGATGGGATATGTCTTTTGCGTCACAGATTCTGCCACACACAACACTACAATGTTCAAGGTGAATGCCATTGATATCGGTCTCAATTGGGTTCTCGACGGAAACGGTCGCTGAGAGGAAGTCAATGAAGGGAGTGTCATCTTTCTCAAAAAGAAAGAATAACTTTTTTAGTCGCTAAAATCTATCACAAAAACATTCTTGCCGCTATCGGCAAAAAATCGTATCTTTGCCGCGGCTTTCATTTAATTCTTGCCGATAGTATGGATTACATCTCAGTCACCCAGTTTGCCGAAAAATACGGCATCAGCGAGCGGACCGCCCGTCATTATTGCGCCACGGGGAAAATCGACGGCGCGTTTCTGACGGGTAAAACTTGGAATATCCCGGCCGATGCCGTACTGCCACGCAAAGGCAAGCAACGTAACTCACCATTGCTTCAACGTCTGCGCGACGAAAAGGAAACGAAACTGAAAGGCGGTATTTACCATCGCACACAAATCGATTTGACATACAACTCCAACCATATCGAAGGCTCTCGACTGACCAAGGAGCAAACCCGCTATATTTTCGAGACCAACACCCTTGGCATCACCACCGAAAACACCCGCATTGACGACATCCTAGAAACAGTCAATCACTTCCGTTGCATTGACTACATCATCGACCATGCCACCGACAAAATCACGGAAGGCCATCTGAAGCAATTGCATCTGATGCTGAAAGCCAACACTTCCGACAGTCAAAAGTCGTGGTTTGCCGTTGGCGATTACAAGCGGTTGCCCAACGAGATAGGCGGTGAAGAAACGGCACAGCCCGAAGAGGTTCAAAAACACATAAAAGCCTTGCTGTCAGATTATAACGCCATCAAAGAGGTGCAATTTGACGATATTTTGAATTTTCACGTGCAGTTTGAACGTATCCATCCGTTTCAAGACGGCAACGGTCGTGTCGGGCGGCTGCTGATGTTCTGGCAATGTCTGCAAAGCGGCCACGTACCGTTCATCATCACCGAGGAATTACGACTGTTCTATTACCGTGGCTTACAGCATTGGGACCACCTCAACGGCTACTTGCGCGACACCTGCCTGACGGCGCAGGACCAATACAAGGCATTGCTGAAGTATTTCAAAATCAGGTATTAAATTGCTTTTTTGTGGAACTTTCCAGAAAAGACAGGCACAAAACGCCTCACTGTTGCCTATTCCCTTAACCTTCTAACCTTTTAACCTCTTAACCTCCTAACCGTGTAACCATGTAACCATATAACCAAAATTCGTATCTTTGCCGCCTCTATAGATAAAAAACGAACGACAAAATGACCATCGCCAGAATCACCCTCAAACGCGACAAGGAGAAATCCATCCTCCGGCGACACCCGTGGGTCTTTTCGGGGGCTATCGCCCGCAAAGACAAGGACTTGCACGACGGCGACATCGTGGAGGTCTTCGATGCCCGCAACCAATTCCTCGCCACTGGGCACTACCAACCCAACACCATTGCCGTGCGGCTATTCAGTTTCGAGCAGCGCGACATCAACCATGACTTCTGGCGCGAAAAACTGCAGAACGCTATTGAGTTCCGCAAAAACATCCTGCTGCCCAACCCGCAAACCAACATGTACCGCCTTGTGAACGGCGAGGGCGACGGTTTGCCCGGACTCATCATCGATGTCTATGGCAACCATTTGGTTATGCAGGTGCATTCCATAGGCATGTTCCGCCTGCACAAGACCTTCGCCGAATTGCTCACCGAGTTGCTGCCCGACACACAGTCCATCTATCTGAAGACCGCCATGGAAGAGGCTGATGACCAAGAGGGAACGAACGAAGGCTGGATTTTCGGACATCCTGACGGCGATGTGATCGGTATGGAAAACGGCATCCTCTTCAAGATCGACATCGAGCATGGACAGAAGACCGGCTTCTTCCTCGACCAACGCGACAGTCGCGCCATGGTGGGCGAATTCGCCAAAGGCAAGCGCGTGCTCAATATGTTCTCCTACTCCGGCGGATTCTCCCTCTACGCCCTCCGCAACGGCGCGGAACACGTTGACTCTGTGGATATTTCGCAGAAGGCTATCGACCTCGTGGAGGAGAACGTGCAGCTTATGGGCGGCGACTTCGCGAAGCGGCACAACGCCATCTGCGAGGATGTGTTTGCCTTCCTCGACCGGATGCCCGCGGACGCCTACGACCTCATCGTCCTCGATCCGCCCGCCTTTGCCAAGCACCACCGCGTGCGCGAGCAGGGCATCAAAGGCTACCGCAACATCAACCGCAAGACGATGGAGAAGATCCGTCCCGGCGGGCTGCTCTTCACTTTCTCCTGCTCGCAAGCCATCAGCCGCGACGACTTCCAAACCCTGACCTTTTCGGCAGCGGCATTAGCCGGTCGAAACGCCCGCGTGGTGCGCCGTCTCCAACACGCCGCTTGCCACCCCGTGAGCATTTTCCACCCGGAAGGGGATTATTTGAAAGGGTTGATGCTGGAGATTGGAAGTTAGCAGTTAGTAGTTAGTAGTTAGCAGTTGGCTTTCACTGGCGAGATACAGACATGCAAAACAGACACTGACATTGACATTGACTTTGACCCCTTCTAACCCTATAACACTTTAACCCTTTAACCCCATAACCCCATAAACCCTAACCCCTAAACCTTAAACCTTAAACCTTAATATGAAACGACTCCTACTCATTATCACGGCACTGTTCGCGCTGACCGCCTTCGCGCAGCCCCAGCTCTCGGTCGAAAACTTCGCACCGATTGAGTCGCAGGGCACGTTCCCGGCCGATCTGAAAAGGGCCGCCAACACCCCGAAGTCGGACAAGAACTACAGCGCATTCCTCGTCTCCATGCTCAAACAGGGCAGAGTTGTCTATGGCACCGAGATGAACCGGTATCTGGACAACATCAAGGAGAAGCTGCTGGTCAACTACCCGCAGCTGCAGCAGGAGATCCACGTCTATATTATGCAATCGCCCATCGTGAACGCCTACTCGCTGCTAGACGGCACCGTCCTCGTGACCATGGGGATGCTGGCGCAGGTAACCAACGAGGCGGAGCTCGCCTTCGTGCTGGCACATGAAATCGCCCACTACAGCGAGCGCCACAGCAAAAGCGACGACACGAAGAGCAAAGACAAGGATGTGGTGAGCCGCTACATGCGCCACCACCAGTTCTCCCGCGACCAGGAGTTTGCCGCCGACCGCGTAGGGCTGACCACCTACTTCAAGGATTCGCCTTATAGCTACGCGATTCTCGACGGTCTCTTCGACGTGCTGCTCTACGCCGACCTGCCTTTCGACGAGATTCCGTTCCAACGCTCCGAGGTCGAGACGGACTTCTACCATTTTCCCGACAACTACTTCCTGAAAACCGTCGCCAACATTCCCGACCGTTCCAACATCATCGACACGCTGCTCACCCACCCCAACGTCGAGAAGCGGCGTACCGTCGCCAAAGGGCTGGTACGCAATCTCTCCAACGAGGGGCGCAAGGAGTTCGTGCAGCCGCAAGAGCAGTTCAACCGTCTGCGCAATGTCGCCCGTTTCGCATGCATCGAGCGGTTCCTGATCAGCCACGATTACGACAAAGCCATCTACAACATCCACGTTCTGGAGCAGACCTTCCCCGACAACGACTACCTGCGCCGCGCCAAGGCGACTGCCTACTACGGCGCCGCCAAGCACAAGGGTACCGGGCAGACCAGCACCTTCGCGGAGCCTTACCGAGACGTGGAGGGCGAGCAACAGCAGGTCAATTACTTGCTGTCCAAGATGAACCGCAACGAATACGCCGTGCTGGCGCTCCGCATGTCATGGGCCGCCCTGCAGTCCGCTCCCGAAGACGAGTATCTGCAGAATACCGTCAAAGACCTCATCAACGACATCTTCGTGAAGAACAAGATGAAGTTCATCGATTTCAGCGACTATCCGCAGGGCACCACGCTGGAGGAGATCGCGCAAACCGGCGGCGACACCACGCGCCCTGCCGCCAGCAATTCCAAATACGACCGCATCAAGCAGCAGAACATGAACAGCAAGGTGCTGCCCGAACCTAAGTTCAAGACAGTCAACTACATGCTGGTGGATATCCACAGCGACTCGCTCTTCAAGGCCTGGGTCAACGATGCTGTGGTGAACGCCGAGATGCAGGCCGTTTTGGAGACCGTCTCGGACGCCAAAATCGGTAACGAGAAGTCGGTCATCGTCGCCACCCCGATCTATATCACTTTGGACAACAGCGGCTACGTCAAGAGCCGTGCCGCTGACCAACGCAACGCCGCGCAGCTACAGAAGCTGATGTGCCGCGCCCTCAAGCGCAACCACATCACCCCGGTCACCCTCGACATGGATTTCGTTGACCCGAAAACCGAAGCGTACAACAATTTCGCGAAGATGCGCCAGTGGAACGACGATTTCACCAACGCCGGCGGTCTTGACATGCGTTACCACACCTCCGAATACCTCGACGACATCGCCGCCGAATTAGGCAGCCGCAAACTCTGCTTCGTCCATGTAACCGACGTCCCCGGCCGCAGATTCTCCCCCGCCAAGGTTTACCTGCCCTGGCTCGCGCCCGTGTTCCCCTACACCCTGCCCGTCGTGGTGACCGTGCTGGCACTCCGCCCCCACGATGTCAACGTGAGCTTCCGCATCCTCGACGTGGTGGACGGCAAAACGGAAGTCTCCAGCCACTACAGCCAAACCGATGTGATGCGCAAGGCATACGTGAACGGATACGTATATCAGCGGTTAGAACAGTATGTGAGACGTTAGACGTGAGACGTGAGACGTAAGATATAAGACAAATTCATTAAGCAGTCCCGAAGGGACAAGCAACAAAAGAAAAACATGAAAAAAGCAATACTACTCCTCATCATCGCCGCAGGTTTGTCATCGGCAAACGCCCAGATGTACAACTACTTAGGCAACCATGTCATCTTGAACATGGAAGGATATTTCTCGCCCGCATGGATGAACCCCAACCCCGTGAGTTCGGGCTGGGACGCCGGCAGAGGGACGAAACGCTACTTCGGGCTGAACTACTTCCTCTCACCGAGCGTGGAATTGATTGCGTGGAAGAAAGGCACCGTGGGTGCGGGTTACAACTACTTCAACTCGCCGTTCATCGGCACCGACGAACGGGTGAAGGTGCTGAACGGGGACTGGGGGTACTACGACTACGGCGAACTCAACGGGAACGTCACCGCACACGGGTTCAACGTCTATTACAAGCAATATCTCGGCGATGGCTTCGCCCCGTTAGGGCATCACCTCAAGTTCACGTTCGACGGGTTCTTCTACCATTACCGGATGGACAGCACCGTCGCCGTCGTCCCCAACGGAGTCTCTTACGACGAACTCCCGTCCGTCATGGAGAACAAAGGCAGCCTTTTCGGGCTGAAAGTGGAATACGGATACGACTTTGTGATGCTCAACCGGCTGAAGCTGTCCCTCGGCGCAAGCATCGGCACCACCTTCGGGGGCTACCGCGTGCCCTGCAACAGAATCCGCGACGAGCTCCCCATGTTCGACATCGGCCCGCGGTCCGACAAGCCCATCTACTTCGACGACCACGCCCGCGGACGCATCCTCGGGGCTTATTGGTTCGGCATCAAACTCGGCATCGGGTTTATTGCGTTCTGAGACGTGGGACGTGAGACGTGGGACGTGAGACGTGAGATGTGGGACGCAAGATGTGGGACGCGATGTTGTAGAGACGCATAATATTGCCTGTTGCCTATTGCCTATTGCCTATAAATATTGTCCATAAAGAGTCCGAAGCGGTTCAGGACGATGCTGGCGCGGCTTTGGTCGATGACAATCCGAACTTTCTTGGTAGTGACGGTTTCCGTTAAGACAATCCGTTTGTAACCGATGGTGGTCTCCTCGGCGATGGTGCGCCAGTTGCCGTTCTCATCCTCGACTTCTATGTGGAACTTCTCCACCCGTTGACCGAGCGGAATGTACTCCTGCAGCAACACACGGTTGAAGGTGCGAGGTTCTTCATAATCGAACTCCGCCCATGCAGTGGTCACGGTATCTTCAGTCGCCCAATAGGTGTCATAGTTGTTTATGCCATAATGATCTAACATCCAGTATCCATGGTATTGTCCTGGTTCACAGCAGGCTAATACACTAATCCAATATCCTAACCAAGGATTTTTATGATTGGTACGGTAATTTGACACTTCGACGTACCGTACATTTTTCGCCAAATCGTGCGCGAAGATGCTGTCCAATGCGGCGCGGAACTCCATCAGGCGCAGGGAGTCCTCGGCGGGGATGAGGCCGCGGTTGTCGGGCGGGACATTGAGCAGCAGCAGGGAATTGCGACCCACGCTGTTGTAGTAGATTTTCAGCAGTTCCTGCACGGACTTCGGGTGCTCGCTGTCGCGCCAGAACCAGCCTGGGCGGATGGAGACATCCGTCTCGGCAGGGATCCAGCACGCACCGTTGTAGTTGCCCGCGTTGAGCGTGTCCTGCGAAGGGGCGTTCTTGCCCGGCTCACGTCCTTCTACATCGAGCCGCGACCAGCAGGTGCGCCCGCAAGAGCCCTCCTCGTTGCCGACCCAGCGGCATCCCGGACCCACATCGCTGAAAATCACCGCATTGGGCTGAAACTTCAATGTCTGTGCATTGAACTTCTTCCAGTCATAGACCTGCCGTTTGCCATTCGGACCCTCGCCGTTGGCACCGTCGAACCACTGCTCGAAAATGGGTCCGTAATGCTTATGGGCACTTTGCAATGTCTTGAGGAACACTTTGTTGTATTCGGGCGTGCCGTATGTAGGCGCGTTGCGATCCCACGGGGAGATGTAGATGCCGAACTTCATTCCTCCCTTGTTGCATGCCTCCGACAGTTCCTTCAGTACATCCCCCTTGCCGTTGCGCCACGCGCTCTCGCGTACCGTGTGGGTACTCGCGGGGTTGGGCCACAGACAGAAGCCGTCGTGGTGCTTAGCAGTGAGGATAATCCCTTGGAAACCAGCATTCCTCGCCACAGAAACCCATTGGTTGCAATCGAGGGCGGTGGGATTGAAGATGTCCTCCGCCTCCGTGCCCTCGCCCCACTCCAAACCAGTGAAGGTGTTAGGTCCGAAATGGCAGAACATGTTCATCTCCATCCGCTGCCAGGCCACCTGCGCGGCGGTCGGCACAGGACCATACGGTTTCGGCGGGTCGGCGGGCTTGACTTTCGGGGGATGTTTCTGCGCCTCGACGAATAAGCCGAGGAGAACAAGACAGACAAGAAAATAGAAACGCTTCATACGCAAAAAGAATTCATGGCAAAAATAAAAAAAAATCGTGAGTGGGTTGTCGTATTAAAAAAAGTGTATTTTTGCCGTGATATTAAAATGATATTATTCCAATCACAGATTTAATACCTAAAGTTATGGAAACCAAAGAGTTCAACAAATCAATGTCATCAGGAAACAACGGTTTCCTGCATCTTTTCCTGAATCTGGCCCTGCTGGTCCTCTTCATCTGGATTGTCGTCCGCTTCGCCAAATTCGACTGCATTAAAGACGCCGAGGGCGAAGTCACTCCGTGGATACTGCTGCCCATCCTAAGCGGCTTCCTGTTCTTCCTCACCTACATTATGCATCTCGCCGGATTCATGGTGGTGCAGCCCAACGAGTCGCGGGTGCTCACCTTCTTCGGCAAGTACTCCGGCACGGTGAAGGAGAACGGCTTCTTCTGGGTCAACCCCTTCTACAGCAAGGAGAAACTCTCGCTGCGGGCGAAGAACATGGACGTGGAGCCCATCAAGGTGAACGACAAGAACGGCAACCCCATTATGATCGGTCTGGTGCTGGTGTGGAAGATCAGCGACACCTACAAAGCCTGTTTCGAGGTGGATTCGGATGTCCGCAGCACCATCACGGAGAATTCGATGAAGTCGGTCAAGAGTTTCGATTCGTTTGTGCGGGTGCAGAGCGACGCCGCGCTGCGCAAGGTGGCGGGCATGTACGCCTACGACAACATGGACCGCAACGATGAGGGCGTGACCCTGCGTTCCGGCGGCGAGGAAATCAACGAGCGGTTAGAGGCGGAACTGCGCAAGCATCTGGAAATCGCTGGCATAGAGGTCGTGGAGGCTCGTATCAACTACCTCGCCTACGCCGCTGAAATCGCCAGCGTGATGCTGCGCCGCCAGCAGGCCGATGCCATCATCTCCGCCCGCGAGAAGATTGTGGAAGGTGCCGTCAGCATGGTCGATCTCGCCCTGAAGAAACTCTCCGATGACAAGATCGTGGAGCTCGATGAGGAACGCAAGGCCGCCATGGTTTCCAACCTCTTGGTAGTGCTCTGCGCCGACGAATCCGCATCGCCGGTCATCAACACCGGAACGTTGTACCAGTAGAGACGTGAGACGTAGGACGTGAGACGTGAGACGTAGGACGTGGGACGTAAGGTATCTAACGTCTAACATCATACATCATACATCATACATCATACGTCTAACGTCTAACATCTAACGTCTTACGTCCAACATCACCAAACAGCATCCAGATTATGAAGAAGAACTTCGCTTTACGGGTGGATTCCGAAATCTTCGAGGCCATCGAGAAATGGGCTGCCGACGAGTTCCGCAGCGCGAACGGCCAGATCGAATGGATTCTGCACGCCGCGTTGAAGAAGGCCGGACGGTTGCCGAAGAAGAAACGGCCGACGGATGACGATAAACGTGAGACGTGAGACCGACCTACGGCAGCAAATTTCCATTCCCGACATGTTCGTAATACGACTGGAGCAGGGCTTTTAAGTCCCGTTCCAGTTTTTTTTGTGCCGGATTGCTCAAATCCAAGAGATTGTGCTGCTGGAGGGTGTCGTTCGCGGCATAGACATACAGACTGCGGTTGCCATCGAAATAGAGGCTCAGCGAATCCGTCAGGGCCTGGTAGGTCTGCTGCACGCAGTTGGTCACCATCGGCCTGCGGTCGGGCTCGTTGAAGACATCGCGGCCGAATGCGAAATAGGGCTTGTTGTACCCCATCAGCCCGAGGGTAGTGGGCATAATGTCAATCTGCTGGGTCACAGACTCATAGCGACCCTTGACCGAATGGTCGGGGGTAAACATGAAGTAGATAATCGCCGTGTTGCCCTTGGCCGTGCGGGTCTCCTCCGCGGCGATCTGCGGTGACACGTGGTCGGCCACGAAGATGAAGAGCGTGTTCTCATACCACGGCATCTTGGACGCGGTTTCGAAGAATTTGCGCAGCGAGAGGTCGGTGTAGGCCACACAAGGCTGCACCAGCGTGTTTCCCTGCGGCATCTTGCCTGCGTACTGCTCGGGCAGGTCGTAAGGATGATGGGAGCTCAGGGTAAACACCGCCGTGAAGAAAGGCGCCGGCTGACGGTTTAGTTCCTCCGCCACATACTGCAGGAAGGGCATGTCCCAAATGCCCCACACATTGGCACTTCCCTTCTCCGGATGCAGCTTCTCGAAATCCTCGCGGTTGTGGAAGTTCTCGATGCCGCACAGGGTACCGAACGCCTCAAAGCCCATCTGGTTCCGGGTGGCGCCGCAGAAGAAGTGGGTGCCGTAGCCCTGTCGTCCCAAAATGCGGGGCAGCGCCTCCAAATCGGTCAGCGACTGCGGCATCAAGGCAAAGGGGGTGCGGTAGGACGGGATGGACGAAAAGATGGACGGCAGCGCCTCGATGGACTTCATGCCGTTGGCAAACGCGTTCGTGAAGACCAGTCCCTCCTGCATCAGGGAATCGAGGAAGGGGGTGTAGCCGCCGTTCGGGTTCAGATGCGGGGCAAGGTACTGCGAATGCTCGCGGCTGAAGCTCTCCAGCACGAAAATCACCACGTTCTTGCCCGCCGCCACGGACGGTTGCCCTAAATTCGGATGATGATACGGGGAATAGAGCTCCGCCAGTTCCTCCTCGCTGAAATAGAGCGGCGCGTCGAGCTGCCGCATCCCGATGGTGCGGAAGAGGCAGAAGGGGTTGCTCAGCACCAACGCCCCTTTCTGCGGCGATTGCGTGTAGTAAGCCGCATTGCCGATGGAGATGGGGAAGGCCTTCTTGTCCGTCGAGCCGCGAATGCCGAGAATCCACAGCGGTATCGCCAGCGCCAAGATCAGAGTCCCGACCCCGTAATACAACCCGTTGTTTTTCAGCTCCGTAGGATGGTATTTGATCTTCTTATAAACCCAAACGAGCAGGAAGACCAACGCTGCGGCCAGCAGCACGAGGTACCAGTTCTCGCCTAACGCCTTGAAGAGGATGGCGAACGTGTTGTCGTTCTCGCGGAAGAAGTGCATCTCCTCCGAGGTGATTCGTTTGAAGGCATAGCGGAAATAGACCACATCGGAGAGGTTCAGCGCCACGAGGCCGAGGGAGTTGGTGATGATGTAAATCCAGAACAACGCCTTCTGGTAGCCGCTTTTTTGGCGGAAGCGGAACGGCAGCAGCGACATCAGGATGAAGGGGGTGTTGAGGAAGAAGATGGAAGCGGTGGCGAATTTCAGCGACCCGGCGAGAAGCATGGGGATTTCCTGCCATGTCAGCGCCCCGAGCAGCATCCGGTTGTAGCCGTAAAAGGCGGCCTGCGTCACCAGGATGCAAACATAGAGCGGCAACATCCGCAGAATCAGCACCGTAACATCGTTTTGAAGTATCTTTTTCATCATACCAAGCCGTCCTTAAAAAAGCGGGCAAAAGTACACAAAATATGGGTTAGGAGGTTACACGGTTAGAGGGTGTAAGTACTTGAAACTTGAAACCTGAGACTTGAAACTAAATTTTTGTACATTTGCTGCCTTGAAAAAATGAGAGCGTATTCATGTCGAAGAAGCGGATACTATTCATCGTGAACCCTATTTCCGGGCACCGTGACAAGCGGCAGTTCGGGGAGGAGGTGGCTGCCGTGCTGGACGGCGAGGAAATCGCGTACGAGGTCGTTTTCACGAAGCGTGCGGGACACGCCACCGAATTGGCGGCAGCGGCGGTGAAAGAGGGTTACGACATTGTGGCGGCGGTGGGCGGCGACGGCACCCTCAACGAGGTGGCGCGGGGGCTTCTCCACAGCGACACCGCCATGGCCGTAATCCCTTGCGGTTCCGGCAACGGGCTGGCCCGCTGTCTGCACTTTCCGCTGAAGACCTCCGACGCGCTGCGGCTGGTACGGGAGGCCAAGGTGGAGCGCATCGACACGGCCACAGTCAACGGGGAGCTCTTCCTGAGCGTGGCCGGCATCGGTCTTGACGCGCAGACCGCCTTCGACTTCGCCCGGGACCCCCGACGCGGGTTCATCCCCTACGCCTATTACGCCTCCAGCAACTACTTCCACCTCAAGCCGGAGACGGTCAAGATCACTTTCGACGGGCGCAAGACGCTGACCTGCAGTCCGATGCTGGTCACCTTCGCCAACTCCAACCAGTACGGATACAACGCGGTCATCGCGCCGCACGCCTCCCTCCAGGACGGGTTGCTCGACACCTGCATCCTCAGCCGTCCGCCCCTGCCGGTGCTTCCCGCCTTCGTGACCATGCTGATGCACGGGTTGCTCGACCGTTCCCGTTATCTCACGGAGATCCAGGCGGCGCACATCACCGTGGAGCGTCCCTCCGCCGGCGTGGTGAACCTCGACGGCGAGCCCGTGATGATGGACGCGGTGCTGGATATCCGGGTCGTGCCGGGAAGTCTCGGGGTGGTGACATTGTAGAGACGCAAAATTTTGCGTCTCTACTGTCTTCCTCCGGTGTAACTCCTGTGTAACTCCGGTGTAAGTCCGATCGAAGTTTCAAGTTTTAGGTTTCAAGTTTCCGGCCGGGCAACATGCATGAGACGTGCCGTGAGGCGCAATTTCCGCGAAATCGCCCCTTTATAATTTAACAATTCGAAAAACGAATTGTTAAGACAAAATCACATCCAACTGACGGCCAACCCGATACAAAAGCTCACAAAACACTTGACAAAGGGTTGCCGATTCTGACTGGAATCATTCTGTCCGAGAGCAAATAGACATCGTCCATAACAGCTTAATGTTAAACTTTAACGCGGTAAAAATACAAACAAAGGTTGAATTATAAACTATTGTTGAAAAAATCTTTTTGAGTCTCACAACCCCAAAAAAAACGTATCTTTGCCCCCGCGAAATAAAAATCATCAAACCCCATACAATATGAAAGACTTACGAGCAGAATTGCAAGCGCTGGGCGTGGAAAACCCGGTTGAAATTTACCACAACCTGTCTTACGACGAACTCTACAAGCACGAGACCGATCCGTCGCTCACGGGCTACGAGAAGGCCTACCTGACCAAGTCGGGTGCCCTTTCGGTCGATACCGGCATCTTCACCGGCCGCTCGCCCAAAGACAAATACATCGTCATGGACGAGAACACGAAGAACAACGTGTGGTGGGCCGATCCCAACAAGAAGGGTTCCGACAACAAGCCCATCGACCACAAAACCTGGGAGCACTTCCGCATGCTCTGCCAGAAGCAGCTTTCTGGCAAGAAGGTGTATGTGATGGACGGATACTGCGGCGCGAACGAGAACTCCCGCATGAAGGTCCGCTTCGTGTCGGAGGTGGCTTGGCAGGCGCACTTCGTGAAAAACATGTTCATCCGTCCTTCCGAGGAGGAGCTGGCTGACTTCGAGCCCGATTTCGTGGTGCTGAACGCCGGCAAGACCACCAACCCCGACTGGAAGGAGATGAACCTGAACAGCGAGGTCTTCGTGGCTTTCAACCTGACGGAGCGCATGGCCCTCATCGGCGGCACCTGGTACGGTGGCGAGATGAAGAAGGGTATCTTCTCCGTGATGAACTACTTCCTCCCGCTCAAGGGCATGGCCGCTATGCACTGCTCGGCCAACGAGGGCAAGAACGGCGACACCGCCATCTTCTTCGGTCTCTCCGGCACCGGCAAGACCACTCTCTCCACCGACCCGAACCGCGCCCTCATCGGCGACGACGAGCACGGCTGGGACGACAACGGCGTCTTCAACTTCG
>JAGCVQ010000002.1 GCA_017962275.1 Bacteroidales bacterium
GCCCATCGCCGACCCGTACTCGTTGACGGAGACGCGGTTCATGGAGGGTTATGCGGAAACATTCGCGGGAAATGCGGAAAACGCGGAAATGGCCAACTATGCGGAGTTCCACACGATGAAGTTGGCGTTGCGGGACAATGACGGCGCCGCCGTAGGGGCGAATATTTATTCGCCCCTACAACCAGACGGCCACATCAATTGGTATGCGTTGACGCCCGCGCAGATCGCGCAGTTGCAGACGATTGCGGAACGCAACACCGGACGCGCCTCCGTGATGGCCAAGGGCGTGCTGTGTTTCTTCTTCGGGATCTGTTACGACGATCCCGTTGAGACGCAAGATTTTGCGTCTCTACAACAGGGTGACGACGGAAATGACACCGCAACCACCCACGCGAAACGCGCAACGACGGACATTGCCGGTGATGCCGCCCTCACCGTCTATCCCAACCCCACCGATGACCTCCTCTACATTGAACTCTCCGGCGCGGGCATCGCCAACATCGCCTTGTACGACCTGCAAGGACGGGCGGTTTATTCGCAAAATTCGTCCAATTCGCCGACCGCCACGCTGAACATGCACAACATTCCCGCCGGTGTGTACGTTCTGCACGTGACGGACAAGGACGGAAGGGAATATCAACAAAAGGTTGTGAGACGGTAACGGTTCCGCGGGCTGTAGGGGCGAATAATGATTCGCCCCTACGGTGCCTGGAACCATTTATTAAATCAGAAAAGTTCTTAAAATAGAAGATTATTATGTAGATTTGCAGCGTCATATTTCCAGATCATGTTCAATGGGCCTCGCATGGTCTGGAGGTGTGGCGTGAAAAGGATAAAAACAGAGGTTCCGCTATTAAAACAATGGAAAATAACAAGACAACGACAAAAAAAATGCCAGTAGTTATCCTGTTGGTTTGTATTTCGATTTTATTAGGTTGCCAAAGGTCTGGCGAAAGTATAATTGTGGGCACGTGGAAAATATGCGGGAGTACTTTGGGCGGACAAGAACTTGTTTGCGGTAGTGTGGATGGCGACAAACTCACCTTCTCTGCCCATGGTGTAATAAAAGCAAAAAATAGCATATACAATAATGATTCTTACCGATTGGAAGGTGATTCCGCGCTTTATATTACGATGCCCGGGGGCGAAACTCTGTACAGAGTGGAGTTTTCTAATAACAACAATAACATGATAATATATGATTGGATCGACGCAGGTAGCGGTTCGGCCATCTCAATCGTATATGATATTTGTCTTAAAAAAATAAAATAGATTATGAAGAAAATTGAAATAATTATACTTTTTTTCTATGCTGAACAGTCTGTTCCTTAAAGACAACGGCAACGTGGGCATCGGCACCAACAACCCGCAGGCGAAGCTTGCGGTGAACGGCGAGATCCTGGCCAAGAGCGTGCGGGTGAACACCGGAAGCACCTACTGGCCGGACTACGTGTTTGGTGAAGACTACAATCTGATGCGCTTGAGGGAGTTGGAACAGTATGTAAACACCCACAAGCACCTGCCAGGCATCCCTTCCGCACAAGAAGTGGAGGAACAGGGTGACATTGACCTCGGTACGATGAACGCCCTCCTCTTGGAGAAAGTCGAGGAGCTGACCCGCTACGTCATCGACTTGCAGAACCAGATTGACGAACTGAAAAAAGGAAAGGAGTAGGGATATGAGAAAGAACGTATCTTTGCCACAAAATAGACCATTAAACTGGATCATGTCTTTTTGTTTCTTGGGCTTTACAATAATGAACGGATATTCCCAGAAATTCTGTGAAGTAAAAAAAGTAATGTTCAACCATTCCTTTAATCAGTGTAACAATAATGATTGGGTGTTGGTGTTCGAAGATGAATTTAATGGCACTGTTTTAGACTTATCAACATGGTGGCTTCGTCCATGTTGTGCGGGGTCTTTATCTGGATTAGAAGATAAAACACAAGAATATAACACGCTTGACAATGTTGTTGTTGAAAATGGTATGATTAAAATATTTGCTCGTCAAGACACTATTGTTCGCAGAGCAATGTCCTATTTGCCAGATACTGTAATATTATTGGATGGATTACCCAACTTACGAGAATATCATTTTACTTCATCAAATATTTGGTCAAAAAAGGAATTTGAATTTGGGAGAGTAGAAGCTCGAATAAAAATTCCGAGAGGAAAAGGTTTGAGGCCCGCATTTTGGCTGTATGGAGGTGATATACGATGGAATGAGATAGACATTTTTGAATTCTTTAATGAAAACACACAGGGAGTGTATGATCCAAGTTTATTGTCAAAAGTTATTACTATGACCACTCATGATGACTACGACAATAATGGGGAAGACAATAGGTGCATAACTAGATGTACAGGAGAGGATTATTCGGAAGACTTTCATATTTATACTTTGGAATGGGAACCTAATAGAATTGCATGGTATGTTGATGGCACCCTTCTACGGGAAGACTTTCGGTATTATAGCAATATATTAGGGCAAGATGCGGGTTGCTTCATAAATAACAGCAATATTTATCTTGCCAATAAAATATATCCAGTCAATCCAATGAGTATTATTTATAATCTGGCTATACAAAATGGTGACGAAGGTCAACCTGATGATCCAACTATTTTCCCTGCCAACATGTATGTTGACTGGATTCGCTACTATAAACGTGGTTCAAACAGTAATGTGTCAGTGACGGACTCAACACTGTATCCGCTTGATTCGAGCACCTACAATAGTATTGTTGGAAATACGATTAACATAAGCTGCCCCTATACGATTAACCAAGGAAATCAGCTAAGTGCCGTTGCAGCATCAGAAATTGTATTATCCCCAGGTTTTTATGTAGAGAATGGCGGTGTTTTCTCGGCAACAATAGACAATAATTCGAGCTCGAGATCTACAGATTCTACAAATAATCTGAAGAAGAAAACAATCGAAGAAACAGAAATGAATGTTTCTCAAACAGACGTGAATATATTTCCAACCGTAAACCAGGGATTTTTCAATATAGAAATCTCTCGGGATAATTCATATACAGAAGTATGTGTGGTCGTTTACGATATGTTGGGAAACAGGATTCTATTCCAATCACTACGAGGGAATAATGCTTATACCGTCAACCTCACCAATTACCCAGACGGGGTATATGTTGTCCAAATAACGGACAAAGAAGGAGTAATTTTAAAAACAAACAAAATAGTCATTTCAAGATGAAACGATTTTCCATTATTTTATGCGCATTGCTGTATTTCTTGCATGCTTTTCCCCAAGACAGGTTTGGAATCGCCTTACGATGCAGTGAACAAGCCAATTTTCCAGGCGTATCCAATGGAGGATCCACATTAGGAGTGGCAGGACTGGGAGTGCTGCATGTCGGTGTCCTCGACCTTTCCTTGGGAATAGGTTATTCCCATAACCGTTTTTGCCATACCGAGTCAAAAGCAATTAGCGCTTTGCCCTTGCAATGGGAAACCATTCAGATTGTTCATCAGCTGCATTTCCTCAATGTTCCATTAGCCGTCAGCGTCCGATGCTGGCAACAAGAGAAGTTCCGTTTGAAGATATTCAACGAGTTGGAATATAACAGATTATGTTGTAACGTGGAGTTTGTGAAAGAGGATCGTCGGACGAAAACCATTGAGAGGTGGGGGAATATTCCAAGAGAGGCAGTAAACGGATTGACATATCGGTTGGGTTTGACCGTAACTTACGATATATCAGAACACTTCATCTTGAACTTATCCCCTTTTTTTGGGGTGAAAGCCATTCTCAACCAATATGAACCCTATCCGTCACATCCCCCACATGAAGATTACAGGGATCACAGTCCTCTGCTGGACCATCGTTTTTCGAGCGGCGTGATACTCGGGGTGGAATATTGTTTTTAATCGTTGTGGAATCCTGTCTCCTTGCTGCCCCCTTGCTGCTCCCTTGCTGTCTCCTTGCTGGTTTCTTGCTGAAACCTTGCTGAAATCAGCAAGAAACAGCACGTGAAGGCTTGGTAGACAGCACTTTAGGTAAAATCAATCGGGAAACGCTATCCTTAACCTGTTGTTATTCAAACAAATGGATGTTCCGAACGACCCGCAATTTCAATCATCCTGGAGAACAATTCCTACAGGTGCTGTATCGGAATATGTGGCACATGAAGAGGTTATATTGCTGGACGGTTTTCTTGCTGAAATGGGTAGCAATTTCTACGCACATATTGCGCCTTGTGAATCATGTGACGGACGGGGACGGGAAGGAATACAAACAGAAGGTTGTGAGGCGGTAACGGTTTTCGCGGGCGGTAGGGGCGAATAATTATTCGCCCCTACATGTATAAACAGGCAACAATACCAAAAAAAGTGTATTTTTGCCGCCGCAAAGTGGTGAAGGATTTTCGTCGTAAAATCCTGAGAGGGAAACAGGTGCGAATCCTGTACAGTACCCGCTGCTGTAAGTTCCAGCCATCGGAACAGCAATATGTCACTGTCGCGAGACGGGAAGACGCTGTTCCGGGAACGAGTCAGAAAACCTGCCACGTTGTGTTGTTATCGCTTCGGGAGGTAGGCGGATGCAAAAGAGACCCTAATCGCGCTCTTCGTTCCAGACATTGACCGAAGCATTTTGTCGAACCCTAAATGCCGAGGTTTATGCGTTTATGGAATTTTTTGAAAATTAGTGTTTTATGGGTGCTTGTATTGCCCCTTTTAGCGGCTTCTTGTAACCGACCGGAACCCGAGCCGGAACCGGAACCCCAACCCGAGGCGTACGCCAAAGGGATGTATGTCTTGAACGAGGGTCTTTTCCAGCTGAACAACAGCACCCTCTCGTATTATGACTTTACAACCGGCCAGCTCACGGAGGACATCTTCCTCAATGTCAACCACCGCGGACTGGGTGATGTGGGCAACGACCTGCAGCGTTACGGCTCGAAGCTCTACTGTGTGGTCAACAACTCCAACATTGTGGAGGTGATGGATTTCCGCACTGCTCAGTCACTGAAGACCATCAACCTGAGCGGCAAGCAGCCTCGTCGTCTCGCCTTTTTGGACGGCAAGGCTTATATTTCCTGCTTCGACGGCGACGTGGTGCGTGTCGATACGGCCAGTCTGGAGATTGAGGCCACCGTACACGCTGGTCGCAACCCTGACGGCATCTGTGTCTGCAACGGCAAGCTCTATGTTTGCAACTCCGGTGGCCTCGACTACCCGAACTATGGCAACACGGTCTCTGTTATCGATCCCGTCTCGTTCACCGTCACAAAGGACATCACGGTGGTGCTCAACCCCACTCGCGTCAAGGCCTATAACGACCGTTATGTCTATGTGGTCTCCAACGGCAACTACGGCGATGTGTCATACGCATTCCAAAAGATTGATTGCCAAACCGATGAGATAGTCAAAACCTACGACCTTGAAGTCTATAATTTCGAAATTTACCAGAATTTGGCGTATGTGTATTCCTACAATTTTTCCACGATGACCTCATGGATCAAAGTGCTGGATCTGGAGACGGACGAGGTGGTGAACGATTCATTCATCAGCGACGGCACACAGCTGCAGACCCCTTACAATATCACGGTGAACCCCTTGAACGGCGATGTCTATATCACCGATGCAGGCACCTCCTACACGGCCAACGGCGACGTCTATTGCTTCGACAAAGACGGCAAGAAGAAGTTCTCATTCGAGGCGGGATTATGTCCTGCGTCGATGGTATTTGATTTTGGTGAGCAGGATCTGACCGCGAAACGTTAGAGAACGATGGACGTTGTAGAGACGCAAAATTTCGCGTCTCTACAGAATATAAAACCTTCCTTAAGCAGTCTCGAAGAGACAAGACGCACGAAGTGCTAATAACCCCACATAAGCGACGAAGGAGCGCAGTGTGGGGGTTGACAAGAACAAACAATCAAACAATACCAATATGAAGAAATTATTTACCATTTTAGGTTTAATCTGCATGGTTAACCTGATGAGTGCCCAGGAGATGGTGACGGTTCACCAGAACGGGCATGAATTCCAAGTGAGCGCAGTGCGTTCAGTCACCGATTTCCCTGCCAGCGACATCCAATATTGGGTGGGCAGCGGCAGCAACAGTGTGGTGGCGGTCTTCAAGTGGTGCCAGAACGCCACGATGGGAATCGCTTACGGCTATCGCTGGGATGGCACGGCCACGATTTACGACATGTTGACGGGCATCGCTGCCGCCGACAGCCGTTTCACCGTCACATTCAACAGCTCCAACACCTTCATCAACAACATCATGTATCAAGATGATTCGTACAACGAGTATTTTGAGACGGATGGGTATTGCACATACACCTTTAACGGGGGTATGGCCTCCGGTTTGAGCGATGCGTTGACGAACAACGGCTATTTCGAGCTGGAGGAGTGGGGTGATTGTTATCCGTTCCCGACCACCACGATGATAGTCCCCGCCACGGACCCCAACGGCGGGACCTCCACTGATCCTGTCGATGCTTCCCTTCCTTTCAGCCAGATTCTGTACTGGGTGGGCAGCGGTTCCAACAGTGCCGAGTTCATCGTCAACTTCGCGCAGCCCGACACGGCGTTTGCCTGGGGTTACCGCTTCGACGGAACGACCACCGCGCAAGCTATGGTCGATGCCATCGCCGCCGCCGACCCACGTTTCTGGACAGTGGGCACTCCTTCCTACAACGGCGACATTCACTTTATCCTCGACAATGGCGACACTTTGGGACTCTCCCCTGTTGATCCCGCGATGGGCTACAACTTCTGGTGGACCAACCTCAACGGCGTCAGTGCAGATGCCGGTGCGAGCTCCACAATTCACAACAACGATGTTTTCAAGTATGGCGATATGAACTCCGCCATCGGTTGGGATCCGCTGGGCACCTACTTCCTCCAGGAGGCTTGGGTGAAGGTTCCCACTCCTGTGACTCCCCCCGCTGCACCTGTCGAGCCCGACACCTTCTGCACGACTGTCCATCCGTTGACCTACAGCGAGAATTTCTCAAGCTACACCTCCGACCAAAGCATGCGTCCTTATTTTGCCAGCGCTCCGATACCCGAATGCTGGACGGTTCTCGGTAACGGCACCGTTCACCATGTCGGTACCGGTTCATCCACCACGGCGGACTATTTCGGCGGCGTGGGTTATTCCACGAGTACCAACAGCTTCGGTGCCATCGCGGCCAACGATGCTTTCTTCTCCTTCATTGCCAGCCAAATTTACACCGGCAGCAACACGAGCTATATCAACGATATGCTGACCACGGGTACCCGTCGCTATGCGGTGTTGCCCGCTTTCGACTCGCCCCTCTCCCAGACGGTGCTCACCTTCGACCATCGCACCAACATTGCGGATGCCAATACGCATCTTGTGGTGGGTTACATTGTAAACGACACCGCCGACTTTGTGGCGCTCGAAACATATACTGCCGACAACAAAGTCCTGCATCACGACACCATCCATTTCAACCAGTATGCCAACGTGCCTGCTGCTGCACGTCTCACGCTTATGTGGGATGTCGCCAGCACCACGGCCAGCACCACAGGTCCCGGCAACCGTTACTGCGGCATCGACAATCTGACCGTTGCACTGTCCGTTGTCGATACCACGCCCGTAATTCCTGTTCCCGACGAGGCGACCATCGCTGCTAATGACATTCTCTTCTGGGTGGGTACCGGTTCCAACGAGGCCGTCATGGCTGTGAACTGGGCCGACACCGCTCTGGCTTGGGGTTACCGTTGGAACGGCACCGCCACTGTGGCCGACATGATGGCTGGCATCGCCGCCGCCGACCCGCGTTTCAGCTACAGCGGCACCGGTCTGATCAGTGACATCAACTACATTGACACGGCCGCTGGCATGACCACTCCGCTGGGCATCACTCCCGGCAACTACTGGGAAAGCAAGAACAACGGCATCATGGACGCCGGCACGGCCCAGACCCTCGTCAACGGCGACTTCGAGAAGTGGGCGGATCCCGCCGCCGGTGTCGTGGTGGACAGCACCTACTGGGATGGTTGGGGCTGGAGTTACACCTATGTCTATCCGATGACCATCACGCCCGTCACCGTGCCCGATACGGCCACCACGCCCGTCATCACCGATCCCGAGGACGCCACTATTCCTGCCTCGGAAATCGCTTACTGGGTGGGTACTGGCAATACGGAAGTGATATTCGTCGGTAACTGGTGCAGCCCTGAAACGGCTTTGGCCTGGGGCGTGCGTTTCAATGGCACTACCACTACCGTGGAGGCTGTGATGGATACTATCGCTGCTTACGACACCCGTTTCGGTTATTCCGGAGGCAGCGACATCCTCAATGATGTCACCTACCAGGATGCGAACTACACCCTTACCATGACTCAACCCAGCACGGGTTACATTATGTATAATGTGAATGGTGTTTTGGCCGGTTTCGGTTATCAGAGTATGAATGTACAACAAGGCGACCTGATTAAAGTGGGTAACATTGATTGCGCCACTATGACCGGTGATCCTGCTGATTGGACCACGTGGGGTTATGCTTGGCAGACCCCGATTGTGCCGGTGAGCTCTTTGACAGACACTCCCGAGGAGGCCACGATTGCTTTCAGCGACATCCTTTTCTGGGTGGGTGAAGGTACCAACGAGGCTGTGATGGTGGTGAACTGGGCTGACACCGCTTTGGCTTGGGGCTACCGCTGGAACGGTGATGCCTCTGTGGCGGATATGATGGATCACATTGCCGCTGCCGACCCGCGCTTCAGCTACACAGGCACTGGTTTTCTTGATGACATCAACTACATCGATACGGCTGCCGGTATGACCGCCCCGCTGGGCATCACTCCTGGCAACTGGTGGAGCAGCTCCAACAACGGCTTCATGGATATGGGCTTGGCACAATTCCTCAGTAACGGCGATATTGAAAAATGGGCCGATCCCGCTGCAGGTGTGGTAGTGGATAGCACCTACGATGATATTTACCAATATTGGTGGTACACCTACGTCTATCCGATGACCATCACGCCTGTCACCGTTCCCGACACAACGGGCGGTTCCGGCCCCGACACTATTCCTGAGCATGGTCCTTTCTGCGGTGGTGTGGGTACGGATGGCTGTAACGCCATTGCTGCTAACGACAACCAATTCGTGGCTTGGGCTACGGGCGTGGTGCTCACTCGTGGTCCGCAGATGATTACAAATCCGACTGGCCCTCTTGCCTCTCATGGCACTGAAACTGAAGCTATCGGACCCGCTACGATGAATAACAGTATGGAGGCTGTCAGCTTGGGTGACGGCGGTTCCGCATTGCTTACGTTCGAGCGTCCTATCCGCAACGGCGAAGGTCCTGACTTTGTGGTGTTCGAGAACGATAATATCGGCACTTTCCTTGAACTGGCTTTTGTGGAAGTGAGTTCTGACGGCGAACATTTCGTGCGCTTCCCGGCCACTTCCCTTACCCCGACAGACGAGCAGGTAGGCAGTTTCGGCAGTGTGGATCCCACCTTCATCAACAACTTGGCCGGTAAGTTCAAAATCGGTTACGGCACGCCGTTCGATCTCGAAGAGCTGGCTGACAGTGCCAACATTGACCTCGACAGCATCGTCTATGTGCGCGTTATCGACGTGATCGGTACGATTGACCCGCAGTACGCCACCTACGACGCTTTCGGTCATATCGTCAATGATCCGTGGCCCACGAATTTCGCCTCTTCCGGTTTCGATTTGTCGGGTGTGGGCGTCATCCACCAGAAGCCCGTTGGCATCGAAAACCACGAAATGTCCCGTGTGTATGCCTATCCGAACCCCTGTACCAGCACGTTGTACATCATCAACGAGAATGCCGAGCGCATCGAGCTTTACAACATGAACGGTCAGCTGTTGGAAGTGGTGAACGATGGCGACACGCACGTGACCCTGAACATGCAATCTTATCCCGCAGGTCTGTATATGCTGAAGGTCGGCAACGGCGTTCAGAAGATTCTGAAAAAATAACCCTTTTATATTAATGAGCGGCCGGTCTTGGGATGAGTGGCCGGCTGAAAAAGAACGGTATCGTTGTGAAGACGATGCCGTTTCTTGTTAATAGGCATTGGCTCATGCGTATATAGGCATCGGCACTTGCGTATATACGCATTGGCTTATGCGTATATACGCATTGGCACTTGCGTATATAGGCATCGGCACTTGCGACTTAGTGTGCTTCCAACCAGTTCTTTCCCGAACTGATGTTTACATCCAACGGTACCGACAGCTGCATTGCGCCTGACATGTGCTCGCGCACGAGGTCGGTTAAGTTTTCCAACTCGTCGGGACAGGTGTCGAAGATGAGCTCGTCGTGGACTTGCAAGATCATCTTGCTGCGCATCTTGCGCTCGTTCATGGCCTGGTAGATGCGGACCATGGCGATTTTGATGAGGTCGGCGGCGGTGCCTTGGATGGGCGCATTGATGGCGTTTCGCTCGGCGGCGGCTCGTAGGATGCCGTTCTTCGCGTTGATGTCGCGGATGTTGCGGCGACGACCCATCAGGGTTTCCACATACTCGTGCTGACGGGCGAAGTCCAGCGTATCGTTCAGATAATCCGAGATTTTCGGGAAGCTGCGGAAGTAGTCGGTGATGAGCTGTTTGGCCTCGGACTGCGGAATCTGCAACCTGTCGGCGAGACCGAAGGCGGAGATGCCGTACAGGATTCCAAAGTTGACGGTCTTGGCGGCGCGACGCATATCGGCGGTAACCTCCTCTTTGTCAACGCCGTAGATGTGTGCGGCCATCGTCAAGTGGATGTCCTCGTTGTTGCGGAAGGTCTCGATCATGCGCTCGTCCTGACAGACATGCGCCACGATACGGAGCTCAATTTGCGAGTAGTCGGCGGCGAGCAGCACGTTGCCATCGGAGGGCACGAACGCCTTGCGGATGTCGCGGCCGCGGTCGGTGCGCACGGGGATGTTCTGCAGATTCGGGTTGAGGGAGCTGAGCCGACCCGTGGCCGTAATCGTCTGGGTGAATGTCGAATGGATGCGTCCCGTCTTCGGATTGATAAGCTGCGGCAGAGCATCAATGTAGGTGGATTTCAGCTTCGACAGCTTGCGCCACTCCAAAATCAGCGGCACGATCGGATGCTTGTAGGCCATCTTCTTGAGCACCTCCTCGCCGGTCTGGTACTGCTTGCTCTTGGTCAGACGGGCATTCTTCACGAGGTTCTTCTTCTCGAAGAGAATCTCCCCTAACTGCTTGGGCGATCCGATGTTGAAGGTCTCACCGGCGTAATCGTAAATCTGCTGCTCGATGGCGGCAATCTCGGCGTTCATCGTTTCGGAGTTTTGCCGCAATGTGTCCACATCCACCTTCACACCGGTGTATTCCATGTCGGCGAGTACGGGCACGAGCGGCATTTCCATCTGCGTGAACAAATCCAGCAACTTGTTTTCCTTCAACTCCTTATCCAGTATCGGATAGAGCTTTTGCAATAGCAGGAGCTGTTCGTTTTCGGGCGCGGGCGACGGTTTGCCCGTCTCCACCAACTCGCAGTCGAAATAGCTGAAAGCGAGGTCGCTAAGCTGGTGCTTACGTTCGGGCTGCAGCAGGTAGTGGGCAATCTGCACGTCCCAGAAGGTGCATTTCGGCTCCACCCGGAACGATTTGAGGTACTTGTAGGTGTTCTTGCAGTCGTGCATCACCACCGTGCGCGGCTCCCCGAAAATCAGCTTTATAAACTCTTGATAGTGACGATGTTCGTTCTCGACCCAGTGGCAGTAGGTTTTCGTTTCGTCCGTGGCAAAGGCAAATCCGGCGATGCGCTCTTGCTGGAAGAGCCACGTAAAGAAGATTATTTCGCTTCGCTCAATTATTAGTCTCCGCGGATCGCGCGGATTTGCACGTAATATTTCTTCTGGCGAAGAAATTTCTACGATTTTGGGAAGCTCGAAGACGGTTTTGGGTGTCTCGGTTTCCGTTGTTTGCGGAGCGTTTTCCTCTATCGGACTGAAGAGGTCGGGGGCGGCTTGGGGTTGCGGTACCTGCAGCGACAGGTCGGTGAAGATGCGCTTGGTCAGGGCTCTGAACTCTAATTCGTCGAACACGGCTTTGAGCTTCTGCGGGTCGGGACCGTTGTAGGCCATCTGGTCGAAATCGTACTCCATCGGAATGTCTATCATGATGGTGGCCAGCTCTTTGGAGAGGAAAGCCTGCTCCTTGTACTCGTTCATGTGAGCGCGCGTCTTCTCGTTGTCCTGGTCGAAGTTGCGGGCATACATCTCCTCAATGCTGCCGTAATTGGCGAGCAGCTTTTGGGCGCGCACCTGTCCGATGCCAGGCACGCCGGGGATATTGTCGGAGGTGTCGCCCCACAGACCGAGCATATCGATCAGCTGTTCAGGCCGTTCAATTTTGTACTTTTCGCAGATCTCCGCCACGCCGAGGATCTCCGCCGGCTGCCCGAACTTGCCGGGCTTGTACATGCGGATATGGTCGGAGACGAGCTGACCATAGTCCTTGTCGGAGGTGAGCATCAGCACCTCAAAACCCTCGATTTCAGCATGTTTGGCAAGAGACCCGACCAGGTCATCCGCCTCGTAGCCGTCAATCCCGACCATGCAGATCTGGAAGGCGTCGAGTATGCGTTTTATGTAGGGAATCGATTGCACAATGTCGTCGGGTGTGGCCTCGCGATTCTCCTTATAGTGTTCGTATTCCACATGTCGGAAGGTGGGTGCGCCTGTGTCGAAGGCCACCGCCACATGGGTCGGTTTCTCGTTCTTGAGCACCTCGTACAGCGAGTTGGTGAAGCCGAGCATTGCGGAGGTGTTCAGCCCTTTGGTGGTGAATCGCGGACTCTTGATCATCGCGTAGTACGCTCTGAAAATCAAGCCCATAGCATCTATCAGGAGGATTTTTTTCGTCATTGCCTTTCGTTGTTTTTAAGGAAGGCAAAAGTACAAAAAATTGGGACGTGAGACGTGGGACGTGAGACGTGGGAGCTAAGACCTTGGAAGAATTTTCGTGGCCACTGCGAGCAGCAGCGGCCGAAGGACAATTCCCCTTCTATTATAGAAGGGGTGCCCGTAGGGCGGGGTAGTAATATGAGCATCAGAATTCCTTGTGAAAGGCAATAGCCGTAGGCCAAGGTAGGGGCGCTTAAATCACTTTTCTTGGCACTCAAAGAAATAATAATCCCGAATTCCCCATTCTGCATTATAGATGGTATCACGCTTGTTCCAATAAGAACATTCCACGGCGGATTCTCTTGGAGAAGGAGGATACACATCATAAATAGGAAAATCAAAGGAATCAATATTAGATAAAACACTGTCATACAATGCCGTATCGATAATGTCATAATAAGAACTATCACTACAATAGCACGTGCGAATTTTCCCGCATCCCGCTGCCAGCAACGCCATCACTACCAATATTGCCAATTTTGTTTTTTTCATTGTCCTATTCATTATTCTTCATTCTACATTCTTCATTATGCATTAAAAAGCGTATCCGATTCCCGCCGACACAATCCCCTTGATCCCGCATCCGGCCTCAAACGTGCCGAAGAGATGGTCACTGCCGGCCCGAATACCAAATGCGGTAAGTTGGAAGGTGGGATAAATGAACAACTTCCACC
>JAGCVQ010000031.1 GCA_017962275.1 Bacteroidales bacterium
ACATTGTTGATTTATACGTCTTCGATCGGAGACTCAGAAATCTCGTGTTCAATGAATTGGAGAAAATTGAAGTAGCTGTTCGCACGCAATTGTCGTTGGTTTATTCGGTTTCGAGCCAAGATGCCATGTGGTATTTGGACAGTCAACAATATGGCAATACACCCGATGACACTTTTACACAACTCCAAGAAGACATTGAAGATGATGTGAACAGAAGTAATGAAGATTTTATCAAGCATTACTATATTAAATATGATTCCCCGACAATGCCTCCATCTTGGATGTCATTAGAGGTGCTTTCGTTTGGCACGTTAAGCAGAATGTATAAGCTTCTGAAAAGGAGTGATGACAAAAAAAAGGTTGCTCATGCTTTCGGTATTGGTGACATTGAAGTTTTCGCCAACTGGCTTCATGCCTTTTCCAATTTGCGAAATTGCTGCGCCCATCACAGTAGAATTTGGAATCGGCGTTTTGTGGTACATCTAAAGCTGCCATATAACACATCACGGCCTTTCATGAGACGCCCAGTGTTGACAACCATAAAGCAGAACAAGCTCTTCGCCTTGCTTTCGGCAATCAAGTATATGGTTGACATCATCAGTCCGGGTAATTCTTTCAAGAACAAACTGAAAGAGCTGTTGGAAGATAATCATCGCCTATTGACTTTAAAAGACATGGGATTTCCTATAGAATGGGAAGAATTGCCTGTCTGGAAAGCGTAGCGCACCTGCCGCAGGCCGTTAGGTCTGCGGTGCTCGGTAGCACATAACGGTAGCCGCGCACGTTCGCACGCCGTTAGGTGTGCGGGCGACATCGGCATCACCACCTCCCTCAATAAATAATCCACCATCTGCAACATTTTTTCATTATTTTCACCGCGACAATAGATAAAGTTGTTATTTTTGCCGCGTGGTTGTCATCGGATGATGTTCAACGGACTTTGCATCATTCGCTGAGACCACAAAGAATTGAACAATAGAAGTCCACAAAGAAGCGTGATATAGAAGAATAAACGAACATAATATATAACAACTGAGCTTTACGCTCTTATTCTCGGTCTTGAAAATCGCCAAAATTTAAGCTATACGAGAATAGGCAGCGGAGGTTTCCGTATCGGCGGGAATTATTCCGTGCTTATTTGTATAGCGGGTGTTTGGCGATACCTCAAGACCAAATAAGCACACAAAAGGAACGATTTTCCGCCTTTTTTGTTGCTTTGAGGTAAGGGTGAAAGTTCCAAACGGAATGGAACAATGGACAACAACGAACCCCCTATCGAAACCTTTCACATCGGGCAAGCCATCAAGGCGGAGCTTGCGCGGCAAGGGCGGAGCATCACATGGTTGGCGCATCAGATCGGCTGCACCCGCGAAAATCTCTACAAAATCATGCGCCGCGAGTGGATCTACACCGATGTCCTCTTCAAAATATGCGATGCCCTCGATCACGACTTCTTCAAGGCCTGCTCCGACTGGCGCAAATCCCCATCCTATCCAAAAACTGTGAATCAAACGGACAATTCGTAGCGACGATTTTTCCAATAGATTGTAACGGATAGTTACGGGGAGGAATGGTTTGTAGGTGGGGGAAAGTGTAATTTTGCAATGACTAAAAAATGTTTATGAAGGTCGAGAAACGATATTTGTCACTTCCTTTGACGGCGCAGCTTGAAATCACCGATTTCTGCAATCATCGGTGTGTTCATTGCTACAATCTTGACTCAGCGGTTGAGAACCGTCCAGTGCGAAAAGTCAGTGATGAAACCGTGTTGGCCTGTGCGCAAAAATTGATTGACAACCAAATTTTCAGCGTCATTGTCACGGGTGGCGAACCTTTGATAAAAAAAGAACTCACCAAAAAGGTCATCCATCTGCTGAAAGAGAACAAAACTCGAGTGTCTCTCAACTCAAATCTCACTCTTGCGGATGATGATTTCATCCATTTCCTGAAAGAGCAAAAAATTGGTGTGTTAACTTCCTGCCCATCTGGCGATACCGATTCGTTTTCAAGACTCACTGGTACAAACAATTATCCCCTGTTTGAGGCTACTATCAAAAAAATGGTTTCAGTTGGTGTCCGTTTTACGGTGAATATGGTCGTTACTAAAGAAAACCTTCATGAGATTCGAGCGACTGCTGAAAAGATGAAAAAGTTGGGTTGTAAATCTTTTGCGGCAACGCCTATGGGGTTGAACGTGGAATACCCTCGTCTTGACCTATTATTGACTGTAGAGGAAGTATGTAATGTTATTGCAGACTTGCTATGGATAGAGAAGCATTTGAAAATGAAGGTGGATATATTGGAAGCCTTGCCAAAATGTGTGTTCCCCGAAAGTGTGCTGAAAGGAAAACATGCTTTTCTGAACAGAAAATGCCAAGCGGGGCGAACGGTGATTGCGGTCTCCTGCAATGGTGATGTGCGTCCCTGCGCCCATAACCCTTACTCCTATGGCAACCTTTTGGAAGAAGAGTTACGAGACATCTGGCAAAAGATGAAAGACTGGAGATCTCTTCAATACATTCCTGATGAATGCACTGATTGTACATGGCTCAATCGCTGCAACGGAGGCTGTCGCACCAGTGCCAAAGTGTATTGTGGCGATTGGAACAAACAAGACATGTGGTGTACAGGAAAGCTTACGACCTCCCCTCCAAAAGACGAACCAGAATTTGACTTGAAACCTGATACACGGCTACAGTTTTCAACAGTAATCAGAGCAAGGAAAGAAGATGAAGACGCGTATGTGGTTTACAATACCGATGATGATGTGTTCTTTATGATTAATCAAGCGTATTACGACTTTCTCATGGACTTGAAGGAAGAAGGTGCTTTCACTTTTGAAACGTTATGCCACACAAACCATCTTGCGACCGATAACCCACAGATTCAAGACATTATCACATTTCTGATAAAAAAGAAAGTCCTCAAAATAATTGACAAAAACTAAAACTAATGAATATGAACAAGAAAACGACACCCCAAGAAATGATTGCATACGATTTCAGCAACCTTGATTTGCCCCAGAATGGGAAAGACAATTGCTATAGTTGTGACAATTGCAACACCTGCGACGGAAATCCTGATGGCACTATGTGTAACAATTGCAATAATTGTGATACTTGTGAACATTGTGACAACGACTAATCAAGCATTAATATTATGGAATACGATTTCGAGAAAATGCAAGTCTTTGAATTTGGCAACATAGACTTACAAGAAAACAGTAAAAGAAACTGCTTTGAAAGTAGTCCCTGCAATTGTGATTCCTGTGACATGTGTGATTCCTGTGACCACGGTTGGTAATATGAGTATTATGAGTTATATATTCGCAGCATTAACAGCCTTGGCTACAGCCATCACGGCTGTAGTAGCCTACTTTGCATTGAAAAACGAAAAAGGAAGCAGGCAATATAGTGTGTTTTCAGATTCAGTACGTGTAGTTTTGGATGGCATCAAGAATTCTGAGAGCCAAGATTATATTCTTTCTAACAAATACTATCAAGACATAGAAACAATACAGCGCTATTTGGGAGTAGGAAGTAAAGAGAAAATCAGTCTTGTGGGTTTTAAAGAAATAGTCATAAATGATCGTATAAAAGACGGCCTTACTATTTCAGAAGAAGAGAAAAAAGAGACAAAAGAGAGGCTGCGCAAATCCTACAAGAAAATTGAATATTTCTGTGAAAGAATGGAATACCTGGGAATCCTTTCCGAAGATAAATCTATTCGCCCACTTATCCTAGACTATTATGGGCAAACGATTATTAAATCATACGAAAGGCTATATCATCTTATAATAAAGACCAGAGAAGATCGAAACGCAGAGGATTTATATGTGCATTACACCCGATTGTACAACTATGCAATAGAAAGTAAAAAACACAAATAATTAACGAATTAAATAACAACTAAAATCTCAACAAAATGAAAAAAACAACAAAATTCTTCATTACAGTCCTGTTATTAGGTATATATTCTCTCGGTTACAGTCAAGATGTAAAAGTGAACATCAACAACCAAGATGCAACCGCAAAAGACGACTGTCCCTATCGCATTAACGGCATTTGCGCTACTGAAGACATTGGCGGAGTGAATGTGGATTTTATCCAAGAAGGTGATCGTTGGCCATATAGTTTTTATATTGTTCTAACCAATTATAACGGTTTTCCTGTTAATGTGTTATGGCAAATTGAATACACTGGAGACTACCAAGCGTGTGATTATTATAACAATAACATTAAAACAGGAAATGTGGTAATAGGAGCAACAGGAGAAAAAAAGATATCTTTAGATAGTGACTGTTATCTACAATGGACTCTTAAAGGATTAATTGTCCGTAAATTGGCTCAATAATCAGATTATTATAATGAAAAAAGTCATTTGTAGTTGCATTCTGTTGGCATTTCTTGCTTCTCTAAATGCACAATCAACAATAGATCAATCAACCTACTATCAAAAATATCGGGTACAAGGGCGGTTTCTGACAAAGCCTCTCCCCGCCCGCACAGCCAAATCATTATCAGCTCCCATACAAATCAACGGTTCTCTATGGGTTTATCCAATGGATTTGGGATACTTCGCGTCTCATCCAAATGACTATATTGCGCAAATTAATGCACAAAAGAAATATGGCAGAGACGACTGGCGTATTCCTACCTCTTCGGAATTAATGACTATGGAAGACAATGGCAATACAATAGGATTAGGTAATGATATTTATATGTGTACAGCCCATGCCAACGGACAATTGCGGCTTGTTGCAACGAAAGGAGAATACAATAATGTAGCCCATATTGGCAATGCTTACTGGGCAAAATCAAATTTCGGTGCCCAAACAGAGTCTGCAGCAGGAAGACCTGTGACTTACCAAGAAGCCTTAAACAATGCCCCTGCCGGTTATAGACTGCCTACCTATGAAGAGGCATTGTCGTTAATTCACAGTGGAGCAGTTCGATTTGGTAATCTTACATCAGGGCAGTCTTTATTTCTTCCTTTTACAGAATCCAAGACCGTAGATTGGTCTACGAGCAGCTATTATCATCAATGGGGCGAATATTGGATACAAGGTGGAAAGACTTTATATTTTGGATATTATGTTAAAGAATATGGATTCAACCAGTCTGAAAGGACAAACGAACAACCACAAATACAATCACCTTCATCAACACAGTGTTATGTAAGATATGTGTTAGATAAATAAACTCTGTATAGAAGTCTTCTAATGCAGGAATTTGAAAACACTATGTCCAAGCAAATCACCACTGAATACATCCAAATCCAAGTCGCGACCGTCAGCACCGGCGAGATCGAGGGCGATGTGACGGAGAATTGGTAAACGCGCCCGCACACCTGACGTCGTGCGGGTTGCGACGCTGGGAAGCGTCGTCTCCTAACGAGTCCTTCAGCCCTAACGGGTTGGGCACGTGGGCGGGAATACATATCCCCGTTAGGGAATCCATCTCGGTAGGAAAACGGATGTCCAGGCCGGTTTTAATCCTCGTAGAGGATTCACATTCAACGGGTTGTTCCAACAAACGGGAATCGTGTGCAACCCCTCACGGGGTTGTGCGTGCGCGGTGGCCGGCAACGGGCTACAGATAGGGAACCCCTAACGGGGTTCGGCAGGGATTCGGAAACGATTTTATTTTGTAAGAAAAGGAGTATGCAGATGATGGCAAAGCACAAGGGACTGGCATTTTTGATTGAGTTCTACGATGTGGAGCATCTTTGATGTCAGCTTTGCAAGACGAGGAAGGAGAGTTGTATGTGCAAAGCCCTGCATATCTGTATGAATTGATGAATCGGATGTGACAGACAAAGCCGTTCAAATGCGATAACTCAGCAGTGATTGAGTTGTAGCGACGCAAAATTTTGCGTCACTACCTCATCTCCAAAACAACACAACCCTCATTTCTCCCGCTTGTAATACACAGTACTTTCGCCCACTTTCAGCTCCATCTTGTCGCGCGATGCATCAAGCCGGGCATGCCATGCTCTCCGGGCACCGCCCTCCTTGATATTCTTCTTAGAGGCTGATAGATACTTTTCCTTATAATTCTGAACCCAACTGTCCAACATCTCTTGTTTTTCCGGCTGGACGGTCATCTTGCTGGCATCCACTTCAAGATCAACGCTGTCAGGGATTGTAATCAACGTGTCCCCTTCCAATTCCCATGTTCCGATTTCTTTATAGATCGAAGTCAGCTTTCCTTGTGAGAAATTGATGTTCACCGGTGATGTAAGAACGTACACATACGAATAAGTGTGGTCCTTTCGGAATTCAAACCGATTCGATTCGTCCATTGGCGATGAGCTCCATGTTCCTGTCAGATTCTTTTCTCTCACGGCGATGCCGTTTGTGTTGATGTTGTTCACATAGTCTTCCAGATCTTCATCGGTGATGCTCATCAGAAATTTGTTCTCGTCGTTCACCTGAATCCAGTATTTTATCAAACCAGCAATAGTACCTAACTTCCTGGGTGTACAGTCAATATAATATTTCACATGCTCATCCTCCAATTTATCCTTCAATAGTTTCCGCATTTTTGCACAGTATTGATCCTTAACTTCTTCCAGACCCAAGTTGCTGTCGCCAATATTCAGCTCTTCATACACTTTTGTAGATACCGGTCTTTGCCAATAGTCTGCTTTGTTATACTGGTCCTGGAACGTCTGGCGGTAATAATAACAAGACTGCACATTGTCTATAAACTTCATGCATCCTAAGTTTTGCCATGTATCAGGGCTGCTATGGAAGATTTTCTCCTTTGAATTATCGAAACGGAATTCATCTCCATCACCCACAATGAATGAAAGTGCCAGATTCAGAGTGTCATTCGGCACGGAATCCAACTGGTCGAGATGTTCTCGGACATACACCATCGCATTGTACTCCGTTTCCATACCCTCCTTCAAGGTTTTCAAAGTGTTGATCGATTCATCAATGTCATGAATCACCATGATGGCCATCAGCCGCTGCGCCTCCTCCTTTTTGCGGTTGTCCATCCAGCTGCTGACGGCAAAGGTCAAACCCACGCCGATGGCGGTTCCGATGATGCTGATAAGAAGCTGCATCCACAAGGAAGCTCTCGATTTATTTTTCATTTCCATATCCATCGTCTCTATTTATTCGCTTTTTCCTCGTCGTTGTTATACCACTTCAGGTATTCTTCGGTGTACTGCCGGCCGGATTCCACCAACTTCTGCTTTTTCGAGTCGGAAATGCCGAAATCGATGGCACGGACACCCAGCGTGTCGATATAAACCGTGCGCTGCCAGTCGTCGCTATGCAGGTGGACATTGTCCTGGAAGTCGATGAGCGTGGTCACCAATGCCTTGGTATAGGTGAAGAAACTGCCGATCTCGTTGCGGACCGTGGCCTTGTGGGAGAGATACATCGAAATGTCTTCCTTGGCATCTAAACGGAAGCCCAACGTCTCCCGATTGTAAATGTACGGGTTGTCTCCGATTTTATCTTTCATGCTCTTTTTCGCATTGAACTTATCATAGTACTCGGTGCGGCGGATGTTATTCATCTTGTCATCCACAAAGTTCTGCCTGTCGAAGGTCTTGATAGAATAGTTGTCCAACAACCCGCCGTCCACTAAGACATGATCCTTGTTTTCCCCACCCTTCATGGAAGCGAAGAAGAGCGGGATGGACATGGAAATGCGGGCGGCATCAGCCACCACGACATCCGGCGTGTCATCTGCATTGAAGACCACGGAGGTGCCTGTGGACAAATCGGCGCCCACCAGATAGATGTCTCTGTATTTATGGGTGGCGGCAAGTTTCCGGAACGTTATCTCGCCATTTCCGGTTTTCTTTTTAATATATTCGACCATCTTGTCGCGGAAATAGTCGCCTTTGTACCAACCATACTCATCCAAAAGACGCTTCGTGTCGCGCACAATGCCGAACGAACTGTCCATGAACTTCTTGAAATTCAGGTCCCAAAGGATTTCCTTCATCTCCTCGGCAGTGTAACGCAACCCCACCAAGACCGCTATCATGGCACCGGCTGAAGTGCCCGCCACCCGCTTGACATTCTGCAAGATACCTTCTCTTTCGAGCACTTCGAGCGCCCCCACGTATGCGATGCCCTTCACACCACCGCCCTCAAAAACCAGATTGTTGAAATGATACGCCATTATGTTGGATATTTGATATTGAATACAGATATGATTGTGATTTGTGGTTAATGGTTTATAGTTTAGGGTTTATAGTTTAGGGTTTAGAGTTTATGCATTTTGAATTATGCTTGTTCCTCCTCGGTCCGCCGGAAAAATTTATACCCGATAAATGCAATCGTGATGGACATCAGTGGGGAAATGAGGTTGAAGAAGCAGTAGGGCAAGTATTCCAGCGTGGGGACTTTCAGTACCATGGATTGCGTCATGCCGCAGGTGTTCCAAGGGACGAGCACGGAGGTGACCGTGGCGGAATCCTCGGTGGAACGGCTCAGCAGGCGCCCTTCAAAACCCATTTCCTTGTAGAGCTGTTTGTAGATATTGCCCGTGAGCACGATGCTGAGATACTGGTCGCCCGTGGCCATATTGGCGAAAATGCCGGTTCCCACCGTTGTGGCCACCAGCGAACGCCGTCCGCTGATGCCGCGGGCCAGCGCCTCCGTGAGACTTCTCATCATGCCGCCGCCCGTCAGCGCACCCCCGAAAGCGGAAGCGCAGAAGATGAGGAACACCGTGCTCAGCATCCCCTTCATGCCGCGGGTCTGCACCAACGCATTGAGAGCCTCATTGCCGGTGTCAACGGCCGTGCTGCTGTAGTAAGTGAGCATCAGTCCCCGGAAACGGCTACCATCCCCTAACTGAACCACGATATCGGGTTGCGCCACCAACATGACCATACCCGCCACCAAGGCCGACAGAAACAGAATGACCGCCGCCGGCAACCGCAGGGCGATAAGGACGGCGGTAAAAAGCGGCACCAAAAGCAACCACGGACTGATGACGAAGCTGTTCTGCAGTCCTTCGGCAAAAGAAGCTGCCTGATTGGCACTTTCGGCCGAATGGTTCAGACTGACCACCAGAAAGATAATCAACGCGATGATGAAAGAGGGCACCGTGGTGATGAGCATATAACGGATATGCATGAAAAGCGGCACTTCGCCCACCGAAGAAGCCAGCACCGTGGTGTCTGAAAGCGGGGAAATCTTATCCCCGAAATAGGCACCCGAAATGATGGCGCCGGCCGTCCAGCCCACCGAGAAACCATGCGCCGTGCCGATGCCGATCAAGGCGATGCCGACCGTGGCCACCGTGGTCCATGAACTACCGGTGATGAGGGAAACCAAGGCACAAATCAAACAGGCCATGAACAGAAACAGCGACGGCGTAATCACTTTCATGCCGTAATAAATCATGGTCGGCACCACCCCGCTCATCATCCAGCTGCCGGAAATGGCGCCGATCAGAAACAGGATAAGGATGGCGGGACCTATGGTTCTGATGTTGTCGCCGATGGCGCCGTTGATGGTTTTCCACGACACCTTATAGCCCACCATGGCAATGGTCACGGCCACGGCGGCGGAAAAGAGCAACGCAGTCTGGCTGGCACCGTCAATCGCATCAGAACCGAACTCCTTGATCACAAGGACTTGCAATGCCACCAGCACCGCAAAGGGCACCAATGCGATAAGCCAATGGATTCGTGGAGTGTCGTCTTTCATGACGCAGAATGACAATCTTTATCCTAACTGTACATTCCGCCGTTCACCTGAATCACTTGCCCGGTGATGTAGGACGCTTCCGGGGAGGCGAGGAAGGCTACTGCGGCGGCCACCTCGTCGGGAGTACCGAAACGCTGCGCGGGGATCATCTTGCTCAGCTCGGCCTCGTCCAGTCCAGCCGTCATGTCAGTGGCAATAAAGCCCGGCGCCACAGCATTGACCGTGACTTTACGCTTGGCCACCTCCTGCGCCAACGCCTTGGTCGCGCCGATGATGGCGGCCTTGGCGGCACTGTAGTTGGTCTGTCCGGGCACGCCCTTCAAGCCGGAAAGCGACGCCATGTTCACGATACGGCCTTCGCGCTTGCGCAACATCGTCTTCACCACACGACGGGTGATGTAGAAAAAGCCGTTCAGCGGCGCGTCGATGACACTGTGCCAGTCCTCGTCGCTCAGCATGATCATCAGATTGTCGCGGCGCGTGCCGGCGTTATTCACAAGCACCGCGATGAAGTCGTCGGGATGAGCCTGCTCCCACTGTTCGAGAGCGGCGTCCACGGCCTGCGCATTGGCAATGTCGAACTTCAACAGCTCGCACACACCGCCTTGCGCCTCGATCATCTGCTTGGTCTCTTCGGCAGCGGCATCGTTACTCACATAATTGACTATCACGGGCATCCCGTCGCGGGAAAGGCGAAGCGCCACTGCGCGTCCGATACCACGGGAGCCTCCGGTTATGAGTGCGTATTTCATATTTTTATAATGGTTATGGGTTATGGGTTATTGGTTATTGAAGCTTATTGGGTTACAGTGTTAGGTTTCAGGTTTCAAGGTACATAAGGTTAGGATCACCCTCATTATTAATTATCAATTATCCATTATTAGCGGGTTCCCCATCAAGAATTCCTGCACGTTCCGGATATCCTCGTAGAACGGGGTATCTTCGATGAAGACGGGACAGATTTCGCGCACCTGCTTGTAAATCTGTCGGGAAATCGGGGCGAGTTTGTCCGCAATCTTCAGGATGTCAACGGCTTGGGCGAAGGCGATGTACTGGATGGCCAGCACCTGCCAGGCGTTGTCGATGACACGGCGGGTGAGCAACGCGGTATTCGTTCCCATACTCACAATATCCTGATTATCATTGTTATTCGGGATGCTGTGCACGTAGTTGGGCATGGCAAGCGTCTGGCACTCGGCGGTGGTGGAGGTGGCTGTGAACTGGCACGCCTGCATCCCGTAATTCAGTCCCAACTTACCCATGTTGAGGAACGGCGGCAGGATGCCGTTGATGCGGTCGTGGAAAAGGTAGTTGAGCTGCCGTTCGGCGGTCATCACGAGGCGCACCATCGCGATCTTCACTTTGTCCTGTTCCAAAGAGATGTAGTCACCGTGGAAGTTGCCACCGTGATAGACGTTGCGGGTCTCGGGATCCACAATCGGGTTGTCGCAGGCGGAATTAACCTCCTCCTCCAACACGCGGCGACAGTTGGCCAACGTGTCGTAAATCGGTCCCAGAATCTGCGGCGTACAACGCAACGAATAGTAAGCCTGCACTTTATGCTCGAACGTTTCCTCGGTATGGTGACCATCGTAAAGCAGGTGTTCTCGCTGTTGTAGACATTGGCTGTCGCGGGCGAGCACGCGCATCCGCATGGCGATCACCTGCTGCCCTTCGTGACGGCGCACCTCGTTCAGCGGTGCGGCCATCCAATCATCGTAGGAGCCGGCAATCTCGTTCATCATCACCGCAGCCAAGGTAGCCCAATCCAAAAGTTGCTCGGCCTGGAACTGGTTGACCATCGCCACGCCGGTCATCACACCGGTGCCGTTGGTGATGGAGAGTCCCTCGCGGATGTGAATCTTGAACGGTTCCAACCCATTCTCCTTCAGCACTTCCGCCGCAGGACGCCATTCGCCGTGGTAGTGAACTCTCCCCTCCCCGATCATCGTCAGGGCGAGGTGCGCTAATTGCACAAGGTCGCCACTGGCCCCCACGCTGCCGTGCTGGGGAATCATCGGGAGGATGTCGCGGTTGATCATCTCCACCAACAACTTCACCAGATCGGGATGCACGCCGGAACGCGCTTGCAAGAAGGTTCCGAGGCGGGCCACCATCGCGGCCTTCACGCAATCGTCGGGCAGCGGTTCGCCCGCGCCTGTGGAGTGACTGCGGATAATATTGTATTGTAAAGCAATGAGATGGTCATCTTCGACGCGCCATTGCGCCATCGGTCCAAAACCGGTATTGATGCCGTAGATGATCTTGTCCGCGCTGAATTCTTTCAGAAAATCGTAACATGCCGCTACCTTGTCCATCGGCAGGTCGGCAAGGTTTATCTTTTTGTCTTCGTAAACGATATTTTCGACGTCAGAGAGGGTAAAAATGGTATTCATCTAATTTCAGATTTGCGGCCGCGAAGATACTATTTTTTCGCTATCAGTCGCCCAACTTCCTGAAGCCGCCCGTCAGGACCGTCAAATCCTGTCGGACTGAATAGTTGCGGACATACAGTTCCTCGGTGCGGGCAAGCATCTCCTCGGAGAAAGCGCAGTCGGGATAGGCGTCGGCGGGATGAAGCACGCCTTCAGGGAGCGGGTCGCCCGACACTTGCGACTCTGGCCGCAATCCCACCCAGCTCTTCCGACCGCCCAACACGGCGAAAAGGTTGCGCACGAACGGGCCCTTATGATCCACAAACCAGATATCCACAGGGAGAAGCAGGATGAGCGTCAGCGCCGCAAAAATGTCGAAAGCGCGCTTGCAGCGACGGTTTCTCGGCTGATAGACCGGCTGCAGCGGGATTGTGTAGAGGTCGTCGGCAGTGAAGATGGAGTTGCTTCCAATGAGCGACAGCGTGTCCTCGGGCGCGATCTTGAATTCCACGGGCTTGTCTTGAAGACGATTCATCCATCCGATAATTTGCTCTGCCGGGATGTCCCGGGCACAGAAAATCACCTCGTTGATCTGGTAAATCGTGAGCAGTTCAGACAAATCCTCCACATTCCCGATACGCAGATGGCTCTTGATCTCAACGGGTTGCGTGTTCACGATGCCGACAAACTCGCGAGGGGTATTCATGGATTGGACCATGTTCAGCACCCGTTCCGTTTCCTCAGGACCGCCCACAATGACGATGCGCTGCCTCAAACGACGAGTGTCGGCATCCAAAAGGTGCCAGCGGATGAGCAGATACCGCAACAGGTTGACCACAATCAACGCCCACACGGCACCGATGACCACCACAGCACGTGAGAAGCGCATGGTCTCAGGCAACAGCGCGTAAATCAGCAGGATGACAATCACCCCGATGATGATGCCCCTGTTCAGCAACGACCGATTTACCGGCTTACGATAGCCGCCGCTCAGCCAAATCGCCAGCTGCCACAACAACGTATATCCAGGAAGCACCGCGTAGAAATAATAGTCGGGGAAAAAGGAATTCCGGTGGTAGAGCACCGCATGATCCCAATATTTCGAAATGGCAAACAATCCCGCGAAAATCAGGATAAAGTCGAGCAGTGGCAGCATAATCTTGCCGACAAGCCTTTTGATGGCGGCCAAGGCGGCCCGGAACCAAATCGCCGCATCCACCGCCACGTTGAATATCTTGGCATTGTTGGCAGAGAAATGCTTCCGTGCAAAAATCTGCATCGCCTTGTAAAAAATATAGACGTAGTTCAGGCTCCCCTTCTTCGTGCTCTCGCCCTTGTAGTGGATGATGCGCGTCTGAGGGAAGTAGTAGTTCTTGTATCCGCCCTTCAAAATCCTGTAAGACAGATCGATGTCCTCGCCGTACATAAAGTAGTCCTCGTCCAAAAGTCCCACTTGGTCGAGTACCGAGCGACGCATCATCATGAACGCGCCGGCGAGCACCTCCACCTCGTGGGTCTCGTCCTCGCCGATATAGGTGGCGTGGTAAGCCCCGAACTTCTTCGATTTCGGGAAGAGTTTCGACAGCCCGAACAGCTTGTAGAACGATGCCGACGGATAAGGGATACCGCGTTTCGACTCCGGCAGGAAGCGACCCTGACCATCGACCATCTTCACGCCGAGTCCGCCGCAGTCGGGAGTCTCGTCCATAAAACGGATGCATTTCTCGAAGGTATCCTCTTCCACCAACGTGTCGGGATTGAGCAGCAGCACGTATTCGCCCGTGGAAACGCAGATGGCCTGGTTGTTTGCCCGCGCAAACCCCACGTTGTCAGCATTCTCAATCAACTTCACCTGCGGGAACCGCTCCTTCACCATCGCCACGGAATTATCGACCGAATGGTTATCGACCACATAGATTTCCCCCTCGATACCGCGCATAGCCTTCAACGCCGACGCGAGCGCCTGCTCCAAAAACGCCGATACGTTGTAGTTTACTATGATGACACTTAACTTCATGGGGGTAGAGGGTTACACGGTTACACGGTTATAGGGTTATAGGTTGCCCCACACTGCGGCTATCGCCTTGTGTGGGGTTAATTGCACTTCGTGCGTTTTGTCTCTTCGAGACTGCTTTAAGGAATTATTTTTCAATATGTTAAGCTTCGTTCGTGACAGCTAACTACTAACTGCTAACTACTAACTAAAAATACGCCAGCACGGTCTTCTTCGACACCACCTTGTCGCCTTTGCTGACGGCGACGACGGCGTCTTTTGGGAGGAAGACATCCACGCGGGAACCGAACTTGATCATACCGACCTCCTCGCCCTGCTCCACATGGTCGCCGACTTCGGGGTAGCTGATGATGCGGCGCGCCACGAAGCCCGCGATCTGCCGGAAGAGCACCTCCACACCGTCGTTGCGCACCACAATGGTGTTGTGCTCGTTGTCAACGGAAGATTTCGGCAGCTTGGCAATCGCATACTTGCCGGGATGGTAAGCTGTATAGGAAATTTCGCCCGAAACCGGGTAGCTGTTCACATGCACGTTGTTGATGGACATAAAGATGGAAATCTTCAGCCGCTCATCCTTGAAATACTCATGCTCGAAAGCGTCACCGACATACACGATAGTACCGTCAGCAGGAGAAAGCACCCCGTCGTCCACCACGTTGATCACACGTGTCGGGACACGGAAGAAACGCAGGATCAGGATGCCTAAGATAAGCATGATGCTGAAGAAAATCAGGTTCACCCACCACAAATGCGCCAGCAACAGCACGTAGAAGAGCGATGTCAGCGCAATGGTGACGAAACTGACGAAGATGATCAGTTTTCCCGCCTGATGAAACTTCATGCCTATCACCGGAACTTACTTTTTATATAAGATATAGGTGTGGGTCGGAACGTTGTTTTCCGAAGAGACAGTCACGAACTGACGCGGATAATGCTTGTCGTTCATATAATGCAATCCCTCGTAGCTGTAGGTGATGTCCTCCACCTTGGCCAATTGGTTCGCCACGTACTTTTCAATGTGCTCCGTCAACGGGAGGTTAAGGTAGTAGCCTGACAAACCGGCGTATGCAAACGGTAGCCCGTAGAACGGGTTGTAGGAGGTCACATCGTAAGTGAGGGTATGTCTGAACACGGTCAGCTCCGCCGGGATGGAATCCACGTAAGAACTGATATTGTTGTAATCTTTGTGTTTGCCGGGATCGTACGTCAGACGGCGGATAGAGTAAATCTGCAGATCTTTGGAGCCGCTTTTGACAACCGCCTCGGCCATTTCCCGGTTATCACCGAACACCTTGCAGAAAAGCTGGTGTCTCAAACTCTTCGGATTGGTGAAAAGGCTGTCGTAGAAGGCGCGGTCGCACGTGGTCTCGATGTAGTCGATGCGGCCTTTGTCCGGATCCTTTTTCCCAGTATGACGATGGAACACATATTCCGCCTTCACCTGCCCGTCAACAGTGTAGGTCATCTTGTCCACTAATTGGTCGGTCCACTTGAAATCAATCGCTTCGGTGAAAAGCTCACCCACATGCACGATCTTGCTCACCGTTTTGTCCTTGTTGTAGGTGAAATCGTAAGAATAGAGACTGTCAACCACAATCTGCTGGAGTTGCTTGCCCTTGCTGTCGTAAATAAAGACCTCGTTCGGGTCGCCCACATCGCTGCGGTACCAGATCTTGCTGATCTTGCAGGTCGGGTTGTAGATTTCTTCATCGGGCTTGCAGGAGGTGAGGGAAGTCACCAGCAAAGCCATCATTAACAGGGGTAATAAATATTTTTTCATAATGCGCAATTATTCTAAAATACGGCGGCAAAGATACTATTTTTTCAATTAAGAATTCAGAATTATGAATTAAGAATTTATGGCTGTTGGCTTAAGGCCAAAAGCCAAAGGCTAATAGCTAAGAGCTAATAAGCAAACGCCTCAAACCCTTCGGCACGCAACTTCGCCACGATGCCCTCCAAATAAGCTTTGTCGAACTTGTGGAGGTTCAGCGCGGGTGTCTCACGATCAAGGGAGTAGATAACGATGCGTTTGGGACGGACGCGGCGGATACGCGCCAGCCACTGTGACCATTCGGGATCCACGGAATTGTCGAACACCTTACCCTCCCGTTCGCCGCTGAGGAACATCGTCTGGATGATGAGGTTGCCGTTGAACGTGCAGAGCTGATCGGTAACCTGCTCGATATCCACCGGCACGATGGGCGCATTTAGCGTGTCGAGCATTTCCTGCGTGCCGGCATCCAACTTCAACATCGGGTTCTCGATGCGCTGCAGGGCGGTGATAATCTCCGGACGGAAAAGCCGCGTGGCATTCGACAGACAGGTGATCACCGCCTGCGGGTAGTACTTGTCGCGAAGCACGATCAGCCGGTCAATGACCTGGTCGAACCACGGGTAGAGCGTCGGCTCTCCATTACCCGAGAAGGTGATGCTATCGACGGGTATATCGCGGGCGCAACAGTCTGACAATTTGCGTTCTATGGCCTCCATGACCGTCTCCAACGGATACGGTTCCCGGGCATTTAAGTTCTTCTCCAACGTCCAGCCGCACTCGCAGTAGAGGCAGTTGAAGGTGCATATTTTTTCATCCACGGGCATGAGGTTGATGCCCAACGACTGTCCCAGCCGTCTGCTGTGTATCGGCCCGAAGGCGATGCTTTCCCAGAGAAAGGTTGACATGTTTAAGGGTTTAAGGGTTACACGGTTACATGGTTATGATGCGTCAATGGTTGCAGCATTGACGCATCATCATTGTTTGTCGTATTTCACCACCTCGTCGGAGAAGAATTCCAGTTCCACTCCTGCAGCCTTGAACATCTCCTCGGATTCCTGGCCGGCGTGGTATTTGTTGGCGCAGACCACGCGGGTGATGCCGCAGTTGATGATGAGCATGGCGCAGGTGCGGCAGGGGGTCATGCGGCAGTAGAGGGTGGCGCCGTTGAGGGAGATGCCTAACTTGGCGGCCTGACAGATGGCGTTCTGCTCGGCGTGGACAGTGCGCACACAGTGCTGCGTCACCGTGCCGTCCTCGTGTACCGTCTGTTTGAGCTGGTGTCCCACCTCGTCGCAATGCGGCAACCCTTTGGGTGCCCCGACGTAGCCGGTGACCAGGATCTGGCGGTCGCGAACCACCACACAGCCGCTGCGCCCGCGGTCACACGTGGCGCGCTTGCTTACCGTGTCGGCAATCTCCATAAAATACTCGTCCCACGACGGACGAACATGCTTTTTCTCTTCCATAATCGAAATTATTTCAGGCCGCAAAAATACATTTTTTAATGGTTCAAGGTTCAAAGTTCAAGGTTTAAAGTAGAGTACGTTTCTAAGAATACTTGGAACTTGGAACCTGGAACTTGGAACTTTTTTTACAGACTTTCCCGAATTTTTACTACCTTTGCCGCTTTATTGCCAAATTGTATACATTAACAATAAGTGTTTATGAGTCAGAGACATAGCGATTACCTTTTTGAAACTTCCTGGGAAATTTGCAACAAAGTGGGCGGCATTTACACCGTCTTATCGACCAAAGCGGCCACTGTGGTCAACAGTTACCACGACCAGTACATCTGCATCGGTCCGGACATCTCGAAGGAGAACAACGACGACTTCGTGGAGGATCCCACCCTCTTCAAGAACTGGCGCGACATCGTGGCCCGCGACGGCCTGAAAGTGCGCATCGGCCGCTGGCAGATTGTCGGTTCGCCCGTGGTCTTCTTAGTCGATTTCACCAGCTTTTTCGAGAAGAAGAACGAAATCCTGACCAAATTCTGGCTCCGCTACAAGCTGGATTCCATCTCCGGGCAGTGGGACTACATCGAACCCGCGCTGTTCGGATACGCCGCCGGCCGCGTTATCGAGAGCTTCTACAATTTCTACTGCAACTCGATGGACAAGATCGTGGCGCACTTCCACGAATGGATGACCGGTACCGGTATCCTCTATTTGGAGTCCATCGCCCCGCAAATCGCCACCGTCTTCACGACTCACGCCACCGTTTTGGGCCGCTGCATTGCCGGCAACGGTCTGCCGCTATACGCTGACACTAAGCAATATAACCCCGTCGAGACGGCTTCCCGTTTCGGCGTGCAGTCCAAATATTCCCTCGAGTCGCTGTCTGCCAAAATCGCTGACGCCTACACCACGGTGAGTGAAATCACCAACCGCGAGTGCGATGCTTTCTTCGAAAAGCCCGCCGACGTGATCACCATCAACGGCTTCGAGAACGCTTTCGTGCCGCAGGGCGAGGAGTTCGACCGCAAACGCAAGGTCGCCCGCGAAAAGCTGCTCCAGGTGGCCTCCACCCTCACGCAGACGCAGATTCCCGAGAATGCCCTGCTGGTCATCAACAGCGGTCGCTACGAGTTCAAAAACAAGGGCATTGACGTCTTTATCAAGAGTTTGGCGAAAGTTTCCGAGGCCAATCCCGACCGTCCCGTCGTGGCCTTCATCACCGTTCCCGCCGGTCAGAGCGGCCGCAACGAGGAGATCGCCGCCCAGATGACCCAGCCCGTGAGCGGTGTGCCCATGTCCGACCGTTTTGTGACGCACGTATTGCACGACCCTTATCACGATCCGATTCTCAACGAATTGAACAACAACGGTTTGCACAATGCTGCAGACCAGAATGTGAAGATTGTCTTCGCACCGGTTTATCTCGACGGCGAGGACGGCATCTTCAATCTGAAATACTATGACCTGCTCATCGGATTCGACCTCTCCGTGTTCCCATCGTATTATGAACCATGGGGTTACACCCCGTTGGAGAGCATCGCGTTCGGCATCCCGACCATCACGACCTCTTTGGCCGGTTTCGGCGCGTGGGTGCAGGAACATTTCACCCAGCAACAGAGCGTCAGCGTGATCCAACGCACCGACCACAATGACGACGAAGTGGTGAAAAACATCGCCGAGCAGATTCTGTTCTACCTCCATTGCACGGACAAGGCGATGGCCGACATCCGCCAGACCGCCATGACCATTGCGGAAAAAGCGTTGTGGTCTCATCTTTACGCCAACTACGAAGAGACTTACGCCATTGCGTTAGGCAAGAGTGGCGACCGTTACACGCAGTACCAGAACAAAACCTCCAATGTAGGCCAGATGGTAAAGGAGTTGAGCGTAGAGCGTCCCGAATGGCACCGCGTCTCCGTGAAATCGCATCTGCCGGCAGCCCTGCAACTTTTGGAGAAACTCTCCGAGAACTTGTGGTGGAGCTGGACCTTTGAGGCACGCGAACTGTTCGAGGAAATTGCCGGTCCGTCGCTATGGAAGGCCTGCGAGGAGAACCCCGTTCACGCCTTGCAGCTGCTTCCGTTGGAGCGTTTGGAGAATTTCGCCCAAAACGAAACATATCTCAACAAGTTACATCAGGTTTACGACAAGTTCACCACCTACATGAACACCCCGCGCAGCCGCGAGGAGGACCGAATCGCCTACTTCAGCATGGAGTTCGGCATCAGCAACGAGCTGAAAATCTTCTCCGGCGGTCTCGGCATGTTGGCCGGCGACTACCTCAAAGAGGCCAGCGACTGCAACGTGAACATGCTCGGCGTGGGTCTGCTCTACCGCTACGGCTACTTCCAGCAGCAGATTTCCGCATACGGCGAGCAAGTCAACCTCTATCCGCCGCAAAGTTTTTCCAAGCTGCCCATCAAGCCCTACAAGGACGAGAATGGCGAATGGCTCATGGTCAGCGTGGCGATGCCCGGCCGCAATCTCTACGCCCGCATTTGGCGCGTGGATGTGGGCCGCATCCCGTTGTATCTCCTTGACACTGACTTCGACAAGAACTGGCAGGAGGATCGCGGCGTGACAGCCACCTTGTACGGCGGCGATGTTGAGAACCGTCTCAAACAGGAGATTCTCCTCGGCATTGGCGGTGTGCGTATGCTCAAGGCCATCGGCGAGGACCCGACCATCTATCACCTTAACGAAGGCCATGCCGCCTTCCTGAACCTGGAGCGCATCCTGCAAGTGATGCAACAGGAGCATGTGAACCGTCAGGTGGCGGTGGAGCTGGTGAAAGCCTCCTCGCTCTACACCACCCACACGCCTGTGCCCGCGGGTCACGATGCCTTCACGGAAGACCTCATGCGCACCTACTTCGCCACTTACTCTCAGCTGTTCAACGTCAGTTGGGAGACCTTCATGGGCTTCGGTCGCAAACACGACACCGACACCTTCGACAAGTTCTCGATGAGCATCCTGGCGTGCCGTTTCTCGCAGGAGATCAACGGCGTGAGCCGCATCCACGGCCGCGTGTCGCAGGAGATGTTCGCCGACCTGTATGAAGGTCGTTTCGCTGAAGAGTCACACATCGGTTACGTGACCAACGGTGTACACTACCCCACCTGGGCGCACAAGAAATGGCAGGCTTTGCACCGCAGCGTCTTCGGCGACGAATTTTTCGAAGATTGCTCTAACCCGCTGGTCTGGAACAAGATAAACACCGTTCCTGACACCACTATCTGGCAGCTCAAGCAGGAATTGCGCAAGGAGATGTTCACCGCCATCAAGGAGATGTTGACCGAGCAGATGCGCACCCGCAACGAGTCGCCTGCACTCATCGACGCCACCCTCAGGGCACTGCGCGACGACGTGCTGACCATCGGTTTCGCCCGCCGCTTCGCCACCTATAAACGCGCCCATCTGCTCTTCATGAACGAGGAAAAGCTCAAAGTACTGCTCAACAATCCCGAAAAGCCCGTGCAGTTCATCTTCGCTGGCAAAGCGCACCCGCACGACAAGGCCGGTCAGGACCTCATCAAGCGCATCATCGAGCTGAGCCGCAAACCCGAATTTATCGGCAAGATTGTCTTTGTGGAGAACTACAACATGATCTTGGCCAAGAAGTTAGTGTCGGGTTGCGATGTCTGGATGAACACCCCGACGCGTCCGTTGGAGGCTTCCGGCACCAGCGGTGAGAAGGCCGTGATGAACGGTGTGCTGAACCTCAGTGTGCTGGACGGCTGGTGGGCGGAAGGTTACGTTCCCGGCGCCGGCTGGGCTTTGAAAGAGCAGATCACCTACCAAGACAACCGTCTGCAGGACGAATTGGATGCGGAGACCCTCTATATCATCATCAACGAGATGATAACCAAAGCTTTCTACACCCGCGATGACGAAGGTATCCCGACGGAGTGGGTGCAGATGATGAAGAACTGCTTCACGAAGATTTCCCCGCATTTCACCATGAAGCGTCAATTGGACGACTATTACCGCAAATTCTACCGCAAACTGATGAACCGTTACCATCGTTTGCATCAGAACGATAACGAAAACGTGAGATTGCTGCTCAAATGGCGCGAGAATGTGCTGTCCGGGTGGAACGAGATCCAATGCGTCGGCGTGGAATACAAGAAGACCGACAAGAACACCTATTGCGTGGGTGACCGGATGCGCTGCAAGCTGGACTTGCGTCTCGGTTCGCTACGTCCCGAGGATGTGAAAGTCGAGATGGTATTCGTCTCTGCCGAGGACCACGGTCAGAAGCCGAAATTGGAGTACAAAGTCCCGTTCGTCTTCGAGGTGGAACGCAACGGCGTCTGCACGTTCGTGTGCGACGAGGTCGCAAGCCGCATCGGCGTTTGGGATTGCGCCATCCGCGTGACCCCCAATCACGAGCTGCTGCCGCACAATCAGGATTTCAATATCGTGAGATGGTTTTAGTAGAGACGCAAAATTTTGCGTCTCTACAACACCTTGAACTTGGAACCTCAAGATGAACGACCAACATTACAATTTTTGGCAGAAGCAGTTCGCCAATTTCCCGACCATCATCGTGGCCAACGGCGAAATTCCCTCTTCCGAGTTGTCTTTGAGTATTCTTAACGATAAAAAGAAGCGCATCATCTGTTGTGACGGTGCGCTTCAAAAGTTATTGTCGATCAACATCATACCCGATGTTGTGGTGGGCGACGGGGATTCGATGGATGCGGAGATGTTGCAACAACAAACAAATCTCGACAATTCGCAAACAGATTCGGGTTCCCTCAGTTGTAGAGACGCAAAATTTTGCGTCTCTACGGCAACGCATTGTATCGTCACAGAAGGGCATAAAATCCCATATTATCAAGACAGCAGCGAGGAATACAATGATCTCCAGAAGGCGTTAAAATATTGCATGGCAAGCGGTTATGACGATATCTTGTTGATGGGTTGCGGCGGTTTGCGTGAAGACCATTTCATCGCGAACCTGAGCATCATGGTGATGTATTCGGAACAGCTACACCTCGCGATGCTGACCGAGCACGGCGTGTTCAACGTGATGCGCGGATCGGTCACGCTCGCCTCAATCCCAGGAATGCAAGTTTCGGTTTTCGCCCGCACCCCGCACACGCAACTGACCTTCACCGGGCTGAAGTATCCCGTCAACGACCGTTCTTTCAACTGGTTGTGGCAAGGGAGCCTGAACGAGGCGGTGGGCGACGAGTTCACCGTGACAGCGGGGGATGACGAGGCGGTGGTGGTGTATAGGACTCTTCAGAGTTAGTTCAGCCGGCTTTTCGCAGGATTTCCACATCAAAAGAGATTTTTTGTACTTTTGCCGATTAAAAATATGGCAATTGTATGAACCACTATAATCACAAAGTCGTTTGGATTACCGGGACCTCCTCGGGCATCGGGAAGGAGACCGCGTTCCGGTTCGCGGAGGCGGGGGCACGTCTGATCCTCACCGCACTGGAGCCCGACCTCCTGGAGCAGGTGCGCGAAGAGTGCATGCGGCGCGGCGCGGAGGCGGTGACCAACCTCCCGTTCGACCTCGGGCAAACCGACGCGCTGCCGCAACTCGCCGAAGACGCCTGGAACGCCTACGGGCGCATCGACCTCTTCTACAACAACGCCGGCATCAGCCAACGCGGCACCACCGTGGAGACCGACATGGCCGTTATCCGCAAGGTGATGGACATCGACTTCTACGCGCCGGTCATCCTCACCAAGTCCGTGCTGCCCAAGATGATTGCGCAGGGCGGCGGACAGCTGGCCGTCACCACCAGCATCGCCGGACTCTTCGGATTCCCGTTGCGGTGCGCCTATTCGTCGGCCAAGCACGCGCTTTATGGCTTCTTTGAGACCGTGGCGGCGGAAAACTACAAGGACGGCATCCGCGTCACCATCCTCACACCCGGCCGCGTGCAAACCAATATCTCCGTCAACTCGCTGGAGAAGGACGGCCGCAAGCACGGCAAGATGGACGCGGGGCAGGCCGGCGGCATCACCCCCGAGAAAGCCTCCCGCATCATCTACAAGGCCATCGCCAAGGAGAAACGCGAACAGCTCGTCGGCAGCAGCGAACTCATCATGGCCCACATCAAACGGTTCTTCCCGGGGCTCTGCGCGAAATTGGCCAGGAAGATTAAACCGATGTGAGACGTGTGACGTGTGACGTGAGACTTGTGATTTATGACTATTCCCTCAACCTTGAACCTTGAACTTTGACCGTCAACTGCTAACTACTAACTGCTAACTGCTATTGTCTTAACCCTAAAACCCAAAATAATGAAACCAACCCTACTTATTCTCGCCGCCGGCATGGGAAGCCGCTACGGCGGACTGAAACAACTGGACCAAATGGGTCCGAACGGTGAAACCATCCTCGACTACTCCGTGAAGTACGCCGCGCAAGCCGGCTACGGCAAAGTGGTGCTCGTCATCCGCCGCAGCATGGAAGCCGACTTCCAGGAGTACATCCTGCCGAGATACAAGAACGTCATCCCGGTGGAATACGTCTTCCAGGAATTAGACATGCTGCCCGCAGGCTTCTCCGTGAATCCCGAGCGCGTGAAACCCTACGGCACCGCGCACGCTATTCTGGTGGCGAAAGACGCTGTGAAAGAGCCGTTTACCGTCATCAACGCCGACGACTTCTACGGCAAGGAGCCGTTCCAAATTTTGGCTGACTACTTGACTAAGGAGACCGCTAACGATCCTACTGCTTTTGCGATGGTGGGCTACCGTTTAGCCAACACCCTGTCGGAGAACGGCACCGTGTCGCGTGGCGTGTGCCAGGTCGATGGCGAAGGCTACCTGACCACCGTCAAGGAGATGCGCAAGATCGGCCGCACGGCCAACGGCATTCAGAACGACGAGGACGGCGTGGTGACCCCGCTCACCGGCGAGGAACCCGTCTCCATGAACTTCTGGGGCTTCTCCCCGCGCTTCTTCGACAAGCTGGAGAGCATGTTCGCGCAGTTCCTGAAGGACAACGAAGCCAACATCAAGGCCGAGTTCCCGATCCCCGACGCCGTCTCCGCCGTGATGGCCAGCGGCGACGCCCGTGTGCGCGTGCTGCCCACCAAGTCCGAATGGTTCGGCGTGACGTATGCCGAAGACCGGCCGATGGTCGTGGAGAAGCTGAAACACGTGGAGTAATTCAGAATTAAGAATTAAGAATTAAGAATGATGAATTGATGAATGTAGGGGCGAATAATCATTCGCCCCTACACCCATTATTAAAACCTGTCCCCATGTACCGTACCAAAACAATCCTATTCTCCTTGCTGTGGGTGCTTTTCGCGCTCACCGTTCAAGCACAGTGCCCGGATTTCTTGGATTTGACGAGTGATCAAGTGACAGGAACCTACGGGCCAATCGACGGAACTCTCACGAATACGCCCATGAGCATCGGCATCATGCCAGGTCACCACACTCTCATCACACAGCAGGGAACGGATCCGCGGACAGGCGGGCAACTGCCACTGCTCCCGGACGGGGAAAGTGCCGTAATCAGATTGGGGTGCGAGCAGGCAGGAGGTCAGACAGAGTCGCTGATCTACACCTTCACAGTGGACCCGGATCAGCCTATTCTGCTGCTGAAATATGCGGTTGTGCTGGAGAATCCCGATCACCCACTCCCCATGCAGCCGCGCTTCCTCATCCGCATGCTTGATGCCGACGGTGATCTTTTGAACGACTGCATGGAATACGATGTGGTCGCATCGAGCGATATTCCCGGCTTCCAACCGTATGAATATTCAGAAAATTCACAAATTATGTGGCGGCCATGGACGACCAACGGCTTCGACTTGTCGGCTTTCGCGGGGCAGACCGTGAAGCTGCAGCTCTCCACGTATGACTGCGCCTATCAAGCCCACTTCGGGTACGCCTATTTTACTGCAAGGTGTATAAATAACAAACTCTCTTTTTCCGATTGCGACAGCACTCAGGTAACGCTCAGTGCACCGCAGGGGTTCGAAAGCTATCTTTGGAACGACGGCAGCACCGCCACCTCCACGATCTGCATGGTGCAGGGTGATACCATTATCACTTGCGTGGCCAACACCGTCACCGGATGCCAGCTCACCTTCTCCGGAACCATTGTCAGCCAGAACGTTCCCATGCAGGATCAGGACTATTATGACACCATCTGCCAAGGCGACACCTATCACAATTATGGTTTTGAATTACCTCCCCAAATGACGGAGGGAGACCAGGTCATCCATAACGTTTACTATGACATCACCAATTGCGAGGTGGGGGCCACGTCCACCTTGTATCTGCACGTCGATCAACGTTTCTATCACATCTATGACGCGGCTTGCGAGGGCGACGACTACAACGACTACGGGTTCCTGTTCAGCCAGCTTTCAGTGGGGGTGATTGTGGACTCCACTACGGTGCCAAGGCCCGGCGGCTGCGACTCCACAACAGTGCTGCACCTCACGGTCAACGCTTCGTTCACGCTTCCCAATCTCATCAATGGTCCAACGACAGTGTGTACTAGGGCTGTGGAGCAATACACCCTTTTCAATTCCGAAGGATTGACCTTTATTGAATGGAACGTGCCATCAGGGGTGACCATTGTGAGCGGTCAGGGCTCGAACTCTGTCATGCTCTATTTCTCGCAGGATGCACCAGACACCTCCATGATCACACTGACCGGCGCCAATGGCTGCGGAAACGGTTCTATTCCATTAGAAGTCAATGTTTTTCCGGCCTATTACGACTACTATTTCGACACGGTATGCATCGGTTCCGACTATTCGCAGCATGGATTCCAGTTGGGCGTTCAGGATAGTTTGGGGTACTTCATTTTCGTCCATAATGACACAACAGCCAGCGGTTGTGACAGCATTACTGCGTTGCAGATCATTGTGGCCGGGGTTCCGGAAATCACCGCTTTGGCCGATCCTACGGTGATTTGTGTGGGACAGGAGACCGAGTTGCACGCCATTGGGGCCAATGCCTCTGTCACGTTGTCTTCTGAATTGCCAATCGTGGAGGTGGGCGATATTTTGTGTACGGACAGCACCTTTGTGCACCCCGCTGACTGGCCATGCGGAAAAGTGGCTATGGGTGTTGTTTTTTACGTGGATGACACGGGAGAGCATGGTTGGGCGGTCAATTTGCAGGATGAACCTAACTTATTGATATGGGGCCTTTTGTTGGCTTTGGACATCCCGACTTTGACGAACTATACAAGCGCTTTTTCCACGATGGGAGATGTGGACGGCTATCAGAACACGGCATCCATCAGGGCCTCGGGAACCGCTGCCCAGTATCCGGCGGCTCACCACGTGGATTATGAACACGGTTGGTATCTTCCCGCCGCTGGGCAACTCTATCATATATACGCAACCCTCGGGATAGTGAACAACTCCCTGCAAACCGTTGGAGAAGCTGTTTTTCCTTTGGATTCAGAATGGAGTTATTGGTCCTCCACTGAAAAATCACCCTACGAAGCATGGGCTTTGAACAATGGTACTTCGTTGAGTGTTGTCAACAAATCCGTGTCGTTGTCCGTACGGACTATCCGTAACTTTTGATTCATTTGTTGAATATGAAAAAGCTGATTCTCCATATATTGTTGCAGTTTGCCGTAATGATAGGCTTCGGGCAGGTTTTCCATGTGGGTGATCTTTACACCGCCCCCGACGGCTCGCAGGGCGTTGTCTTTTTCGTGCGTGCGGACGGCAGCGGCTGGGCGGTGGCTCTTCACGATCTATCGTACATGATTCCATGGTCAACCACCTCGGATGACATACCCTCGCTTCCCAACTATAGTTCCACTTTCGTACAAGCTTCTTTAGCAGACACATCCGGATACACAAACACGCAACAGATACGGAATTTCTACGGACCGGGTTACCATTATGCCGCCGGTGCCGTGGATTTCGAGCATGGATGGTATCTGCCCGCCACAGGCCAGCTTGCTATGATCTACGCACAGCTTTCGCTTCTTCAAACCGCATTGGTAAACGCAGGGGGGAATCCTATAGTTACCGAGGGCCCTTCATCCGATTTCTTCGGCTTCCCCTATTGGAGCAGCTCCGAAGTGTCCGCCCAACACGCAGTTAAGTTCTCTTTTGCCGATGATGGCGCCTATGGATTCTTTTCCTCCCTCACGGGATCACCTCAAATACTCGATAAACAACTGCAGTTATTGGTGCGTGCCGTCCGCAGTTTCCCACCGCCACAAAATGTTTACGACACTACGCTGTCCTACCAATGGAATACAGGAAGTACCGAGCCGCACTTTCACGATGTACCGTTGCAGAGCATGACATACGTTGTGACGGTGAGCAATGAGCACGGCTGCACGAACACCGACTCCGCCGACGTGATGGTGATTGACAACAACCCGCAGGTGATTTACGACACGGTTTGTCAAGGTTCGACATATATTAACAATGGTTTTACGTTAAGTGCGCAGGAGACGGCAGAGGTGGGGGAGATTGTCCGTACGCACACCGTGTCCGCCGCCGACTGCGAGAGCGAAATCACGCTGTTCCTTACGGTAATGCCGCACGACACGGTACATATCGAGCAGACTGCCCACCAGTCTTTTGTTTGGAACGACGTGACATACAACGAATCGGGAACTTACACTCAGCATTTCAACAACCATATGGACTGCGACAGTACGGTTATCCTGACACTTACACTCGATGGCGGCGACGACCCCGGCCCCGAGCCTGACACCATACCCTTCGGTGAAAATGACTCCCTTTTCCTCTACCTCCCAAACGCCATCACCCCTTCCCGCATCGACGGAATCAATGACTATTTCTACCTTCCTGAAGCATACCATCCTTTCATTAACGAGTTCGAAATCAGTATTTTCAATCGCTGGGGCGTGCAAGTTTTCCATGCCAGCGACAAACATTTCCGATGGGATGGTACTATCAATGGTAAAATCTACTATAGCGCCGTTTACAACTACATCATCCGCTTCTATGATATCATAGGCAGACCGTATTATCTGAAAGGAAGCTTTACTGTATTGTGATTACGACAACGTCTCGCATCTCACGTCATACACCGGCACGTCAAACACCCGTTCCATGGCCTTGACCAGCACCTCAGAGGGGACAGAGAAACCGCTGGGTGCTATGGGATTAACGGTCACAGCCAAGAGGTTCGGGCGTTTCAAGACATAGAGTCTTCCGCCTTTGCTCAAAAAGAGACGCAATGTCATCGGGGAGACGAAAATCTTGGTGAAATCCTTCACAATGACGGCGGCGTTTTTCACTTCGGGCTGCATCTTCAGGAAGTTCAGCATCATGTCGGTGAGGATGCCGCTGATGAAAAGTTGGTTGCCGTGCGAGAAAAGTTCCGTCTTGTATTTGTCGGACAGCAACGACGAGGGAATGTTCAGCGAGACGGGGTTCCCCTCCTCTAACGCAAAAATGCCGTTCTCGACCTGCAGCAACTCGTCAGCTTTATCCGTTTCGTATTCAGGGAGTTGCATCAAATCATGCAATTCGGAGGTCTTCTTCACGATGGTATTGAGATCCGGGGCGATGGCCGCTCCGGTGGAGAGAATCAGCCCGTCGGTAATGGTCGGCGCAGCGTGGCTCTTCCGCGACAGCGCCCCATCGACGATGGTCAGATCGACTCCGAACTCCCCCATCCTATCCAGCACTTTACGCACCCCGCCCGTGGTCGCGGGACCCGACAGAATCACCTTGCCGGCCTGCAACACCCGCGCCGTCACCAAACGGCCTAAAGAGGTGCTCTCTTCCGACAGATCCACGATTTCCGAGAGCAACTGCCGCTGCCGGTAGTGGTACTCCGACGTCACGAACAGCGTTCCCTCATACAGTTCGATTTCGGGCTTCTCAGTCTGCGTCACCTGGTCGGTCTTCTCCCCGTCGATACCGATACTCGTCACCGCCACCGTCTTGCCCCGTTCCCGAAGCAACTCCAGCAAATAGTTGAGCGTCACCGTCTTGCCGGTATTTTTAGCCATACCGGTGATGGAGAGGGTGCGACATTGGAGGATGTTATCTAATATCATAGTTAGTAGTTAGCAGTTAGCAGTTAGCAGTTGAGGGTTCGGAACATTATTGGGTTTAGGGAATTTCTGAGTTTTCGTTATCGCCGACAGGATTTTTACAAGTTCTATGTCGTCATTCCGAACACTCTCATGTTGAGGAGCAGTAATATATCCATTTTCAAACAGCATATCAATCCAATATAACGTTTCTGAAGCTTCTTTGTATGCAATATACATTTTCGCATAAAAATCTTTTTTCGACTGAGCACATAATGCCTCGCTTATATTGGCACCAATACTTGTTCCTGAACGCAATAGCTGTTTCGACATAACAAACTCCCTCTTTTGTTGCTGCAAATACTGATGCATCTTTATGATTCTCGAGGCAAAGCGTCGGCTTTTTTCTTGTACAATACTATGTTTCATGTCAAACACTTTTCTTTTTATTTTCAACTGGTTTGCAAAAATAAAGAGAGAAACAATCACCCAGCAAACCTCAAAAGGAAAGTATCAACACCGAACAGTTCATTTCCCCGGAACTGCTAACTGCTAACTGCTAACTGCTAACTATTAGCCGCGCCGCGCATCAGTGCCTCGATTTCTTCGACTTCCACCGGCACATCCGCCATCAGGTCGATGGGGGTTTCCCCGACCACCACGTCGGTTTCGATGCGGACGCCGATGCCCTCCTCGGCGATGTAGATACCGGGCTCGCAACTCAGCACGTTGCCGGGCTGAAACACCCAGTCGCGCTGACCCACATCATGCACGTCCAAGCCGATGAAATGGCTGGTGTTGTGCATGTAGTACTTCTTGAAGCAAGGCATTGCAGGATCTTGCTTGTCCACATCCTCTTGGGTGTATAACCCCAGCTTAATCAGTTCCTCATCCATCCGTTTGAAGACATAGTCGTTGATCTTGTGGATGGTCATGCCGGGCTTGAAGAGCGGAATCGTCTCCTTATATATCGACAGAACGGCCTCATAGACAGCCTTTTGCCGCGAGGTGAATTTGCCGTTCACAGGCACGGTGCGGGAGCAATCGCCGGCATAGTTGGCATATTCGGCACCAAAATCCATCAGCAGCAGGTCACCGTCGTGCATCTGTTTGTCGTTCTTGATGTAGTGGAGAATACAGGTGTCGGGACCAGCGGCGATGATGGGCGCAAACGAATGCGTGGTGGCACCGTTGCGGATCACCTCGTAGGTCATCTCGGCCTCTATCTCGTACTCGTATTTCCCTGGCTTAATGGCCGATAACGCTCTCCGAAACATCTTACCGGTGATCTCGCAGGCCTTCTTCATCGTCTGCAACTCCTCGGCGCACTTGACGTTGCGCAACGGATAGAGGATCGGGGCGAGACGGCGGTAGTCGTGCAACGGGTAGTCCTTCTTCAGCTGTTCGGCGAAACGGATCTCGCGCGTCGGGAGCTCCTGGCGGAAACGCGGGTCCTCGGGAATATGGAGATAGACGTGCTCCGACTGCACCATCACGGCATTGAGGACGCTCTCGAATTCCTCGATGAACATTACATTCTGCACGCCGGAAATCCTCTTCGCATCCTCCTTCGAGAGCCGGTGCCCGAACCAGACAATCTTCTCGGGCGACGGGTTCTTGATGAAGAGCACCTCGCGGTAGTCCGGGGTCGGATGCCACGGGGCCATCATCAGGATTGTCTCCTCCTGGTCGATGCCGCAGAGGTAGAGCAGCTCCGAGTTCTGCCGGAAGGGATGGGTGGTGTCGCCGCAGCGGGGGTATTCGTCGTGGGAGACCAGAATGGCGACGGAATTCTCCGCCATCTCGCCGACCACATTGCGGCGGTTGCGGGTGTAAAATTCAGCTGACAAAGGTTGGTAACGCATAATCGTAATTTTGGACGGCAAAGGTACGATTTTTTCAAACCGCGAACACCGTGTCCGAAAAAACACTATTTTCGCGGATTGAAACCTTAAACCTTAAACCTTAAACTTGGAACTTTGAACTTTAACCGTCAGCGATGCTATTAACCGTCCTCTACCTCCTTGCCGTCCCGCTGCTGGTCATGCTCGCGGCGAAACGATGGCCCGTCATCGAGAAAATATCCCCGATGGTGATTCTCTACGTCATCGGGCTGGCGGTCGGCAACATCGGCCTCGTGGATGAGCCGGCCCGGAAGGTCTGCACCAACGTCTCCAACGTGACGGTGCTGCTCTCCATCCCGCTGATGCTGATGGGCTGCGACTTCCGGGCATGGTCGGCGAAAGCCGCGCTCAAGGCCTTCCTCATCGGGTTGTTCAGCATCCTCATCGTCACCATAGGCGGGTTCTTTCTGTTTCAGAAACAGGCTGTTAGCGCGGGCATCCCGCATGCGGACTTCGCGAGGGTGAGCGCGGCGATGACCGGCATCTACACCGGCGGCATCCCCAATTTCGCGCCCGTGTCCAAAGCCGTACACCTCCCCGACAACCTCTTCCTGCTGGTTTCTGGTTACGACCTCGTGGTCACCAGTCTCTACCTCCTTTTCATCGTCTTCCTCGGCCGGAAGGTGGTCCGTTGGCTTTTCCCCACCGAGCAGCACTCCCCCACCCTTGACGACACCCCGGACACTCCCGCAACGGAAACTGTCCCGGACAAGCCCTTTCGTTCCCGCCTCGCGAATCGTGCCGCCGGCATAGGTGTCGCCGTGGTCATCGTGGCTATCTCCTACGCGCTATCGATGGTCATCCCCATCGACAACAGCACGGCCGTCATCATCCTCCTGCTCACCACCCTTTCCATCGCACTCTCGTTCTGGAAACCCATCCAAAAGCTGGAGGGAACCTTCGACACGGGCCTCTATTTCGTGTACGTTTTCTGCCTTGCCGTGGCCACGATGGTGAACGTCCACGACCTCGAATTCAGCCGATACATCTTTATATTATATTACATCGCTTTCGCGGTGTTCGGATCGCTGCTGCTCCAGTTACTGTTCGCCAAAATCCTCAAAATCGACGGCGACCTCACCCTGGCGGCCTCTATCTCCCTCATCAACTCCCCGCCCTTCGTGCCCATGGTGGCCGCCGTCCTGCACAACAAATCGGTGATCCTCCCCGGCATCGCCATCGGTCTCCTCGGGTATGCCGTCGGCAACTACTTGGGAATCGGGATTTTCATGCTGCTGTCGGCGGTGTAGTATAAGGGTTACATGGTTAGGTGTTTACACGGTTACAAAGGGTGTAGAGACGCAAAATTTTGTGTCTCTACCTCCGGTCCAACTCCTGTCCAACTCCGGTGTAACTCCGGTGTAACTCCGGTGTAGGTCCGGTGTACCCCTGCGATTCGCTGTGAGGTTGTAGGGATGTCGCAGTGCGGCATCCCTGCATTATCAACATAAATATTTGATATAAAAACAGTTACATTTGCCGGTGAAAAATATTTCAAAAAAAATAGTACTATGCGATACAAGGTACTGAAATTTTTGTATCTTTGCCGCGTCAAACTTCAAAGCAAGAAACGATGAATATCAATGCAGAAAATGTGAAGTCGCAGATGCGGAAAGGGTATCTTGAGTATTGTATCCTTTTGATAATCAACAAGAAGCCCGCATACGTCTCCGACATCATCAACGAATTGAAAGAGGCGAAGATGATTGTGGTGGAAGGCACGCTCTACCCGCTCCTCTCGCGACTGAAGAACAACGGTATCCTGCAATACGAATGGCAGGAGTCCGTCTCCGGCCCCCCGCGCAAGTACTACGAGCTCACCGAATCCGGCCAGGCCTTCCTCTCCGAATTGGAAACCGGCTGGGAGGAACTCCAGCAAGCCGTCGAACATTTGAGAATTAAGAATGAAGAATGTATAATGGAGAATGAAGAATGAAGAATGAAGAATAATATTGAAAATAATTCCTTAAGCAGTCCCGAAGGGACAAAACGTACGAAGTGCAATTAACCCCACATAAGGCGATTGCCGCAATGTGGGGCGGACAGACAAAAGAATTAGAAATGCAGTTTTAGATCAGAAAGAACAAAAAGACACCAATAATATGAAAAAGACCTTAACAATCAATTTGGGCGGATTCGTGTTCAACATCGACGAGGACGCCTGCGATCGGCTGAGCCACTATCTCGCCGACATCGAAAAAAGATTCCCCGAAGAAGAGCGGGAAGAAATCGTCCGCGACATCGAAGAGCGGATGGCGGAACTGCTGACCTACAAGATGCAGAACCGCAACGTAGTGGAAATCAACGACGTAGATGAGGTTATCGAAGTCATCGGGAAGCCTGAGCAGTTCGAGGACGAAAGCGGTGACAGCCAAACAACCGCGGATCATTTCGCGAACAACAACGCTGCCGAAAACTCCGACAAAACCACGAGCAAGCAGCCGCGCCGTCTGCGCAAGCTCTACCGCAACAGCAACGACCGCATGGTGAGCGGCGTGGCAAGCGGTCTGGCAGTCTATTTCGACATCGATCCGGTGATCGTGCGCGTCCTGTTCGTGATCCTCACCCTCATCAGCTTCGGTTGGGGCATCCTCATCTACCTGATTCTCCTCATCGCGATGCCCGAGGCGAAAACCAAAGCGCAATTCCTTGAGATGCAAGGCTTTGAGCCCACCTTGGAGAACATCGACAACTTCCATCAGGAGCCTGTGGAGCGAAGTGCAGGTGCCAGCACCCTCGGCAAAATCGTGAAGATTTGTCTGATCGTGTTGGGCATCATCATCGGCACCAGTCTGGCGGTGGCTGTCTTAGGCATCTTCATCGCCATGTTCGTGGCCATGCTCACCCATTCTCCCGGAACCTTCGGCAATGCCCTCGACATGGGTCTGTTAGGCAGCTGCGCCCTCTTCCTGCTCTGTCCCGTCATCGGCATCGCCGTGTTGTGTGTGCGTGCTGCCGGCGGCGAGCGCAAGCACAAATGGGTCGGCTGGACTTTGTTAGCCTTGTGGCTGGCCAGCCTTTTCGGCATCATCGGATTCGGCATCAAGGTGAGCGAACGCGACGACCTCGAAAAGCGGCTGGAGCGCACCGGCGAGCAATGGGAACGCTGGCTCGAAGAGGGTGACTACACCAACACCGACACCTACTACGGCGCCCGGGATTTCGACAGCATCATCGACCCTGTGCTCAATGAACTGCGTGACGACAACACCACCTACGACATCACCATCAACACCAATCCCGAAAAAGGCGTGAAATTGCACATCAGCAGCAATAAAGAGACGGATGATGCGTTATCTGAAACGGATACGATTTAGGAATCTGTAGAGACGCAATATTTTGCGTCTCTACACCACCTTTGATTGGCGATAATTGAATTACGAGTTATGTTAATTGAATTACACGGCATCCACAAAACCTACGACAACGGGCAGCCGCTGCACGTGCTGAAAGGCATCGACCTCGGCATCGGCGAGGGCGAGTTCGTCTCCATCATGGGCGCATCCGGCTCGGGAAAATCCACCCTGCTGAACATCCTCGGCATCCTCGACAACTACGACGATGGCGAGTACTGGTTAGACGGCAAGCTCATCAAGAACCTGAGCGAGACGGAGGCGGCGCACTACCGCAACCAGATGATCGGTTTCGTGTTCCAGTCGTTCAACCTCATCAACTTCAAGACGGCGGTGGAGAACGTGGAGCTGCCGCTGTACTACCAAGGGGTGAGTCGGAAGAAGCGCAACGAACTGGCCATGAGCTTCTTGGAGCGTTTCGGGTTGGCGGATTGGGCCACGCACTACCCTAACGAGCTTTCGGGCGGACAGAAGCAGCGTGTGGCGATCGCACGGGCGCTCATCACGCAGCCGCGTATCCTGCTGGCTGATGAGCCGACGGGCGCCCTCGATTCCAAAACGTCTGTGGAGGTGATGAACCTGCTCACGGAGCTCAACCGCACGGAAAAGGTCACCATCATTGTGGTGACACACGAGAGCGGCGTGGCCAATTGTACTGACAAGATCATCCACATCAAGGATGGCATCATCGGCGAGACCACGGTCAACGAGAGCCATACCGCCTCTGTTTTCGGCACCACCACCATTATGAAATGAGCCATGAAAGACCTGTTTGAAGAGATTTGGGAGTCGATCCGGCGCAACAAGCTGCGCACCGCCCTCACGGGTTTCGCGGTGGCGTGGGGCATCTTCATGCTCATTGTGCTCCTCGGGGCGGGCAATGGGCTGATGAACGCCTTCATGAACCAGGGCAACCAATTCGCCACCAACACGATGGCGGTTTATGGCGGCGTCACCAGCAAACCTGCAAATGGCTACCAGACCGGTCGGCGCATTAATCTCAACGACCAAGATGTTGCCATCACCCAAAGCGCCCTGTTTGCCGATAATGTAGATAACATTTCCCCGGAGCTCTACAAAGGTCCTTATACCTTGGCCTTTAAAAGTCGTCACACATCCGTTTATCTGAACGGTAGTTATCCCTCTTTGATGGAGATGAACAAGATTGAGATGCTGGAAGGGCGTTTTCTCAACCCAAATGACATAAAGCAGCATCGGAAGTCCATTGTCTTGGCCGCTTCCCACGCCACGGAGCTGATGAACGGTGGCGAAGATTACGCCTCCCTGATAGGCAAGACGGTGACTACCGACAACATCACGTGGGTAGTGGTGGGAGTGTATAAGACAGACCGCACCGCGCAGCGCGTGGAGGCGTATGCGCCGATAACGACCATGCAGGTAATCACGAACGACCTCAACAATGTTGACATTATCAACTTTTCGTTTCACGGACTGACGACGGAAGAGGAGAACGACCGGTTTGAGAAGACCTACCGCGCCGCCCTCAACCGCGCACATAAGGCCGCTCCCGACGACGAGAGTTCCATCTGGATTTGGAACCGTTTCACGCAGAACATGCAGATGGACAAGGGCACGCACTATATCCGCACAGCATTGTGGATTTTGGGAATCTTCACGTTGGTGGGCGGCATCGTGGGTGTTTCGAACATCATGCTGATCACCGTCAAGGAGCGCACTCGCGAGTTCGGCATCCGCAAGGCCATCGGAGCATCGCCGTGGGAAATCATGAAGCTGATTTTGGCAGAGAGCGTCTCCATCACCGCCTTCTTCGGCTACATCGGGATGTTTCTCGGCATGGTCGCCTGCGAGGTGATGAAGATGACCGTGGGACAATCCTCGGTGGAGTTCTTCGGGGAGACCTTCCACGTGTTCGTCAACCCGACCGTCAGCCTCAGCATCTCCTTCGGCGTCACCGTCCTGCTGGTTGTCGCCGGCACCCTCGCCGGCCTCTCCCCCGCGATGAAAGCCGCGAAGATCCGCCCGATTCAAGCACTGAATGACAATTAAGAATGAAGAATGAAGAATGCATAATGAAGAATATATTGATAATACTTCCTTGAGCAGCCCCGAAGGGGCAAGGGCTCGAAGAGCTCAGTAACCCCACACAAGGCGACAGCCGCAGTGTGGGGGTTCGTGGCCGAGACAGGTACGGACTGCGGGGAAAACGATAAAGACAAACGAACGGAAAGAAAGACAGACAGAATCATGCGATTCGACACCGATACATATCAAGAAATCCTCGATGCGCTGACGCGGAACAAGCGGCGCAGCTTCCTCACGGGCTTCGGCATCTTCTGGGGGCTCTTCATGCTGCTCTTCCTCATCGGCGGTGGCAACGGGCTTAAACAGCTGTTGGAGAAGAACTTCGAGGGTTTCGCCACCAACACCGTCATCCTTGCGGCGAACGAGACCACCAAACCCTACAAGGGCTTCAAGGAGGGGCGGCAATGGAATCTGCGTCAAAAGGACATTGAACGGTTGAAGACGATGGTACCCGAGTTGGAGGTCGTCACCCCGTTGCTGCCCGAGTGGGGGCTTACCGCCACCCGCGATGAGCTCACCGCCAGCTGCTCCGTCAAGGGTGTGGAAGCCGACTATGTCAAGGTGCAGGCACCCACCATGAAGTTCGGACGTTATCTCAATCAGGTCGATGTGGTACACAAGCGGAAAGTCTGCATTATTGGTGAGCGCGTCTGGAAGACGCTGTTCCCCGACGGCAACAATCCTTGCGGACAGTACATCTGCGTGGGAGGTGTTTATTACCAGGTCATTGGCGTGGATGTCTGTACCTCCAACATCAACCTCTGGGGCAACAGCGAGGACGAAATCACCGTACCTTTCTCGGTGATGAGCGACATCATGAACAGCGGCGATGTGGTGGGTGTGATCTGTACCGTGGGAAGGCCCGGGATCAACATGAACGAGTTGGAGGGAAGGATACAGCAAGTGATTGCCCGTCAGCACTATATCGCTCCCGACGACAAGGAGGCCATTCGAATGCTCAACATGGAGGTGATGTTCAGCATCATCGACAACCTGTTCCGTGGTATCAACTTCATGATTTGGTTGGTGGGTATCGGCACGCTGTTGGCGGGTGCCATCGGGGTGAGCAACATCATGTTAGTGGTCGTGCGCGAGCGGACGGTGGAGATCGGCATCCGCCGCGCCATCGGGGCCACGCCGAGAGACATCCTCACGCAAATCATCCTCGAAGGTCTCGTCCTCACCACCGTCGCGGGTCTGTCCGGCATCGTCTTCTCCGTGCTACTCCTCAACCTCCTCGAAGTAATTTCCCAGCACAAGGCCGTCTTCCAGATCCAGTTCGGCACCGCCATCTCGGCCCTGCTCCTGCTGATGCTCCTCGGCCTCCTCGCCGGCATCGCCCCCGCCTACCGCGCCATGCACATCAAACCAGTTGACGCCATGCGGGACGAATGAGCAGTTAGCAGTTAGTAGTTAGCAGTTAGTAGTTAGTAGTTAAAACGAAAAGCTCCAATATATGATAAACATATTCCTTGAGCAGCCCCGGAGGGGCAAGACGCACGAAGTGCTAATAACCCCATACAAGCGTAGCGCAGTGTGGGGCTTGGCACGGGAGTCAGGTATGGACTGCGGGAGTAGCGATAGAGAATAACGAAAAAACAAACATACAATGAAAAAGAAACTGAAATACGTAATCGGGCTGCTGATAGCCCTCATCTTCATCGGAACCTTCGTATTCCTCTTCAAGAAGTCACGTCCTGAAAAGGAGGTGTTCAACGAGTATGAGGTCGCCTACATGGACATAAGCCGGAAGACGCTGATCACCGGACAGATAGGTCCGCGCAACGAGGTAGCCGTGAAGCCGCAGATCAACGGCATCATCGCCGAATTATACAAGGAGGCCGGCCAGGAGGTGAAGGAGAACGAGGTCATCGCCAAGCTCAAGGTCATCCCCGACATGAACTCGCTGAGCGCGGCGGAGAGTCGCGTGCGGCTGGCGGAAATCAACTATGCCCAAGCACTGACCAACTACGAACGAGAAAAGACATTGTTCGAGAAGAAGTTAGTCAGCAGTGAGGAGTACGAGCAGGCAACGCAGGCATTGAAGCAGGCCCGCGAGGAAAAGTCGGCATCGCAGGACGCATTGGAAATCATCCGCGACGGCGTCTCTTCCGCGAATGCCAAGTCGAGCTCCACGCTGATTCGCTCCACCATCTCGGGCTTGATCCTCGACATTCCCGTCAAGGTGGGTAACTCCGTCATCCAGGCCAACACCCTGAACGACGGTACCACGGTCGCCACCGTCGCCGACATGAACGACCTGATCTTCAAGGGAAACGTCGATGAGACGGAGGTCGGCACGTTGCGCGAGGGCACCCCGTTGAAGATCACCATCGGGGCGTTGCAGGACTACAGTTTCGACGCCGTGTTAGAGTACATCTCCCCGAAGGCCGTGCAGAACAACGGCGCCAACCAGTTCGAGATCCGTGCCGCCGTCAAGCCGCAGAGCGACAACAAGTTCCGCTCCGGCTACAGCGCCAATGCGGAGCTCGTGTTAGAGAGTGCCGAGCACGTCCTCGCCATCCCCGAGAGCGCCCTCGAGTTCTCCGGCGACTCCACCTTTGTCTACGTCAAGAAAGGCAACGACTACGAACGCCGAGCCATCACCACCGGCCTCAGCGACGGCCTCAACATCGTGGTCACCAGCGGGTTGAAGGAAGGGGAGAAGGTGCGAGGCACGAAGATAATTCAGAATTGATAATTGATAATTGATAATTAGCCTCGGTAGAGGCAAATGCTTGGTAATATGAAAAAGACATCTTCTATAGCAATATTCATATTGTGCGTTTTCCTGGCAAAGGCCCAATCCACCCCCTGGACCCTCGATGCCTGCATCCAATACGCCCTTGACCACAACCTGACGGTCAAGCAGAGCGAATTGGTAAAATCGCAGCGGGAGGTCGAGCTGAACACGGCCAAGAACAGCGTCTGGCCGGCGTTACAAGCAAGCGCGTCGCAGAACTTTTCCTTCGGAAGAGGACTTTCGGAGGACAACACCTACGTCAGTTCCAACACCGCGAACACCTCCTTCGGCATCGGCGGCAGCATGAACCTTTTCACGGGGTTGCGGGTCAAGAACAACATCGAGAAGGGGAAGCTGAACCTGGAGGCCGCCACCGCCGACTGCGACAAAGTAAAGGAGGACATCCGCATCGCCGTGACGCAGGCCTACATGCAGATTCTGTACCAGATGGAGGTCTGTGAGGTCGCGAAACTGCAGATTGCCATCGATTCGGCACAGGTGGAGCGACTGACCGCCCTGTACGAGTTAGGCAAGATCGGACCGGCGGAGGTATCTTCACGGAAATCGACTCTCGCACAGAGCCGTCTCACCTACACGCAGGCGCACAACAGTCTGGTGTCGGCCACGTTGGACATGACCCAACTGCTGGAACTGGAGAGTCCTGAGGGATTTACGGTCACGAAACCGGATCTCCACACCGTCTTGCCCGAAGCGTTGCCATCGCCCGAAGAAATCTACCAGAAGGCCTTGGGTACGTGGGCGGCCGTGAAAGCCGAGGATATCCGCATCGACTACGCCAAGACGAACATCGCCTTGGCCAAGAGCGGCTGGTACCCCACCCTATCCATGAGCGGCGGCCTCGTCACCGACTACTACGCGCTGTTAGGGCATACCAGCAAGGGCTTTGCCTCGCAGCTGCGCGACAATTTCAGCCCATACGTGGGCGTCTCGCTCAACGTGCCGATTTTCGACCGTTTAGAGACCCGCAACAACGTGAGGATGGCCAAGTTGCAGCTCGAAAGCCAGCAAATCCAGGCCGAGAACGTCCGAAAGGACTTGTACAAGGAGATCCAGCAGGCCTATTTCAACGCCGTGGCCGCCAAGGAGAAGTATGCCAGCAGCCAGGTGGCGGAAACCAGCGCGAAAGAGGCCTTCGATCTGGAGAGCGCCCTCTACGAAGCCGGTAGATCCACCGGCACCTCCTTCAACGAGGCGAAAAACAACTACCTGCAGTCGGCCGCCAACTTGGCGCAGGCCCGCTGCGAGTTCCTCTACCAAGTGGAGTTATTGCTGTTGTACGAAGGAAAATAACGCCTAAAACAAACGGCAAGGTAGAAACGCAATATTTTGGATACGCAAAATATTGCATCTCCGCGTTTATGTGAACAAAAAAAAATGTACTTTTGCGACCGTTTTCTGTCTCTCGTAGAGACACAAAATTTTGTGTCTCTACAACAAACGTCAAACAAATAACAATTACAAATAAACAAACAAATGTACACCAATTTCCAACAACATCTTCAGAAGGAACTGGCCGACATCAAGGAAGCCGGCTTGTACAAAAACGAACGCATCATCGCTTCTCCTCAGAGCGGTGAAATCACGCTGCAGGACGGCAGCAAAGTGCTGAACTTCTGCGCCAACAACTACCTGGGCCTCGCCAACGACGCGCGTCTGATCGCCGCCGCCAAGGAAGCCCTCGACACCCACGGCTACGGCATGGCCTCCGTGCGTTTCATCTGCGGTTGCTCCGACCTGCACAAGGCTCTGGAGAAGAAGATCGCTGAATTCTTCGGCACTGAGGACACCATCCTCTATGCGGCTTGCTTCGACGCCAACGGCGGTGTCTTCGAGCCTCTGCTCACCGAACAAGACGCCATCATCTCCGACGCGCTGAACCACGCTTCCATCATCGACGGCGTGCGTCTCTGCAAGGCTGTCCGCTATCGTTACAAAAACGCCGACATGGCTGACCTTGAGGAGCAACTGAAAGCTGCTCAGGCACAGCGTTTCCGCATCATCGTCACCGACGGTGTGTTCAGCATGGACGGCAACGTTTGTCCTCTCGACAAGATTTACGAACTGGCTCAGAAATACGATGCCATGGTCATGGTGGACGAGAGCCACTCCGCCGGCGTGGTGGGCAACACCGGCCGCGGCGTGACCGAGCGTTACAACCTGCGCGGTAAAATCGAAATCCTCACCGGCACCCTCGGCAAAGCCTTCGGTGGCGCTATCGGCGGTTTCACCACCGGTAAGAAGGAGATCATCGACATGCTGCGTCAACGCTCCCGTCCGTACCTTTTCTCCAACTCCATTCCTCCGATGGTGGCTGCTGCCGGCTGCAAGATGGTCGATATCATGTCCGAGACCAACGAGCTGCAAGACAAGCTGCACAGCAACACCGAGTATTTCGTCGCCAAGATGAAAGCCGCCGGTTTCGACATCAAGCCGACCGAGTCCGCTATCTGCGCCGTGATGCTGTATGACGCCAAACTGTCACAAGTGATGGCCGCCAAACTGCAGGAAGAAGGCATCTACGTCACCGGTTTCTACTATCCTGTGGTGCCGAAAGACCAAGCCCGTATCCGCGTGCAGATTTCAGCCGCCCACGAGCCCGAGCACCTCGACAAGTGCATCGCCGCCTTCACCAAGATCGGCAAGGAACTCGGCGTGCTGAAATAGTCATCCGATTCTTACAAACAAAAAAAGTAGGGACGCGCCATGGCGCGTCCCTACTTTTTTTGTGATTATGAAACCAATTATTCCTCGATCTTGTACTTGCTGAGGAACAGATCGCTCTTGCCGATGCCAGAGGCGAAAAAGTACTCATCATCGACGAAATCAACGCAACGCAACAGCTGCTTGGGATCCTTAATCTCCCGCTGGGTAATCTCCTGATCGGGAGTGAGGCGCATCAGCACGTTCGTCCAAGAATCCTTGTAGCTGAGACCACCAGGGGCACAAACTGTGCCTTTGCCCGGATAAGGGATGTTCTTCGGGTCTTCAGAGAAAAGGAAATACATATCGTTATGGTGGGCGAAAGCGGTGTATGAGATGCAATTAGGACGCCAGTCGTCGGTGGGAGGGACACCTTGCGCAGAGGACTGCTGCTTCTCAATCATCGTAAAGGTGGCACTGCCGTCGGGATGAAGCGTGGAAACCAAAATGTTCTTGGTGAGCATCTGGTAGGTGGTGCTGTGCATTTGCTGGTCATAAATGGACTTGACGAAACGATGCTCCCCACAGAGGACAAGACTGCCGTCCTCCAATTCAAAGATATTGTCCGCACTCACCGAATATTGCTGGTTTCCAAGCACATTCGCGAAGCGCGCCCAGGCTTGCTTCTCCACATAGCCGTCGTTGAACTCGAAGCTCTTGATATCCGTGATATTCTCCGATTTCGGGTCGAAACGGTAGAAATAGTAACCGCTCGTCTGGGTGGCAGTGGTCGTTTTGGAATCAGTGTAGTAACCCGCCACGGCCACTTCCCCGTTGGAGAGCACCTTGGAGGTGAAATTCTGAGGTGTGCCGAACGTGACATCCTCGGAGAAAGAATTGCTGCCGTCGGCATTGGCGCGAAGCATCATAAACTGGACGTTCGAGACATTCTTGCCACTCACGATGCAGGTGTAGGCCGGAATGTAAACCGTGCCGTTGTTGTCAACAGAGATATTGCCGAGGGAGAAGGTCTTGCCACCGAAATCCGGTTCCACCTCACCGCTCCAGACGAACTCGCCTTCATTGTTCATCACCAAAGCAAAAAGGTTCTCGAGGCGGCTGTCCTTGCCAGTGACCACCGCGAGGACGGCGAGCAACTTGCCGTCGGGCGACGTGGCCGTCTCGAATGAGGGCCAGAACTTCGGGTTGGCGGTCGTGGTGATCGAATTGTCCTCGTTCAGCGTCATCGTCCGGGGTTTCTTCCCGAGGTCGGCGATGGTGAACACGATCTTGTCACCCTTGCTGGAGAGGCTTTGATAAAGGGCATAGACGCTATTTTCGCCATTCACACCTCCGAGGAAGCTGTACTTGTTGGCGACTGTGATGGCCACATCGCCCTTCTGCATCGAATTTTTGTTGACGATGTAGAGATGGTCGGTGTAGGTTTTGGGCTTGAATGTCGCCACCGCACGTTCATGCACGAAAAAGTAGTTGTTCTCGTCATCCTGCCCAACAGGTGTAGTGTAAATTGCTGGACGATAGATCCATAGGTTCTTGTATGGAGTGGGGAAAGCCACACTCTGTGCCATCAGGCTGGCGATCATGACCATAAAGACGGTCATCAAGGTGATTTTTTTCATACGATTATTATTTTAACTTTGATTATTGACTTTGACTATATATAAAAATAACGAGGCAAAAATACAATAATTTCATATAAGACGAAAAAAAATCAAAAGGTTGCAGTTTCACGTTTCTTTTTTTTATGCAGCATCCTTTCAACCATATAACCGTGTAACCATATAACCGTGTCACCATATAACCGTGTAACCATTAAAATTTGTATCTTTGCGCCCCTTTTAAACTGAACAGCTTGAACAGTCAACCCATCAAAATCGTCACCATACTCGGAGCCCGGCCGCAATTCATCAAAGCCGCGGCCGTATCGAATGCATTATCACAACATCCTAACATTCAAGAAATTATCATTCACACTGGACAGCATTTCGACCGGAACATGTCGCAGCTCTTCTTCGAGGAGATGCACCTGCCCGTGCCCAACTACCAACTTGACATCCACGGACTTCCGCACGGGGCGCTCACAGGACGGATGATGGAGGGCATCGAATCGGTGCTCCTGGACGAAAAACCCGACTGGGTGCTGGTTTATGGCGACACGGACTCGACCCTCGCGGGGGCCCTCGCTGCCAGAAAGCTGCACATCCCTGTGGCGCATGTGGAGGCCGGACTGCGATCCTTCAACGAAGCGATGCCTGAGGAAATCAACCGCATCGTCACTGACCGCATCAGCGACCTGCTTTTCTGTCCTTCCGAGACGTCCGTCAAACACCTGCACGACGAGGGTCGGCTACCCAAAGGATCCCGCATTGTGGTGTGCGGCGACGTGATGAAGGATGCGTCCAAACGGTTTTCCCCTTTGATGAAAGCCCCCTCCACTTCCCTGCCCGACCGCTATATTCTCTGCACCTTCCACCGCACCGAAAATATCGACAATCCACAGATACTGAGGCAGTTGTTGTCTGCTCTCAAACAGGTGTGTGAGACGTTGCCCGTGGTATGCCCGTTGCACCCGCACACCCGTAAGAGCATGGAGGGCATCGGCTATGCCGTTTCGGAATCACCCATCCGTTTCATCGACCCTGTGGGCTACTTGGAAATGCTTTACCTGCTGAGTCACAGCTCGTTGGTCATGACCGACAGCGGCGGGCTGCAGAAGGAGGCCTACTACATGGGGAAGCATTGCGTGACGCTGCGCAACGAAACCGAATGGACGGAGTTGGTGGACCATGGCTACAACTGCCTTGCGGGTACCGATCCCGAACGGATTCAGCAAGACGTGGCAAAAATGCTCGACGCGCCGGCGGAATTTCCCGTGGAACTCTACGGCGACGGCCATGCCGCGGAAATCATCGCACGCACCATCGCCCGCACTATCTAATCTATTCCCTGTTGCCTCTCGCCTATTGCCTATTGCCTATCATGAAAAGAATTATCCTCGCAACTTTACAGATACTCTGTCTGCTGCTGCCCTCATGGCTGGTCGCGCAGACCAACGAGGTGAGCTTTTCGCCCACAGGGGGTGTCTATGCCAAGGCTTTTCCGGTGACACTGACCTGCGACAACCCCGACCTCACCATCCGCTACACGTTGAACGGTGCCACCCCGAACGGGAAATCCACCCTCTATTCAGGGCCTTTGATGCTGAGCAACGACCTGAAATCCCGTTCAAACATTTACAAAATCCCGATATCGCCGAAAAGCGAGTTCTATTTGCCGCCCTCCGTGACGAAAGGAATCGTGATCCGAGCCGCCGCGTTCGACAGCCACGGCAACCGAGTCAGCCCAGTGGTCACGCAATCCTATTTCATCAAGTCGTTGGACTGCGACATCCACGGTCTCCCGGTGGTCTCCATCTGCGCCGACTCCCTTCCGCTTTTCGCTCACGACACGGGCATTTTGGTGCCAGGCGACCTATTAAACCCGAAGGATGTCGCGCATTCCGGCAACTACCTCCAGCACGGCCGCGAATGGGAGCGAGCCGTGAATGTGGAGTTCTACGCCGACGGGAACAACGGCTTCAACCAGATGGCGGGACTGCGCACCCACGGCGGCATCGGCGCCCGCCGCGCCCAACAGAAAGGGCTGAAACTGTACGCACGGGGAGAATACGGGAAGAAGAACTTCAAATACAAGATTTTCGAGGAATCCGAATTGGAAAAATACAAGCATCTGATTCTCAGGCCGTTCAGAAACGCCGCCACGCCTTCGGGAATCAACGATTGGCTCGCAAACCAGATCGCCGCCACGCTTAACATGGGTGTCACGATGTCCAGACCGGTCACGCTCTTCCTCAACGGGGAATACTGGGGCATCTATTTCATCGAAGAGAAGGTCGATGAACGCTATCTGGAAAGCCATTACGTTGTGGACTGCAACAATGTCAACATCATCAGCGCGGGCGGACAGCTGGACCACGGTTCCGCCGACGATTACAGGGCACTCTGCGAATGGTTGGAGACAGCGCACCTTTCCGACACCTCGCAGTACAACCAAGTGGCACAAAAGATCGACATTCCCAACTTCATCGACTACTACATTTTCGAGCTTTTCTCCACCAATTGGGACTGGCCAGGCAACAACGCAAGGTGCTGGCAAAATCCGAACGGCCCGTGGCACTGGGTTTTCTTCGACGGGGACTGCTGTCTCGACAAACTCGATTACGACGTTTACATGATGGCCACCTTCACGGGCATCTATTGGAGTTCCTATCCGTCTGCCACGCTCTTTTTCCGCAAGTTGCTCGGCAGCAAGATATTCAAGAACCAGTTCCTGTTACGACTGGAAGAGCTCAACAACACCTGTTTCCGATACCAACAGACGAAACCCCATTTAGACAGGATCCACCAGCTGTTGAAAGATGAGATTCCCATGCAGATACAGCGGTTCAACCATCCGCAAAGCGTGGCGCAATGGGAGGAAAGCTGCCAAAAGATCGACCATTATCTTTCAAAAAGAGGGGAACAGTTCTGGCAACAGACTTCGGACTTCTTCCGCCTGAAAGACGACAAGGTTTCCTCCGTGGTCAGCCACCCCAGCCGCACGTCATCCGGGAAAAATCTCAAGCTCATCATCGGGACGGATGAGGACTGCACCGCACTGATGGAAATCTCCGATCCGAAGGGGAATATCATTCACCGCCAATACGTTTTCCTGCATCCCGGGGGAAACAAAGTGTTTATCAACCTGGGCAAACGCCCGGGTATATATGTCGTCAAGGTGGGGAATGTGACGTGTGAAATCACCAAAACTTCTTATTTCATTCCTATTCTCATCCTTGTTTCGGCAATACTCATCGCCCTTTTGATCACATTCCTCTTCCTACGCCGAAAACGCTCGATGTTAGTGATACTTTGCCTGTTATCGCCCACGTTGCTCATTGCGCAGAGCAACGAGGTGCAGATATCACCCAAGGGTGGCGCCTATACCAACGCTTTCCCTGTGTCGATGACCTGTCCGAACTCTAATCTCCTCATCCGCTACACATTGAACGGTAGTACTCCTAACGGAAATTCCGCCCTCTATACCGGGCCCCTTATGTTGAACAACCGTCTGAAATCCCATTCGGACATTTACAAAATCTTGATTTCGCCCGAAGATGAGTTCTATCTCCCCGATTCTGTAACAAAAGGCATCGTAATCCGCGCAGCCGCGTTCGACAACAACGGCAAACGTGTCAGCCCGGTAGTCACCCAATCCTACTTCGTCTGTTCGTTGGGTTGTAACATCCACGGCCTGCCCGTCGTCTCCATCTGCGCCGACTCGCTGTCACTCTTCGCCCACGACACGGGCATTTTCGTGCCGGGTGACCTGTTTGACCCAGAGAACGTCAATTTGCCCGGGAACTACTCTCAGCACGGCCGGGAATGGGAGCGCAGGGTTAATGTGGAATACTACGACCCGGGAAACAACGGTTTCAACCAGACGGCGGGGTTGCGCACACATGGGGGCAACATCACCCGCCGGGCACAACAGAAGGGACTAAAAATCTATGCCCGGGATGATTACGGAAAGAAAAACTTCAACTTCAAGATTTTTGAAGAATCCGAGATAGACAAGTTCAAACATTTGGTACTCAGACCATTCAACAATTCCTGCACACCCGCCGGCATACAAGACTGGCTGTCGAACCATATTGCCGCTCCGCTCAACATCGGCGTGACCGCTTCCCGCCCCGTCACCCTTTTCCTCAACGGAGAATACTGGGGTATCTATTACCTCGAAGAAAAGGTCGATGAGCGTTATTTGGAGAGCCATTACGGCGTTGATCACGACAACGTCAACATCATCGCCCAATGGGCTGAGTTGGAAGCCGGATCGTCTGACGGATTCTACTCGCTCTACTACTGGCTGATGGACGCCGACCTGAAGGATTCTGTCCAATACAGCTATTTTGCCGAGAAAATCGACATCCCCAACATCATCGATTACTATCTTTTCGAACTTTTCTCCGCCAACCGCGACTGGCCTATCAACAACGTGCGATTCTGGCAGGTTCCCGGCGGTCCGTGGCGCTGGGTCTTCTATGACGGCGACTGGTGCCTCACCCACGCAGATTTCGATGTTTATGGGAATGCCACCTATACGGGTCTTTTTGTCTGGCCCACGTCCGAATGGTCCACGCTCTTCTTCCGAAAACTGCTCGAAAGCGAGCCGTTCAAGAAACAGTTTCTTGAACGGCTGGAACAACTCAACAGGACCTGTTTCAACTACAAGGTCACCAAGCCTTTTTATAGCCAGATCCGACTTTTGCTCAACGACGAAATCCCACAACAGTCGCAACGGTTCAACAACCCACAGAATCTCCGTGAATGGGATCGTTATTGCCAATATGTTGACAACTTTCTCGCGGAACGAGTAGTCCGTTTCCAACTCATGACAGAACGGTTTTTCGAAATTCCTGACAGCATGATCTCCATCGCATCCATATTCCCCAACCCACTGAAGCGGGGGGAGAGGTTGAACCTGATGGTCAACTCCGAGAAAGACGGTGCTACATGGGTAATCGTGTACGATATAAACGGGAAGGAACTATACAGTCAGTACATGTCCTTGGAACAAGGGACGAACTACCTCACATTAGACCTGGGGCTTCCGGCGGGGACTTACCTTGTCAGGGTGAGTTCAGCGAAAAAGAAACTCGTTATCATCGGGCATTAACTGTTTCAGAAATGCAAAAGAGCGCATCTTCAGAGAGAAAAAATCACTTGTTCGGAGATGTTCGTAATTTATGTACCTTTGCCGAATCGGAAAATAACGTATCAAAAATACAAACAAACTGAAAAACAGTACATTATGGAAGAAAAGAAAACCTCTATGATTCGTTTGAGAATGAGTTCTCAAGACGCCCATTACGGCGGAAATTTGGTTGACGGCGCCCACATGCTCGCCCTGTTCGGCGATGTGGCCACCGAGCTGCTCATCATGCAAGATGGCGACGAAGGTCTGTTCTGCGCTTACGACAACGTGGAGTTCCTCGCGCCCGTGTATGCCGGCGATTATATCGAGGCTGTCGGTGAGATCACCAAGGTGGGCAACACCTCCCGCAAGATGGTCTTCGAGGCCCGCAAGGTCGTCCGTCCGCGTCCCGACATCAGCGCCTCCGCCGCCGACGTCCTGGAAGAGCCCGTGGTCGTCTGCCGCGCCTCCGGCACGTGTGTGGTGCCGAAACAGTGCCAAAGAAAGAATTAGGTTAGAGGGTTACACGGTTAGGAGGTGACCCTCTCCCCCTAACCGTGTAACCGTGTAACCGTGTAACCATGTAACCGTGTAACCGTGTAACCAATAAACCTTAAACCCTAAACCTTAAACTAATAACATGGAAAAACTGATCATTACCGCCGCAATCTGCGGTGCAGAAGTAACGAAAGAACAGAATCCGGCCGTGCCTTACACCGTTGAGGAGATTGTGCGCGAGGCCAAGAGTGCCGTGGATGCCGGCGCCGCCATCGTACACTTGCATGTGCGCGAGGACGACGGCACGCCCACGCAGAGCCGCGCCCGCTTCCAGGAATGCGAGGACGCCATCTACAAGGCTTGCCCGAACGTCATCCTGATCCCGTCCACCGGCGGTGCCGTGGGCATGACTCCCGACGAGCGTCTGCAATCGACCGACACCACCCCGATTCCGGAGATGGCGACCCTCGACTGCGGTACCTGCAACTTCGGCGACGAGATTTTCGACAACACGATGCCGACCATGCGCGCTTTCGGCAAACGCATGATCGAACGCGGCATCAAGCCCGAATACGAATGCTTCGAGA
>JAGCVQ010000032.1 GCA_017962275.1 Bacteroidales bacterium
CCAATTCGGGGTACTTCATGCTACCGTAAAGGTTATCGACATACTGTTGGATGCCACCCGGGAACAGCGGCATCGAATCGGGACTCATGCAAACGGGCTCGTCTATGATTTCCTCAACCTCTTCTGCCACAGCCACATCCTCCGATTTCGGATGGCAGTTCACCAACAATAGTCCAGCAATGATAGGAACGAGCGCAAGCAGCCACCACGCTGACACTCTGCGTTTCACGGGCTGACTCATCATCAGAATACGTTTCTTGGTCAGCAGGTGGCGGAAACTGTTGCCCACGGGCACGAACTTGCCTACACATAACTGCTTGTATAACAGTTCCAAATAGTCGCGGCGCGAGAATCCGCACGAAAGCACCGCCTCATCGGCCAGATACTCGTGAACGCTGCTCAACTCCTTGGCATAGAGGTAAACGACGGGGTTGAACCATTGCAGCACCCGCACCACCTCCGTAAAGAGCAGATCCCACGTATGACGCTGGCGGATGTGCGCCCGCTCGTGACGCAGTACCTGCTGTAACTCGCTCTCCGTGAACACTTCCGGATTTACGAACACCGAGCGCAGGAACGAGAACGGAAGATTCCCGTCGGGCTCGCCCAGCACCCGCACGCACATGTCGCCTGTCGAAAGCTCATCCGACAGTACACTGCGGCGGTAATACCTAAAAGTCTTAAAGAGTTTGACAACCAAAAGGATAAAGGCCACCCCGCAACCGAGAACATAACCATAAAAGGCTATCTCTTTAAAAGAAAAGGTTTTGGCATTTTCTGTCGTTCCAGTTGTCCTATCTGTCCTATTTGTCCTATCTGCCGGTGACCCAACAGCCTCAGTTGTCGTTTCATTAGCAGCATCTACTTGAGCAACAGTTGGTTCCTGCGCCATCCCCAAATATTGCGTATAAGGTTGCGAAACGGCAGTCACACGACTCGGCATCTCAAGAGAGACAAACGGCAGCACCAACGAAAGCGCCAACGTGCCCACGAGGTAGAACCGGCGCAAGTGGAACAGGTTGCTCCGGCGCAAGGTCAAACAATAGAGACCGGAAAACAGCGCCATGGCGATGGCGGAAAAAAGAATCGTTTTCATAGCTATTCGGTTTTTGCGGGTGAATCATTTTCCGGAGTGGCATCGATCATCCGACGGATGTCGTCCAGCTCTTCCAACGTAATATCCTGATTGTTAGCGAAAAAGGAGACCATCGACTTGAACGAGTTGTCGAAGTAGTTGCGCACAAACTGCTGCATGAACGACGACGAGTACTGTTCCTTGCTCACCAGCGGGTAGTAACGGTTCGACTTCCCGAAGGTCTCGTGCGACACGAACCCCTTCTTTTCGAGAATGCGCACCACGGTCAACATGGTGTTGTAGGCCGGCTTCGGTTCCGGGAAATTGGCGATGATGTCGGCGGCGAACCCTTGTCCGATCTGCCACAGCACTTGCATCACCTGTTCTTCTGCTTTGGTTAATTCTTTCATTGTTCTTATGTTTTTTGTTTGTTATATCGTATCGTTCGTCATTTTCGGTTCAATCGTTCACGCCATCGTACCATTTGTCATTATTCGTTTCCACCGTTTAATCAACCGTATCATTTTATTATTTGTTCCCACCGTTTAATCAACCGTATCATTTTATTATTTGTTCCCACCGTTTAATCAACCGTATCGTTTCATTATTGTTCCCAGGGCTCGCTGCGCTCACCCTGGGCTAACATACGTCGGGCTTTCAGCCCTTTTTGAATCGGGTTAGTATTGCCCCCCTTCATTCTTCATTGGAACGACGCGGCAAAAATACAATTATTTTTTTAATCATACAACGAAAAAATTAGTTTTATATTGCATAGTTCTATATTTTTTTTCAAAAAACGACACAAACAAAGAAAAAACAACCACGCAACTATCTGATTAACTGAATTATAAAACTTATTATGTAACCTTTTGAAATAATTGCATCATAGCAATGTAGATGTTTTTTTATCTTTGCATCGCCGTTATACATATTATTATTGTTATGAATAAGAGACTGAATTACACCATACTCGTCGCGTTGTTTGCCCTTGTCCTACAGGCGAACGCGCAAACGACAACCTCGGAAAACACGCACAAAGGCTTCAACATCACCGCGAACGTCACCGGAGGGGCATGCAGCTATCTGTTTTGGTCAGACACTTACATACAAGCAGGCGGCGGCGTGGGCTTCCGATACGATTTCAACCGGTTTTGGGGAATCTACACCAGTCTGGATTATGAAAACGTCTTCAAACCAGCAAACCATGATAGCTACCAATATCTGAGAATCCCGGTTGAAATGGAATTCCACACCCGGCACTTTTATGCCCGCGGCGGTCTTTCCTTCGGCATCGGACTGAAGGCTTGGACGGCTGCAAATGCTAAAGAGTGCTTCAACATAGGTGAGACCATGCTTGAACTCGGCGGCCGTATTCCGTTGACCACCAGTGACATCCTCACAATCGGGGTCAACACCAACATGTCAGTGGGTTTCGAAAAGGTCTATCACGATGGTGTTGCCTATCCAGGGTTGGATACAGCACCCCCTCGTTTCGGCGCCTGCATAAAACTCGGCTACGAACACCGTTTCTAACATTAAAGAAAGACGGACGACCTCTAACGAGATCGTCCGTCTTTCTTTAATCAATTACTAATTACAAATTTCTAATTACTAATTGGAAATTACTCTTTCGTGCAGGCGAGGCCTTTCCACACTAATGCGGAAAGAGCGGCACCGATCATGGGAGCCACGATGAACACCCACACATCAGCCAATGCCTGACCGCCAGCGAACAATGCAGGTCCGAAGGAACGGGCCGGGTTCACTGATGTTCCAGTGAGGTTGATGCAAACGAGGTGCACCAGGATGAGGGTAAGACCGATGGCCAAACCGGCGAGGTTGCCCGCACCGAGCTTGCTGTCGGTAGTGCCTAACACCACGAGCACGAAGATGAAGGTGGCGATGATCTCAACGAGGCAAGCGCCCCAGACACCGCCGGCGTTAGCCACGCCATTGCAGCCGAGGCCCCACATGCCGTCGGCAATGCCTTCAGCAGCAGGCGTCACGATGTTCACGAGGGCCAACAAGCAAGCACCGGCAAGGATACCGCCGATGAACTGGCCGATCCAGTAGATACAAGCCTCTTTCCAGGTCATGCGGCCGGAAAGCGCCACCGCGAAGGTGATGGCGGGGTTGATGTGGCAACCGGTGATGCCGCCGATGGTGTAGGCCATGGCGACCACGGTGAGACCGAAAGCGACGGCCGTGCCCACGACACCAGCAGGGGTGGCACAACCTAAGAACATAGCCGTTCCGCAGCCTAACAGGGTGAGAACGAAAGTTCCAATCAATTCAGCGAATAATTTTTTTGTCATAATGCGATTTATTTTGGTGAATAATTTAAAGGTTATCGGTTATTGGTTATTGGTTATTGGTTATAGAAGCTGGGGGAACGGAGAGAGTTTGATAATTAGAGTTTGAATTGGCAAAAGTAGAATTTTTTTTGGATGTGTGTATATTTGAGGATTTTTTTTGGGAGGATATTCATCGTTTTTCATCGACCATTCATCGGTTCTCATCGTTTCATCGTCAGTTCCACCTTCAACTGCTAACTACTAACTTCTAACTGCCAACTGTTTTCCGGCTCGCGAGCATCAACGTCCCAAACACCAGCAACCCGTTGACAATCAGCAGTTCATAGCCGAATTTATAGCCGAAGAGCCATTGCTGGGAGTGCGTGGCCAAGACGTAGCAGAACGTGGGGATGGCAAGCGCGATAACCGGCACTGACCAGCGGCGTTGCTTAGGGATTTCGCGCTTCGTGAACATGCCGAACGCGAACAAGCCTAAAATCGGACCGTAGGTGTAGGAGGCCACCATGAAGATGATGCGGATGAGCGCGTCGTTGTGGTGGTTCGCCACGATGATGATGACCATCAGGAAGAGAGTGGAAATCACCAAGTGGACGATGCGGCGCACGTTAATCTGCTGCTGCTCAGAAGGAAAACGTTTCTCGATGTCGAGCAGGTCATAGCAGACCGTGGTGGTGAGTGCCGTGAACGTACCGTCTGCGCTGGAGAAGCCCGCCGAGATCAACCCAAAGACGAAGACCAATGCACCCACCTTGCCCAAGTAGTTGAAGGCAATTTCGGGATAGATGCGGTCGGTCGGGAACTGGCTGACATCCACGCCGTTGCGCTGCGCAAAGACGAGCAACATGCCACCCAACAGCAAGAACAAGATATTGACGATCACTAAAATGGCGGTGAACGAGAACATGTTGCGCTGAGACTCCCGTAACGACTTGCAAGAGAGGTTCTTCTGCATCATGTCCTGGTCCAGGCCCGTCATGGAGATGGTGATGAACATGCCGCCGATAATCTGCTTCAGGAAGTAGCTGTTGTTGCGCCAGTCGGTGTTGAAGACGGTGCGCACATCGGAGCCGTCCTTGCCGACGGTGGCCATCTGTGCCCACATATCGCTGAACGAGCCGCCCATATTGCGCATGATCACCACAATCGTAATCACCAATGCGCCAATCAGAAACGTGGTCTGCAACATGTCGGTCCACACCACGGTCTTGATGCCGCCCCGTAACGTGTAGAGCAGGATAATCGCTATCATCACGATGGCCGTCGCCCAAATGGGAATATGCCAACCATCAAAGACGAATATCTGCAACACAAAGATAACCAGATACATACGCAATGCCGAGCCCAACAGTCGCGACAGGAAAAAGAACAGTGCACCCGTTTTGTGCGCCTCCTCCCCCATCCTCTTGCCGAGGTATTCGTAGATGGAAGTCACGTTGAGCCGGTAATAGAGCGGCAGCAACAGCAGCGCAATCACCGCATAACCAATGATATAGCCCAACACAACCCCGAAATAGGTAAACTGGGTGGTATAAACATCGCCGGGCACGGACATGAACGTCACGCCCGACAGCGAACTGCCGATCATGCCGTAAGCCACCACAAACCAGGGTGACTTACGGTTGCCGGTAAAATAGGTCATCTTGTCCGTCTTGCGGGAGGTTAGACCCGTAATCACGAACAGCATCACCACGTAAAGGGCGAAGAAGGTGAAAATGAAACCCTGCACTTCTCTGTTTTTTTGTCCTTACTTTTATACTTGCACCTAATTTAAGGCTATTAGCTGTTGGCTTTTAGCTATTAGCTTTTGGCTGTTTGCTAATAGCCAATGGCCAATAGCTAACGGCCAAACCAACTGCTAACTACTAACTGCTAACTACTAACTACTAACTGCTAACTACTAACTGCTAACTAATTATGCTCCCGGTTTTCCGAGCAGACGGAACATATTCTTCTTATAAGCCTCCACACCGGGTTGGTCGAACGGGTTCACATCCAACATATAACCGCTTACGGCACAGCTCATTTCAAAGAAGTAGATGAGTTCGCCGAGGTGGTATTCGTTGATTTCCGGAACGGTGATGCAGAGGTTCGGTACCTGACCATCGACGTGCGCGAGGCACGTGCCCTTGCGCGCGATCTGGTTGATTTCGTGGATGGTACGATGCTGCAGGTAGTTCAGATTGTCGAGGTTCTCGGCATCGTCGGGAATGGCGACACGATGGTGTGCGTTCTCCACGGCCAGCACCGTCTCGAAGATCTGGCGCGTGCCCTCCTGGATATACTGACCCAGCGAGTGCAGGTCGGTGGAGAAGATGGCGCCGGCGGGGAAGATGCCCTTGTGCTCCTTGCCCTCGCTCTCGCCGAAGAGCTGCTTGAACCATTCGATGAAATAGAAGAGCTGCGGCTCGAAAGAGGTGAGCAGTTCCACCTTCAATCCTTTCTGATAGAGAATGTTACGAATGGTGGCGTATTGCAGAACGGGGTTCTGGTCGTATTTCACATTCTCCGCCACGAACTTCTGCATGTCCTTCGCGCCTTGCAGCAGCTGACGGATGTTGAAGCCCGCCATGGCGATGGGCAGCAAGCCAACGGGGGTGAGCACGGAGTAGCGGCCACCCACATCATCGGGAATCACGAAAGTGGGATAGCCCTCTTTGTCGGCGAGGGTTTTCAGGGCGCCGCGGGCCTTGTCGGTGATGGCGGCGATGCGCTGTTTCGCACCCTCCACGCCGTATTTCTGCTCGCAATGCTGTTTCAGGATGCGGAACGCCAGGGCGGGCTCGGTGGTCGTGCCCGACTTGGAAATCACCACCACGGAGTAGTCGTCGTTATCGAGAACGCCCAGCAAATCATGGAGATAGTCCTCGCTGATGTTGTTGCCGGCATAGAGGATGTGCGGGAACTTGCCCTTCACGTAGGGCGCGAAGGCGTTCTGCAGGGCCTCGATGACGGCGCGGGCCCCGAGGTAGGAGCCGCCGATGCCGACCACCACGACCACCTCAGAAAGGGCGGCCATACGGGCGGCGCACTGCTCGATATTGGCGATTTCGGCCTCGCTGACATCGTTCGGCAGCGTGACCCATCCGAGGAAGTCGTTGCCGCGGCCGGTCTTGTTCAGCGCGGTCTGCAACGCGGCCTCCGCCTGCGGTTTCAGGTTCTCAATCTGTTGATTCTCAACAGCAAACAAAGCGTCTTGGTTGTTGAAACGGATATTCATAACGGTACTATTTTAACGTTTAATTTCGTCGTTTTAGGGATTGCAAAGATAGTATTTTTTGAGATGTGACACGTGTGAGACGTATATTAAAAGTAAGCTCTTCCTCTGGTGTAACTCTGGTGTAACTCTGGTGTAACTCTGGTCAACTCTGGTGTAAGTCCTGTGATTCGCTGATTTAGGTTGTCACTTTTTTGTCTTACGACTGAACTGAGTTGACAGGTTAAAAAATTACGACTGCTTTTAGTTGACAGTCGCCCACACTCCCGTGTGGGGTTACCGAGACGTCGCCTCTCCGAGGCTATGAGCGGCACCAAACTACAAAAACCGGCAAAACCGAAAGGGCACAGGACGTAGGGCTGCCGCAACACCTGTAGGGCTGCCGCACTGCGGCAGCCCTGCACCACCGTCTCATTCTTCATTAAAAAAGTCCGCTTCCCTTCCCGTTTCCTGCGAAACGGTCGCTAAAATTTAACTATTGATTGTTAAATTATTTTTCGTTAAAACGCCGCAGCCGGTTGACCCTCAGCACATAACAAGGATTTTTTAATACCCCTTGACAAAAGGCATTTTTCGTTGTATTTTTGCCATGTAAAAATTATTACTAACCAAGACAATTTAAAAACATGTTAGCAAAACCGCAACCCCAAAAACAAGAAAAAAAACCTGTTTACATCAACCCGATGACCGACTTCGGCATCAAAAAGCTTTTCTGCACGCCCAATAGAGGACCCGAGAGACTGATTTCTTTCCTGCGGGCATTCCTGCCGGATATCATGAAGGATGTCGTCAATATCACGTACATGCCCACCGAGCTTCTCGGGGATACCGAGTCGGAGAAGAGGGTCGTGTTCGACATCTACTGTGTGACCGACACCGGCAGGCACTTCATCATCGAGATGCAGCGTGCCAAACAATCGTTCTTCTCCAACCGAATCATCACATACGATAGCCGCGTGGTGAGCGGCAATGTGGAACGCGGGGACATGGAGTACCATATACCGTCCGTAATTTCCTTTAACATAATGGATTATGATTCCGACGAGTTCATTCATAGCGACAAGGCTTTCCACATCGTAAAACTGAAAGATGACGAAAATGTGGTTTATTCTGAAAAAAAAAGTCTTTTGTTTTTTAGAATTGAGTAAATTTGCCGCGCAAAATATCGGACAACTGAAAGACATCAAATTCCTGGACGACAGGCAGAAATGGGCGTTCGTGTTGAAGAACATGCACCAAATGGACGAACAGGACTTGTCTGGGGAGAGCGAGATGTTCCAAAAACTGTTCGAGGACTGTAGATTGTCAAAACTCAAATCGATGGAAAAGAAAGAGTACAAGAAGAGCTTGATGGACTATTACGATGTGCGCGACGCTGTGAACGTCGCCCGTGAGGACGGTCGTGTAGAAGGTCGCGAGGAAGGTCGCGAGGAAAGAACACGCCAACTTGCCCGCAACATGCTCGCCAAAGGCCTCGAACCCGCTTTGGTAGCGGAGATCTCCGGACTGACGGAGGACGAGGTCATGGTGTTGATGGTTGAGGATTAAGGGAGGTTCCGCTCACGCCGTGCGTTCGCGGAATGACGCAGCGTGTGCGGGAAAGAAAAGGGAAAAGATTGGCGGCGGAGACGATGAGCTCGGATACGAGACCGTGCCGTCCGCCGCCCATCTTTTCCCTTAGTCTCGTACGTCGGCCCCGTCATTCCGCAACGAACGCAGTGAGCGGCGGAACCTCACACCCCATTCTGAATTCTTAATTGCGCATTGAAAACCGAGGTTCTTCCGCTCGCGACGCCTGCAGACTCGTCGCATTCGCCCTGTAGGGCCGCCGCACTGTGACAGCCCTGCACCACCGTCTCATTCTTCGCCCACGCCTTCTCTTGCGGGGTATGGGATTCCGCCTCCTCCTGCCTTGGCAAGTCTAGGGTTCCCTTTTGCAATCCTGCGCTTGCGAGCCAACACCCCGCTTTTCCGTTGTTTCCCGCACTCGCGAGGCAACGCCGTGCTATTTCCGGCAAAACGGAATGACGAAGGCTTTGTAGTCAGCGCCACCCCTCGCGAGTGCACACGCCACCGGACAACGCGCCGTCATTCCGTTTGGCCACAGGCAGCATCGAAAACATGACAATTTTCCGACATACAACACATTGACATAAACGGCAGACATTGACCGGCCAAACGGAATCCCGGACTCGCAAGGGAACGACGCAACGAGACAGGCAACCCCACACTCCCGTATGGGGTTACTGAAAGGCCACCTCTGTGGGGCATCGGGGGCACCGAACCATAAATGCCGAATAACCTGAAAGTGCACAAGGCGTAGGGCTGCCGCAATGCGACAGCCCCACAACGCCGCCTCATTCTTCATTTTGCATTCTTCATTATGCATTGAAAAAGGCCGCCCCGATCACACCCCCTGCCGGAGGCAGGTCCTTTCAGTAACCCCACACGGGAGTGTGGGGTGGCGCCGACACTCACAGACACCGCCTCGGTCAGAGCACGGATGACGTGTGACGAGTGCCGACCGCATCATGGAGGAGGGCGATGGCCGCGGGCGACAGGCACCGTGCAGGGTGCCCCGACACCCGCTGCACTACGTCGCGCCGGGCACCTCGCGAGACGACTCGCACCGGCCGCCATGCAGGCTCCTGCGCTCACCGCTGCGGCACCACGTGCTGACTCCGCATGCGCTGCGTGCCCGACCACATATCGGACTGAGCGCTGACCCTTACGCACCATCCGTCTCTGGATATGTACCGGCCTACCCCACACTCCCGTGTGGGGTTACCGAGACGTCGCCTCTCCGAGGCTCTGAGCGGCAAGGGCTACGAGTACCGACATACAAGACGTAGGGCTGCCGCACTGCCCTGCAGGGCTGCCGCAATGCGACAGCCCTGCAACGCCGCCTCATTCATCCTTAGCACCTTCCCTGGCGAGTCCGGGATTCCGTTTTGCGTTCTTCCCCTCGCGAGGAACCGCCACGTTATTTTCGGCTCATCCTGCAATGGCGAGTCAGGGATTCCCCTTTCAGACAAAACGGAATGGAAAAGGCCGCTCCGATATGGAACGGCCTTTGTGGAATTCTATACTGCTAACGTTCGCTTGTTATGGTTGCGGTTGATACACGTATGGACTATAAGGTAGCCCATACGTATCACCACCACCATTCTGATAAGTAGATCCGTTCCAATACTCTGTACCGCCGATGGTCACCTTGCCGCAGGTACTACTGTCACTATTTATTCTATCCTTTCCGATACTGTTTGCACCAGCCCCCGCGATAGCTGTGACTCTTGTCACAGTTTTTTTTATGGTAATGTTACCGCATTTACTATTACTAGAATAATTCTGGGTGGCGTAGGCAGTTCCTATTCCCGCTCCTCCATTACATTCACCTTGCCAGTTGTCAGTAACACATGTTTCGTGCCCCCCAGTAGCAATCACTTCTCCTCCGCTAATGATAATATCGCCACATTCGCTATCACCATTATTTCCTCTTCCTGCACCAATGCCGGCTGCTCTATCGCCTCCTTGAGCACTGACCGTTCCCCCACTAATGCAAATACTAGTACATGTGCAAGAAGCAAGTCCCGCATTTCCCATGCCAGCACCAACTCCTGCAGCATACTGTCCTCCTTTAGCATTTACCGTTCCTCCGCTAATAGTGATGCTGCCACAGGTATTGGAGCGCCCATTGTAGGCAAGCCCAGTACCAACTCCGGCACCCCAATCTCCCCCTTGTACATTCACCACATCGCCGCAAATAGTGATATTACCACAACTATTCGACACATTCATGGCAATTCCTGTACCAATGCCAGCTCCATATTGGCCACCCTCAGCTATCACTTTTCCATGATTAATAGAAATGTAACCACAAGAAGCATCAGTTCCGGAACCTATACCTGCAGCTTGCACACCACCTGTAGCAATAATCGTTCCCCCGCTGATCACTAAATTACCACAGTCGAGTCTATATCCGCCGCCAATTCCGGCACCGCCACCGTTTGAACTGGCAATTAACGAATCTGGACCCTCGATGAAGAGTGTCTTACCTTGTTTTACAAAAATTCCAGGATAACCTGAGGGTCCTGTCACAGTATTGGTTCTTTCAAGGATGATGGCCGCATCGCCCTCACAAGTGATACCAGCCCAAGCGTTTTCATTCTCATCGTTGATTTTGATGCCACGCAACGTCACCACGGCACCATCCGCGATAGAAACTTTCACAGGATTTGTCAAGGTGCCAACCAGAGTGTCACCATACTGCGCCTCATAGTCGCCTGTAAGCTCGTTAAGGTGGATGAGATTTCCTGTTTGTGCGCTGCCACCGCTCTCTTCATCGCGAACGCAACGAACGGAATAACCGGAGCCTTTATCGTAGTTCGTGATCTGCACACCACTCATGTTACAAATTATGCGACGGATCCAGGCAGCACCGTTTGAGGCTTCTGTAGCAGTCCAAAAGATGGAAACGGTGGAAAGAGATGACGCATCTTGAGCGACAGGGCCAGCATCGAAAAATGAATCACCAGAGAAGTCACCCGCAGGAAGAGCTGAAAAACCGCTGCTGTTACGAGTTCCACTATTGTAGTCACCAGGAGAATTTGAATTTGAATTACTGATTCTGCTATTGCTAGTCCAGTCGCAACCCGTAGAGAGCTTGCCGCTATGGGAGCCTTTAAAACCACTACCATACTCAACAAGAGTATTGCCACCGCCACCGTTATTAACCACTGTCTCCATCTGATACCACTCTTGGGTTGTGGGTACGTGCCAACCCTTAGGACAGATGCCACGGCGATGGCCAGTGAACGTACATGACCATTGGTTTGAAGTATTGTTTCCTGTCGCCACTTCATCAGACCCAGTTTTAAACGTATCCACCGCCGCGCACCAGTTATAGAGCAGACCATAACCCTTGGGGGCATACGTGGAGCTGTCATTGTTATACCAGTGTGCTATTTTGGATGTGTAAGATTGTATAACCGTATTATCATTATCTGACGATGGTATATATACGATGGATGCTCCAGTGCTCGGCGAGGTGGTGCAGCGCATGTTCTCCTTGAGCCAGCACTGATCACCTATCTTAACCACTTCATACCAATTGTTCTGGTGATCCCTTACGGAGTCGATTTGGTTTCCACTACCTGCTTCGTATAATATATTACGTTTGCCAACTGAACATGTAGTATGCGGTTTGGACACTTTTTCTAAATAGGTTGCCTTGCATCCGCTGTTATTGATCACTTTTATGGTATACGTGCCAGGAACACTATAGTGGTGATATGTAATATAGTCCGTAATACTGTTATCTGTTTCCCCGTCACCCCATTGAATAGAGGTCGGGGCACCCGTAGTACTGCTCACGGTCACTGTCAGATTACTATCAACGCAGAAATTCACGCTCGGCATCTCGCCATCAGCATTTACTGTTGTCGAAACAGAGGCAGTAAGCGTATTATCACCCTTCGTGGCTATGCAACTCACCTTATAAGTACCTGAATTCGAGTAATTCAATGAAAGCGTACTCGTTGTAGACGTAGGCGCAGGTGAGATAGCAGGAGAAACACTCCAAGAATAGGAATACCCCTCGGGATCAACATTCTCTAACGTTGCTGTATATTCCACCGTGGCGGAATTGCCTCCGCAAAACGATACTGTACCGCCATCGGGATCAGAGGAGAGAGACAATGTCGGTTGCGGGTCACGCACACAACGGACAGATGCACCTGTTACAATATTGTATATCTGACCCTCAACACTTGCATCGTCGTTGTTGATCCAGAATATAAAACCCCACCAATTATCTATATCCGGATCACCATAATCAGCAGCGAGAGAAGTCCAAAACCAAGCCCCGCCTTTTCCAAAAGAGCCAGAAGGCTCTGGATCTCTGTCCCATCTTCCGGCTTGAATCGCACTGAATCCAGTACTATCCCGTTTTTCGTAGTTGTAATTTCCAGGCACAGATTCACCCAGACAACAAGACATCCATGTTTCCCCTCCGGCAAGCATTCCAGCATTATAACTAGCATTTGGATTATCGTAAATATGCAAAGAATAGTCGCTATTAACTAAGTAATTCACATTATTATACGAAGGTAAATGCCAACCCTCTGGACATATTCCTCGAGTATAGTTATCATTACGATTGGGTAAGATATTCGCAGCATTTCCTGTTGCAGCAAGCCAATTGTATAGATAACCATAAACCGTAGTACTTCTGTTATTTGGATTATAAAGGTATGGTTTACTGGGATAGTACAATTCGGAAGAACCATCGGGAATGTCAATGTATTGTCCTTCCTCTTCATCGTAATATTGGGTGGCACGCATATTCTCGCGGGTCCAGCAAAGGTCGCCGATGTATATTGTATTATATACGTTTCCTTGGTGATCCGCCACTGTGGCACCTCCGCAATGGCGTACCGCATCAGTCACCCAACTTACACGCACAGAGTCCTTCACGGTGCAATTGCCGAGGGAGACTGACACTCCGTAAGTGTCATTATCATTCAAATTAGCGTAATCAACGCTATAGCTGTTTGTTGCAGCCCCTGTAATAATCTCGCCGTTCTTCTTCCAGACATAATTTGCACCCGTAACATTGTCAAGCAAATAGAACTTCAACGTGTTAGACGCAATAGAATCCGCATATAATACCATGTGATTCAACGTAGTAGTGACCTTGACTCCGACGGCCTTGGAGACATTATCAATGCTCACCGTCACGGTGTATATCTTAGTTGCCGCTTCGTTCTGCACCACTTTAATAATTGGTGTGGTTTCTCCAGTACTCCAAACATATTCGGTTCCTCCTTCCGGGGCGACCAGCGTAACCGTGTCATCCGCACACACGCTATCTTTATTTATCGTAATCTTGAAATTCTCATCTTGGAACATGAACTTAGCCGTATCGCCGACGATGATCTCTGCCGTACATTCTATCGAATTAGGCTTCATGTATGCTTTGAAATAGTACGGGATATTGTAAACTAACCCCGGCTTGGTCAAAGAAAACTCTGTAACTGGCATTGTGATGGGGCTAATATGCAATGTGTCAACATTGCTCGTCCATGTCGGATCAGTGGTCATTATAAATCCCAGATCATTGATTTCGCCCGTGAACATAGACATGGTGGCCGAAAGGTCAACAGATCCTTCGGCAGAGGGGGTCGGAGCAACCGAAACCTTGCTTAACGACGGGCAGACGTCTATGCGTGCCGTAACACTGTCTTTCGCCTCACAATCCCCAATTGTGACAGTTACCACATATTTGGTATCCTCTGTTGGAGACACTTCGATGGAATGAGTGTTGGCACCCGTGCTCCAGGCATACTCGGCATTCGTTTGTTCTTCAACGCTCAAAGTCAACTCTGTTGTTCCGATGAAGACCTGAGTTGTTCCATCATCATACGCCGAAGCTGGATCTGTCGTGATGGTTGCATCCGGCATCGGTTTCACCGTGGCCGTGGCAGAAGCGGTGGCCTCTATATTATTGCCATAAGTCGCTGTAACCCGATAGGTTATGACTCCACTTGCTTCAGGGGTGTCTGTGAAAGAAAACTCATACGAGTCGGTTTCCCATACATCGTTCTGGCCTATTTCCCATACATACTGGGCACCTCCAAGATCCGGAACCGACACATCAACACTTTCACCCTTACAGAAAGAAGAGCTTGAGAGCGTGACAGCAAATTCCTCTGTCTGCCATGATGTTTGTTCGCTCACCATCGTGGCTTGTGTGCATCTCACGACGTTGTTCAGGACATAGGCTTTCACGTAATAAGTTGTTCCTGGCAACAGTCCCATCGTATCCCATGTGAATTCTCCACCTACTGGCAAATCAACTGGATGAGCAATTGCTGCATCGTAGTCTCCAATAACTTCGGTGGAGACCATAAATCCACATCCCTGAACGGTGAGGGGATCGTAATTATTGATGGTAGCCGTAAAAGTTGCGCTGCCGAAGGTCACATCCGATACCGTGACGGAGCCGAGTGTCGGGCAGTTGGCCGCTTCCAGTTGGCCGACCTGATCCTTCAGGTGATCCACCTCGTTATGCAATTGGTTGATTTCATCCTGCAAAGAACGCACGATACGGAGCAATTCGCAGAAGGTGGTGTCGGAACAGCCATCATTGTACGCGGGGATATTGACACTAACATTTTGGTTGTCAGGCTGATTAGCAGTAAAGGTCCCCAAGGTGTTATTACCGTATTGTATGGTGAGGGTACCATTATTCGCCGCGGCGGGTACTGTCGGCTTGTAAAGCAAATCCTCGTAAGAGCCCGTCTTAGCCACCTTGTGGAGTTTGACGGTTCCGCTCAACGCTTCTGAGGAATTGACGGCTATTGCCGTATCGTTGTTCGTATTGAGCGTGCCAGGAGCGGCGGGGACTGTGATATTAATGAGCTCACCTGTGTTTTGGTTTGCCTTGAATGTTCCTACATTAACACCGTTCTGCTGAATAGTCAGTGTGCCGTCACCGATTTCGCTGCGAATCTTATTGTCGGCACTGTCCACCTGCGTTCTGGTATAGTAGTTGTTCACCAACTTGTTGCTGTCTGCCGTGATGCGGTTGGACAACGCGACGTCGGCGTTCTGCAGGGCAGAGACCTTGCTGTTGATTTCGCCGCGGATATGCTGCTTGGTAGTGTCGAGATTGTTGGTGACATCCGTGATGTTCGTCTGCATCGTCGTGATGACTTCGCATTTCTTCACACTGTCGCACAGGCCGTTGATGGTCAAATAGTTCTTCAAGGTGTCACTCTTGGCATATTCGTCCAACGTGTCGTTGATGTCTGTCTTGTTGTAGTAGTTGTTCACCAACTTGTTGCTGTCTGCCGTGATGCGGTTGGACAACGCGATGTCGGCGTTCTGCAGGTTGGTGACCTTGCTGTTGATTTCGTTGCGGATGTTCGTCTTGGTGCTGTCGAGGTTGTTGGTGACATTGGTGATGTTGGTCTGCATGGTCGTGATGACTTCGCATTTCTTCACACTGTCGCACAAACCGTTGATGGTCAGATACTTCTTCAACGTGTCGCTCTTCGCATAATAGCCCAGCGTGTCCTTCAACTTCGCGTTCATCACGTAATTGTCTGCGTCCGTCAAATCGGTTACCTTGGTCGGAATCAGAATGTTGATGGATTGGTCCTCCGACTGGTTCACGGTGAAATGATCCACCTCCGCGCCATTCTTCTTTATGGTGATCCTCGCGTCGTTGGCGGCATCGCTCATGATGCTGCGCAAAGCTTCCGCCGTGTCGTGGATGGCCGTCTTCATGCGCGTGGTGTCGTAGTAGGCGTTCAGACTGTCAATCACCATCCGCGTGCTGTCGCTGATCCAACCCATCACGCAGTCTTTCACGCTGTCGCACAAATCAGTCTTCTGCGGCTTGTTCACAAGGTCGTCATAGTTCCCGCTCGTGGCTACCGGAGCAAGGTCCGGTTTGTTGCTCAAGTTGTTGTAATCCACCACCGGCAACTTCACCCAGCCCCCTCGCGTGAGGTATATCGTGTCATTGCTGATGCTCAGCACCTGCGGCACCTCGGGCAGGTAGCCGTTGTCGTCCAAGTAGTGCTGCACCACATCCAAATCGACACTGTCAGCGTATGACGCCGTATCCGCGTCTTTGGCATGCAACGCATACGGTACCGCGCTCAACGGGAAAGTGTGCGTGGAGAGTTCCACACCGCCCACCGAGGTCACCAACGTGATGTCCGCACGGTTCCACTGCACCGCATCCCAATCGCCGGACGGGCTGTTGCCGTCACCTATCAGGAAGGAAATCAGACCGTTGTCGTTGCTCATCTCGGTGTGCGTTTCACTGTACACCACAGCCGGATTCCCATGGTTGGCGATGCTCACCGCCACCGTCACTTGGGTGTTGTACACCAAATGGTTGTTGCCGTCGCGCACTACCGACTGGTAGCTGATCTTGTCGTGGCCGCCCTGGGCAAAAGCCGCCACCGAGATGCTGAATACAAGAAGCAGGAAAATGTATATCTTTTTCATACGTGATAATTTCTGAACCAATGAAGCATTGTACATACTGAATAAAAACACAGGCTATACACTAACAAAATGAAAAAAACAAGAGCCCGAAGCCGGCAGAACGCAACGCCGACCACGAGCATAGGGGGGGGGGTATAGATTGTTGATATTCAATAAATTAACAATAAAACTCATTATTCCACACAGTATCAAAATCTAAGTGCAAAGGTACATTTTTTTATATATATCATTATTAAGAAATCCAACTTTCGCAAGTTCTTTTAGCCTGCATTATTCATACTACTTTGTCTTTGAACTTTGAACTTTGAAACTTGAAACCAACAAATACGCCTGTTGTCAACTTGTATCCATCTGTTTGAATAACAACAGGTTAAGGATAGCGTTTCCCGATTGATTTTACCTAAGTTGCTGTCTACCAAGCCTTCACGTGCTGTTTCTTGCTGATTTCAGCAAGGTTTCAGCAAGAAACCAGCAAGAAACCAGCAAGGAGACAGCAAGGGAGCAGCAATGGGACAGCAATGGATTTCTTGACAACTGCTCCTTGTGATTCGCTGTGTGATTCGCTGATTCAGGTTGTCACTTTTGTGCCTTACGACTAATCCAAGTTGACGGGTTAATAATTTACGACTGTTTTTTGTTGACAGTCGCGGGACCTCCATCCTCTCAGCACAAATTTCCCAAAAACACGATTCTGGTCATGCTTGCGAAACTTGAATAAAAAAAACACTATGTTCAAGTTCCATGAGCGGAAAGGCCGTTAGAAATAATCCAAAAAAGTGTATCTTCGCACCCAATTCAAAAATTCAACCAACAGATTATAAACCATTAAAATCCAAAGAGATATGGCAAGAGAAGTAAAATGTCTGATCATCGGTTCCGGTCCTGCAGGGTATATGGCCGGCGTATATACGGCGCGTGCCGACCTGAAACCCCTTCTCATTGAAGGCATGCAGCAGGGCGGTCAGCTGACCATCACCAACGAAGTGGAGAACTTTCCAGGATTTCCCGGCGGCGCGGGCGGTCCCGTGATTATGGACAAGCTGCGCGAGCAGGCCTTGAGACTCGGGGTGGAGATGCTGCCCAAGATGGTGGAGAAGGTCAATTTCAGCAGCCGTCCGTTCCACTGTCAACTGGATGATGGCGAGGAGATTATCGCCGAAACGGTGATCGTAGCCACGGGCGCGAGCGCGCGCTGGCTGCACTTGCCCGGCGAGGACGAGTTCCGCGGTTTTGGTGTTTCCACCTGCGCCACCTGCGACGGCAACTTCTTCCGCAACCGCACCACCGTGGTCATCGGCGGCGGCGACACCGCGTTGGAGGACGCCCTCTACCTGTCGCAGCTCTGCACGAAAGTCTATATTGTGCATCGCCGCGACCAATTCCGTGGCACCGCCGCGCTGCAGAAGAGCGTGCAGGCCACCCCGAACATCGAGGTGGTGTGGAGCCACGTGCCCGTGGAAATCCTCGGCGAGCAGAAAGGATTCATCAAGAAGGTGACAGGCCTGAAGGTGAAACACGCGCAAACCGGCGAGGAACGCACCTTGGAGGTGGATGGCGTGTTCGAAGCCATTGGCGTGGTCCCGACCACCGAACTCTTTAAGGGACAGTTGGACATGAACGAACAGGGCTACCTCATCACGAAACCCGACAGCACGAGAACTAACGTGGAAGGCGTGTTCGCCGCCGGCGACGTACAGGATCCTGTCTTCCGTCAGGCCGTCATCGCCGCCGGCACGGGAAGCATGGCGGGAATCGAGGCGTCGCGCTTCCTGATGGAGCAATAACAATGTACAATGTACAATGTATAATGTACAATGAATTATACACCCATCACTAATCACAATTCACCACCAACTATCTACAAACTTCAATAACCAATAACCTATAACCCATAACCATTCTCAAATAATGAATGAAGAGACAAACAACCAGAACCTGCTGAAGGACATCACCGACAAGGAATACGAATACGGTTTCGTGTCGGACATTGATATTGAAGAATTCCCGAAAGGGCTGAACGAGGACATCGTGCGGCGAATTTCGGCGCGGAAGGGCGAGCCCGACTGGCTGCTCGAATTCCGGCTGAAGGCATACCGCTACTGGACCACCCTCGAAGAGCCCGACTGGGGACATCTCGACTTCGAGAAACCCAACTATCAGGACATCCAGTATTTGGCTATCCCGAAAAAGAAGAAACAGCTCGCATCGATGGACGAGGTGGATCCCGAGCTGGTTGATACCTTCAACAAGTTGGGTATCAATCTGGAAGAGCAGAAAGTGCTGGCGGGCGTGGCCGTGGATGCGGTCATGGACTCCGTTTCCGTGAAGACTACCTTCTCCGACACGCTGAAGAAGTATGGCATCATCTTCTGCTCCTTCGGTGAAGCGGTGCGCGAGCATCCCGATTTAGTGCGGCAATATCTCGGCACGGTGGTTCCCTACACCGACAACTTCTTCGCCGCGCTCAACTCCGCGGTTTTCAGCGAGGGTTCCTTCTGTTACATCCCCAAGGGGGTTCGCTGCCCTATCGAGCTTTCGACCTACTTCCGCATCAACGCGGCCAACACCGGACAATTTGAGCGCACGCTGCTCATCGCCGACGAGGGCGCGTACGTGAGCTACATGGAAGGCTGCACCGCGCCGCAACGCGACGAGAACCAGCTGCACGCCGCCGTGGTGGAGCTCATCGCCATCAAGGACGCGGAAATCAAGTACTCGACAGTGCAGAACTGGTACCCAGGCGACAAAAACGGCAAGGGCGGCATCTACAACCTCGTCACCAAGCGCGGACTCTGCAAGGGCGCGAACTCCAAGATTTCGTGGACGCAGGTGGAGACCGGCTCGGCCATCACGTGGAAGTACCCGGGCTGTATCCTCAAGGGCGACAACAGCGTGGGCGAGTTCTACTCCGTGGCCGTCACCAACAACTATCAGCAGGCCGACACCGGCACGAAGATGATCCACCTGGGTCGCAACACCCGCAGTCTGATCGTCTCCAAGGGTATCTCCGCCGGTCACAGTCAGAACAGCTACCGCGGTTTGGTGCGTGTGGACAAAAACGCTGAAAACGCCCGCAACTTCTCGCAGTGCGACTCGCTGTTGATGGGCGACAAGTGCGGTGCGCACACCTGGCCCGACCTGCAGTGCGCCAACTCCAGCTCCGTGCTCGAGCACGAGGCCACGACCTCCAAAATCTCCGACGACCAGCTCTTCTACTGTCAGCAGCGCGGCATCGACCAAGAGAATGCCGTCAGCCTCATCGTCAACGGCTACGCCAAGGAGGTCCTCAGCAAACTGCCGATGGAGTTCGCCGTGGAGGCACAGAAGTTGCTGAGTATCACTTTATCCGGATCGGTTGGTTAATAGACAATTGGCATTCACGTTGTAGAGACGCAAAATTTTGCGTCTCTACGCTCCCCATAAACCTTGAACTTTGAACCTTGAACCTTGAACTTTGAACCTTGAACCTTGAACTTTGAACCTTGAACCTTGAACTTTGAACTTTGAACCTTGAACCTTGAACTTTGAACTTTGAACCTTGAACCTTGAACTTTGAACCACCGTGTACATCACCGACTACATTACCGGAACCGTCATCCAAGGATTGGGAAACGGACGAAAGTTCGGATTCCCGACCGCAAACGTGCAGCCCGACGCGCCCGTTTCGATTGAGAAGGGTGCCTACGCCGCGTGGGTAAGATACGACGGGAAACGGCACAAGGGGATGCTTTACGTGGGCACGCGCCCGACGCTGAACCTGCACGGGCTCACCTACGAAATCCACATCATCGACGCGAGTCCCAGACTCTACGGCAAACAGATTGCATTCAAACCCGTTTACAAAATAGCGGAGGAGAAAAAATTCAAATGCCAGGAAGAACTGATCAATGCCCTTTTGAAGTATAAGCGATCTGCCAAAGTCCTCCTGACCCCCGCCTGGTCCATTCATCTCAACCCCACGCTCTTCCACATCAAAGAGATCATGGAAATCATCGAGCAGGCGAAGCGCAGGATGAAGGAGCGCGGTCTCGACCAGTGGCAGGACGGCTACCCCGACGAGGCGACCATCCGCAACGACAAGCGGAAACACCAGGGTCATTACTTCTTGAAATGGCACGAACCCGCCGCATACGCCGCCATCGTCTTCGACAAGGATCCTTATTACGAAAAGATTGACGGACAGTGGCTCAGCGACGGTGTGCCTTACATTGCCGTACACCGTCTCGCCGTCGCCGACAAATTCCTCGGTCTCGACATGGCCCGGCACGTCCTCAAATTCGCGGAGCGGAAGGCCCGCTCCAAGGGCGTGCAATGGTTCCGCATCGACACCCACCACGACAACCTCCCGATGCGCAACCTCATCCGCGACTTCGGGTTCACCTTCTGCGGCGTGGTGCAGGTGCGCGACGGGAAGCGGATGGCGTATGAGAAGAGGGTGGCGGATAATGCATAATGAAGAATGAAGAATTCACAATTAAGAATTAAGAGTTAAGAATTTTTGTTCACACGCTCCGACGATAATGTCCCCAAACCGCGTCGGAACGACGTTTTGAACAACATTCGAAGCTTAAATCACAGTCTTATCAAGGTAGATCCCGTAGTTTCGCGCCGGTCGGTGATGACCTGCACGGCATAAACCCCGTCTTTCAATGTTGAAAGGTTGATGTGGTCCCGGCCACTGCGGGTCAGCAACAGCCGACCGTCCAGCGAATAGATGTTGATGGTTTTCCGCTTGGGGTGTGCGTCGCCGAAATCAACGTACAAGACATGATCCTCCACACGGAATTTCACTCCCTGCGGCTGTTCCATGCTCAGGCCAGGAATGCGAGACGGCAAATCCAGCACATACAACAACCCCTGGTAGGCATCGATCTGGCCATGACCGTAAGTGTTGTTTGGGTACGTCAACGTGTTGTCAGGATGCGTGGAACTTTCGCGAATGACTTCCAACGCTTCGGCAGGTGTCAGGTCGGGCTTGGCTTGCAGCCACAACGCAATGATGCCAGCCACCACCGGCGACGACATAGAAGTTCCCGATTCTGCCAAATAATGGTAGGTTTTGCCATTATACTGCACCGTGCTCGTCAAATTTTTCGCAATATAATCATAATCAGCATAAAAGCTGTTGTATGCGGCATTGATATTGAGTCCCGGCGCCACCACATCGGGCTTCACACGTTCGTCGAAAGTGGGACCGCAAGAGGAGAACTTGGTGATGTAACCAGGCTGGTCGGGTGCGAAATCCAACATATCGGTGTTGGTCTGTCCCGCTATATTCGTGAAAGTGTTTTTGTAACCGGTAGCCCCGACACCGATGATGTTAGGCAGGTTGGCCGGCCAAGAGACCGAGTGCCCAGGCTGCGCGAAACTGTATTGTGGCACACTCGTAATATTGGTAAGGGAGTTGAAACCGATATCACTGTAGAGCCAAGCGGGACCGTTACCTGTGAGCAGCACCGTAGCGCCACATAACACCAAATAGGTTGTATGAGGCAGCGTGCCATGAATGTGATATACCGTACCGCGCGGGTCCTGATATGGGCTAACCTCCGCCGTAAGTTGAACTTGGCCCATGCTCACGGTCGTCGTGAAGGTGGCAGTGCCGACCTGAGAGATGCTGTCGGTGTTGAACATAATGGTTCCTTCAATGCCACCGCCCGTCAACTGTATTCCAAGAAAATCGAAACGCACCAATTGGTTGTTGGGGGTCACAAGATCCATGTCGATGAGCCCTCCGCCAGCGATTCCGTTTTTGATGCCCGTACCAGCCTGAAAATCAGATTGGCCTTTCTCCAAATAACACGCGCGGGTGCCGTCGTTTCCGCAGGCCGACACAATGATACGACCCGGTCCGACCAACGCCTGCAACGCTTCGCCCTCCAAAACACGTTGAGAGGTGAGCGTAACCGTCTCGCAACTACTGAAATTGATGACACAGGGCTTATTGGCTTCCTCTGCCTTGTCAAAGATGTACTTGAACCCCAACACAGCAGTAGCGGAGGTGGGTCCCTGCTCACTTTCGAACTCCTCGCGGTCGGAGTTGAAATCCACGGCGTAGAGGTCTGCTTCGGGTGCCATACCCTGCAACTGTCCGTTCACTGGCGAGCCCGCCATAATCCCCATTACATGGGTGCCGTGGATGCCGTTGCGCGTATTCTGCGAATGTTGAAGCGCCGCAATCTCGGCAGCGGTCTCCAAGGCATGTCCTAACGTGCCGTCAGCATTCTCCCAGTGGAAATCGTAATAATATTGCACACGAAGGTCACCATTGGCATCCTGGAACGCCGGGTGCGTGAAGTCGTAGTAGCTGTCGAAGACACCCGCCACCACGCCCGCGCCCGTGTAAGCCTGCGGCAGGTTATCACCCGTATAAATCCCCGTCGCATTGACCTGCTGCGGGGTCACATCCATCGCAAGACGGGGCATTCGCTCGGCCTCAATGCGCTCAATGGTGTCGTTTTGCGCCAAAACCATAACTCCGTCCAACGGAATATCCACGATATAGATGCGCCCCACCCTATCCATAAGCCGACATCCGTGCCGATTGAAGAATGCGGGAGCGTCGCAAGGGGTCGTCAGCGAAACCAGCGCATTGACAGAACGCGTGGATTTGGCATCGGTCGCCGCCCCGTCGGAACAGTGGGCCACCATCGTGGCCAAATGCGTTGACACCTTGGAATTGACAGTCGTTGTTTGCGCCTCACAAAGCATATAACTCACTGTCAACAAAAATATTATAAAACCGAATCGTAAATATGAAACCACTTTCTTGTATATTTGTTACTTTTATTCTATAACGTAAAATCAATCCAAATTATTGCAATCGACGAGAGCGGATATACATTTTTTCCTGATCGTCATATTGGGAATTTTTCTACTTTTGCCGACGAAAAACAAACAAGGAATGGGAAAGCGCATTCTGTTATTCTTCGCATTGGTTCTACTTTTGTTTTCAACCGCTTCCGCGCAGAAAACCACCATTCTGTATGCACCGGACGACGACGGCAAAGTTTATACTTCGCTCAACGAGGCATTACAATCTGACAAGCCGGTGTATCGGCTGAAAATCACGAAGTTGGCGAACAAGGATTCGTTGCCGGAGGAACTGTTCCAGTTGACGGAATTGCGGGAGCTCACCGTGAAGGGCTGCAAGCTGAACCGGCTGAACCAGAGCATCGGCAAGCTCATTCATCTACAATATCTTAACCTCGACCACAACAAAATTTTACGACTTCCCGAAACTCTCGGCAATCTCACCGACCTGCGCACGCTCGTCATTTCCCGCAACATCCTCGAAGAGCTGCCGGAGAGCATCGGCAACCTGCACCAGCTCGCCACGATTGATGCGTGGGGTAACCCTCTGTATGTACTCCCCCACTCCATTGCGAACATCAGCAAATCGTTGAGGATCTTGGATTTACGGCAGATCCCGCTCACGAAATGGGAATACGAGGCGATGGAGCAGCTCCTTCCCAACACCGACATCAAATTCACGGACATTTGCGAGTGCGAGAACCGGAGGGACCATGATTGAGGATTACTAATTCATTATGTGTGCTGCGTGGGAAGGTGCGCTACTATCAGTAAAAAACTATCTTTGCGTTTAACCGTATTTCGATTTTATTTGTATTTTTGCCGCTCAGGCAACTGTCGCCTGTTCCACGCCCCGTGTCGAAGACACGGCATCTCAATAACCCCACACGAAACGGAGTGCCGTGTGGGGTGGAAGGTGCGGCGCGGGGCTGCGTGTCGGAGACACGCAACTATATGCCAAACAGGA
>JAGCVQ010000033.1 GCA_017962275.1 Bacteroidales bacterium
GTTTCACTAAAAGAAGTAAGGTAACCAGCATCGTTCGTAAAAGCACTCACATTTGTCGGAATGGCTGGTACAGAATCCATCGTAATATACCCTGCATCATTGTTAAACGCACTAATGTCTGCGGGAATCTGCGGAATCTGCGGGGTATTAACCAAGTCGTTGTAATCCCCGCTGAAACCGTTGGCCGCTTCCGTAGCGTACAACGCATACGGCACGCTCAACAACTGCTGCGTGCTCGTAATGCTGTAGTCGTTGCCGCCGTTCGGGTCGATGTCCGTCTTCAGAAAGTACGGACCGTCAGCCCAGTTGATGCCGACAAAGCTGCCGTGCAGCACGCTGCCGCCGCCGATGTTGACGGTAACCAGTCCGTTGGCGTTGGTGGTCACCACATGGGATTCGGAATAGACGGCGTTGCCCGTGGTCGAGCCCTGCAGGATGTTCACGCGCACACCCACCTGCGCATTGGCCACCAGCGCGTTGCTCGCATTGCGCACTACCGCCTGGTAGGTGAACTTCTCGGGCGCCTGCGCAAACACTGATGCAACGCAGAGCAGGAGAAGGGTGATTACTGTTGTAGGATTTTTCATACTCTTTTCGTATTTGTGATTATTATTGTTCTGATGTCCTCTGGTAGAGACGCAAAATTTTGCGTCTCTACGACAACCGTTTTCACCCCTCCGTCACAAACACAAAAAGAATCGTGAACTTCGTTTTGTTTATACCCGAGGTTCGCCAAAACCTATCACTACAAACAAGAAAGCCCACGATACAATCGCGAGCGTTTCTCTTCTCTTGCGTAGTGATACCTAAATTTGGCGATTTCGGGTATGCGAAGAAAAGCGAAAACGCTTTATATCAACATGTTATAAAACCTATTATCTACTCTATATTCTTGTCTCTTTTCGTGAATACATCTTTGAATATCGCCGCAAAAATACATTTTTTCTTAAAACGCACGTGTCATGGCAACACAATATTTCCCAAATTCCTGCGTTACCCCCACCGAATCATAAAACAGATAAAAAATGAGCACCATTGAAAAAACGCCCCCCTTCGCAAACGTTCCCGTCGCTGATTTCGTCGGCATCATCCTTGACGGAGGTAAACGCGCGGACGAAGCCATGTACTTTTTACTGCAACATGTTCTACATCTGCCGTTAAAAAGACTGTACGAAAGAGTCCAAAACCAGCTGATGGACGATTTCGACGACATCCTCAACGACTTCTTCTTCCATCTGCGCGACGGGAACGCAATATGCAGTAGGTTTGAAAGAGCCATTGAAGAGACTGGAGGGAACGTAGGGGATACTCATCCCGCCTCTGACAATCAGCTCCCCTATCCTTCGCTGCGGCGCATCCGCAACCGGCAGGCGTTCGTGCAGTGGATGCTCCACGCCTTCCGCAACTACCTCATTCTACGCGCCGCAAAGGAGGAACCGCCCGTCCTCATTGAGTTCAATCCCGACAGCGTTTCCAATGCCGATGTTCCAACCTCCATACTAACCGACGAGCAGAAACTCTCGACAGCCTCCGACCTGCTCGCCTACGCCCATCAAGAACTGCCTCCGCGCGAAGGTTTCATTCTGTTCCGCACCCTGCTCACCATGCTGGACAAACGGCAGTCGCTGCCCAATGAAGAGATGGCTGAAGCCCTCGGGATGACCGACATCACCTACCGGGTGACCGTCCACCGCATGAAGGAACGTCTCGCTCAATTCCGCACCCGCTTGCTCAAAGGCGAGTCCCTGCCTCTCGACGATTTGCACCAGCAAATGGCGCAGCGCATCAACGAGGACTTCCTCCATCTCTATCCCACCCTGTTATACTATTACACCCAATCCATCGGCACTTTGGACCCCGACCATGCCGATGCCGTAAAACGTCTCCGACAAGCCCACCTCACCACCACCGACAACATGCTGCACGAGTCCGCCGCCTCATACGAAGCCCGATATTCCAAATCGGCGTTATGGAATCTGTTGGAGCGCTTCCTTGACTCTGAATAACATCTATCATAGTTTTTTTGTTAGTCTTTTTTCCCTATATGTATGGAAAAAAGCAAAATGTTACATGCCCGAAATTTTTTTCGAAAAAAATTTTTTTCCGTTGTAACATTTCCGTTTTTTCCATACATATAAAGTGAAACAAAAAAGGACGCTTATGACATACATCATCCATAACCGTATAATCTGGATTGTTCACAACGAACATGACCTCAACGAGCAATTCAGGAAACAGTTTTTTTCCAGCTGGAGGAAAGAGCATCGGGAGCCCGTACCGGTAATAAGGTTATAAACACTGGAGCAAAAGTCGTTAACAAGGAGCTGAAGCGACTCTGCACCAGTCTGGTGAAGAAGGTTTATATGGGGCAGGCGTATATTTAGGTATAAAACGATAGAGTTGGCTCCTACCTCTTCAAAAACCTCACCACCCCTATGCCACCGTCCGCGCAAACCATGCGCAGGAAATACTCGCCCGGCTTCAGGGCGGAGACATTCACGCGGGTCAAGGGACCGTTGTGGGAGCGGAGCACAGCACTTCCTTTGGAATCGTAAACCTCTACGTCTGTGATGGTTTCGTCGCCGGTATCCAGCATCAGATAATCGCCGGCGGGATTCGGATAGACGTTGAAGACGAAGGGATTCCCGACCTCGGGAACCGCGTTGGTGGCTGTGTCAATCACAAACACCGTGACCGAACTGCGCGGACTGATACACCAGAGTGTGTCGTCCTGATAGACCTCCTCCAGATAATAGGTAGTCGTGTCAAAAAGTTCGGGGGTCGTGTAATAGGGACCGGTTGCGATAGGCACGGTCGCGGTGTCAGAATCGTACCACCGCACTTCATGCTCAGCCAAGGCGACAACCGTGGTCTGCATCCCCGGAAGGATGTACTGGTCAAACACCTGCGGTGCAACCACTTGCGGATGAAGCGCAACATCGCAACGCACTTTGGTGCCAGGCTTCGTCGTCACCGTGAACGTGGTAGTCTGGTAACAAGGCGCGGAAACCTCCACGGTGTAGGTTCCCGCCATGATCGGCCGGTGATAGACGCCAAGCGGTAGATGCGAAAAGACCTCCGAATGGAACTTGTCGTGGTTGACGACCTTGACCATCGCCTCCACAGGCTCGTGCGTGACCGCATCGGTGACGACACCCCAGAAGCCGTAGTCGCTCTCCATCACGTAGCTCAGCAGTGCATCCTTGGTGTTCGTCCAAAACGACTGCAGCTTCACCGGATCCCGGACGACGTGGGTGAGGCTCGTCTCAATGGTGACTTCGCGGCAACGTTGGTAATAGGTCATGTAGTCCTGCCGGCTGCCATACACGACACCCCAGTCGCCGCCGTCAATGACCGCCCGCCCATTGCTGCCGTACATGAACGTGGTATCCTGCGCGTGGCACAACGTCGCGTAATTCTGGCAAACATAGCGGAACCAATCGGCATCAGCGTGGGCGCGCTGATTCGTGGTCCACGAATCCCAAGGATAGTTAAGCAGCTCCGCCCCGCAGTGGAAATTGACCGACATCACAAAATGGATGGGCGTCACCCAATCCATAATCGCCTGAGTTTCAGGTTGTATATTGGCCATTGTGCCCAATCCGGGCAAGTGCGGATAATTACGGTTCAGCTGCACATCGTTGTAGTTGTGGTAGGTGGAATAGCCGTTGCCCTGCCAAATCATATCGTTGGAGAGATGGTAGGTGCCGTCGGGATTCTCCAACGGACAAATATACAAATCCACATTATCCAGAATCCGCATCACGGCGGAATCCGTTGTGGCATTATTCAGGATATAGTCGGCCAAATGCAACATCAGGTAGTAACCCACCACTTCCGTGCCATGCATCGTCGAAGAGTACAGGAATGCCGGCTTGGTGGTTGCCTGATCCAACGTGTTACTGATATGAATGGCGAAGATGGAATGATGGAGCGTGGGATGCGGCGTAGTGTCAAGGATGGTGTCAATCTTGCAAAAATCAGGAAAAGAATCCTGAAAATACTGCAACAGCTGCAAATAAACATCATAGCTGGGATACTTGTTCCATTCGAACATCTCCGTCAAGGTGGTGGCGATGTGGCTGCTGTCAACGGTCACGTCCCTGTTCGGATGAAGCACCTCGTCCGGGATAGATTCTCTTTCTGAAAACCTGTTTTGTATCATTCCCGAAATACTGTCCATGACGACCGAAATATCAGAAGCGGCCCCCTTCGCAACCGGTTGGCCTACCATAAAGCAGACCGTGTCCGAAGGATTGGATTCAACAGTGGAACTGCAGTTATAAGTCACCGTATAGCAATGATTTCCGGAAACAACAGCCGTGTCAGTATAAGTGGAATCAGCGATATTGGAGGCGATCAACATCCCGTCGCGATAGATGTTGCAAGTATGGCCGCTGGTCACGTTGCCGGAAATGGAAAGATCATCCAAACATAAAATGTACTGGTTAAAGGAGATACAGTGTATGGCGACATACTTGGCTTGCGGCGGAACCACGAAAGAATATTCCGTCCAAGTGGTGGTCGTGGTGATCGGATCACAATGGAGCGGTATGAAGCTGGCCGCACTGCTGTCGGTCAGCGAATAGGCCGCAACAAACTGTTCATCAGCATATTGTGAAGAAAAGCTGCGAGCATAAAACGAAAATACGAACGCCTCGGAGAAATTCAGTTCCGGACTCACAATCCAATCGTCGTTATGGATGGTATAATGGAATGGGAAACCGAAGAATTTGTGACCGGAATGCGCCTGAAAGATGTTACTGCCGGTACCGTATATCAGTTCGTCATCCAGCACGATATAGGACATCGTTGCCCCTTCGTTCAAAAAATTCAGAGAAGAAAAATTGGATGTCGGCTCGCCATCTCCGTCAATGTAGCCCCACCCCACCGTTCCTGATGAATTAATCGCACCGTATTCGTGACCTTCTACATCATCAAAAAGCGTGACAATCTGAGAGCTGTAGACTCCGTTCCACGTGAGCGTGACATCGTTTCCGTTCACCTCAGCCGTTAATCCCTCCGGGGCATCGCAAGGCGCACTGGGAGGAGTCAACATAATTCCGGCAGGCATACTCAAATCGTCCATCCAGACGCAATCGGAGCCTTTCTTCTCATTCGTAACCTTGCGGTAGCTGAACTTCAGCACATGATATCCGGCGGACACATTGCATTGATATTCAGACCAATCCACATATCCCGTCAACGAATCCATCTGTTGACCGTCGAGGTAGAAGTAAAACACACCGCCGCCGGGTGCGGAGAAAATCTTGCGGAAATAGGAGATCGTCCCTCCTTCGGTCAGATACACAGACAGTTGCAGTACAGAAGCGATGTTATCTTGGTAATAGTTGCCGCTCCGGGCGCAATACCTTCCGCTGTGGGCCCCTTCGCTGGTCACCTCCCAGAGGGAACGGGTTCCCACGCGCTCCCACTGCAGCGTGGTGAAATCGCCGGATTCCCAGTCCTCAACCATCAGCTGTGTAGTATCCTGGGCGGACAATGACGACAGTCCTACTGCAACAAGTATCCAAAAAAGGAGAAATTGTTTCATTCCGAGAAAAGTTGGTCGGCAAAATTAACAATTTTACGATTATTCGCCGCTGATGTTTTCGACCTCGTAGAGACGCAAAATTTTGCGTCTCTACAACGAGCCTCTAAGCCAGAGCAAGAATTTTTCCGGCCATACAACGCATTCCTTGCCTGCCATCTTCTCCGGGTTCACCCCGAAACCGTGGCCGCCGGTTTGAAGATACAGATAATAGACATCTGATTTGTTCAGCGCTTTCAAGGAATCAGCCATCATTCTGGCATTATGCCAATCCACTGTGGGGTCATCGAAACAATTGAGCAGGAAAACGGGACAGCGCACTTTGTCGGCATGCAGTTCCATGGATAGGGAGTCCTGCATCACGGGATCGTGACGGCGACGCTCGCCCATGAGCCCGCGGCGCGAACGCTTGTGTACATACGGTTCGCGCATGGTCACCACCGGATAGATGGGAGCCACGAAATCGGGAGCGACACTGTCAGGCAGCAGTTCCGCAGCACTCAACACCAAATGTCCGCCGGCGGAGAAGCCCATCGCCCCGACGGTCGTGTAGCCCTTCGATTTAACGGTTTTTAACGCATTTTCCAACGCGTTCAGCTGACCGGGATACTGCGTGCAGCAACTTCTACGGATGTGGGTGAACCACGACCACCAGCCGGAAACAGGGTACTCCAAAACGTAAGCCGCATAACCGTTCTGGTTCAGCCATTGAGCCACATCCCGTCCCTCGGATTTCTTCGCCAGCCAATAGTAGCTGCCACCAGGACAGACCACCACAGCGGTGTCGGAGGGCTTTTCAGGGAGAAACTCGGTGAGTTTCTGGGCTTTCATTCCCACGAGCACCCATAATGCAAAAGCCAGTAGAAGTATCTTTCTCATATCATCTGTATTCATCATTTCAACGCGTCTTGTCCAATACCACCCCGCCCTTCGGGCACCCCTCCAAAGGAGGGGAATGGACTGCTTAAGGATTATTTTTAATTCTTCATTCTTAATTCTTCATTCTTAATTCTTCATTCTTAATTCTTCATTCTTAATTCTTCATTCATAATCTCCTCACTATCACGTCCTTCTCCCCCATCACCGCCTCCGCCGTCATCACCGCGGTGAGGGGTACCCCGCAGCAACCGTGGAGATAGACGTTCTGGCCGGTCATAAAGAGGTTTTCGGCCTTGGTTCGGATGGGCAGGTAGCCGGCGTAGGGGTCACGACAGTCTTTGCGCAAACCGTAGAGCGACCCGTCCGGCTCGTTAAAGTAGTCGCGGACGGTGAGCGGGGTGGCGTCATAGACAGCCTCCAAACAGGAGCGAAAACCGGGATGACGCATCTCCAACTTACTCAATATCAACTCTGTATGTCGTTGTTTCCATTCTTCGTATGCACTTCCGCGCTTCCCAACTGTCGTGTCAGCCCAACGCTCGCACATCGAGAACGGGGAAAAGACAATCACCTGCAAGGCTCGCGCAAATGGTCCCTGATTCTTCGCACACGGGGTGAAATAGACGAAGTTTTGCGGCCAATCCTGCTCTACGTATTTGCCGAAGTTCCATACCTTGTCGTAATCATCCCAACAGTAGCACGGATGGTTCAAGTACGGGAACATCCCCTCCTTGAGCACCGCATAAACGCAGTACGCGGAATAGTTGTTAGGAGCAGCCGACAACCGCGTGCGGGCCGCTTTCGTGAACAACTGATCATTCACGATTTTTAACATTGCTTGCGGATGGATAGAGGAGATGAAGACATCGGCTTCGAATACGCGACCGTCGGCGGTGGAAAGCGACTGCACTCGCCCACCCTCCATGCGGATATCGGTAACCTCAGCGTTCGTCAGCACCTCGCCATCCAATTCCCGGATTTTCGACACCAAAGCCTCCGCCAGCTGCTCCGCCGGCCCTTCGAAACGGGAATGGCCGCTGATATACAGATAGTTGATCAGCGCAAAAATGTAGGCGGGCGTATATCCGGCCTCACCCCCGCACAAGGGACTAAGGTAGGCCAGCAGACTGCGCAAACGCGGGTCGCGCACGTGGTCGGCAATGAACTGCGATGACGACTGGTAGAAGGTCTCGTCACCCGTGGTCGCCCCGCTGCCCGGACGGAGGAAGAAAAAATCGACTTGATCGGCCAAAGCGAACAGATGATCCACATACCGTCGAATGTTCTCGCGCTCTTCCGGGAACAACTGCTGGATATACCCCGTGAACGGCTCCTTGCCCTGCGGAATGCGATACGTGCGGCCGTCCTCAAAACAGAAGACCTCGTCGCCACAATCGGCATCAACCTGACGGAAATGCAACCGGTTGAGAATGCCGAGATGACGGCAGATTCGGTTAAGAGAACCGCCGGGCTGGAGACCACCCACCACGTGCATGCCCGCATCGAACGAAACCCCGTTGCGGGTAAACGACTGGAGACCGCCCCCCACGTGCGCACTCCGTTCCAAGACGGTCACCTTGTAACCCTCCTTGGCCAAAAGCGCACCCGTGAAAAGCCCGCCGATGCCGCCGCCGATAATCACCACGTCGTTATTCATCTTCCATTTTTAAGGGCGCAAAAATACACATTTCAAACCATTCGCCATAATTCCATATAAAAAAAGGACATGGAATCTGTCAAAGACCCCACGTCCCTTTAACTCAATCCGTTGCAATGCAAGGATTTGTCGTAATCTTCCGACTTATTTGGAGGAAGAGACTTTCTTCGCGGCATCGTCCTGCTTCGTAGCATTGTGATTGTTGCAAGACTTAGCCTCTCCGTGGTTGCCGCAATGACCGTTGGCATGGCCTTGACAAGATTTGCCGTCGGCATGACCAGTACATTTGTGCTCGGCACCTTGCTGGCCACTGCATTTATGCTCAGAGCTCTGTTGACCGCTGCATTTGTGATCAGCACCATGATTTCCGCAACTTTTTGCTCCTTCCTGATGATTGCCGCAACCCTGGCCGTTGCCATGACCGGCACATCCGCCACAACCACTGCTCTTTTCGGCACGACAGCAAGCGGGAAGTTTGGCACGTGCAGCCTGATCAGCCTTCACATTGTCGGCATTGTAGCCCAACTTGCTGATTTGCTGACGCAACTGGTCGGGATTGGTCTTTTTGGAGTCGTAGTTGATGGTCAGTTTGGCCGTCTTCATGTCGTAAGTGTAGGATTTAACGCCCTTGAAATAAGGCACGTTCTCCTTGAACTTGTCGGCACATTTCTGACAAACGCCGTTGGTTTGGATGGTTACGGTCTGCTCTCCTTTGGAGGCCTGCTGAGCGTTCGCGCCCAGCGAGATGATGGCTGCTAAAGCCAAGATGATGATTTTTTTCATATCGGTACTATTTGTATATTTGTTTCTGTCTCACCCCCACACTGCGGCTTCGCCTTATGTGGAGTTAATTGCACTCCGTGCGTCTTGTCCCTCCGGGACTGCTTAAGGAAGATGTTTTAGTATAAAACTCACTTCTTCGTCCCTGAATCAATGTGACTGACATCTTCCTGATAAGTTTAACTGCTTACTAACTGCTAACCACTAATTTTCTTCGATCCGGTGCTTCAGGAAGGCGGTGCAGTCCTCGAAAGTTTTGAAAGTGTGCTGTTCGGGGACGAGTTCCGGGATAACCTTCATGGTGGTGAGCATATAGAGCGGTTGCGGCTGGATAATGGTCATCAGCACAAGGACGCCGCGGTCTTGCAGCTCCTTGATAGCCGTCTCCATGGCGTAGAGGCCGGACTGGTCCATGAAGCTGACGAGGCGCATCCGGATGATCACGATTTTGGCATCCTCGGGCACATCGTTCATCACCTGTTGGAACTTGGTGATGGTGCCGAAGAAGATCGGGCCGTTAAGTCGCTGAATATAAATCTTATGCTGCACTTTGTCGGGCATGCCGCCCTCGTCCTGCCACGGGCTCTCTTTGTCGAAGTTGGTCATCTCGGCGGAGCTGTAACCGCCCTCCACGAGGTCGCTGGCGCGTTTCATGAAGAGGACACAGGCAATCACCATGCCGATGCCGACCGCCGTGAGCAGATCCACGAAAACGGTGAGCAGGAAGACGATGATGAGCACCACGGCATCTGCACGCGGGATTTTGGGAAGATCCTTAAAGCCTTTGAAGTCGATGATTCCCCAACCGATGGTGATCAGGATGCCAGCGAGGACAGACAGCGGGACGTAACGTACGAGACTGCCCAAACCGAGCAGCACGGCGAGAAGCAGCAGGGAATGTACCATACCGCTGATCTGCGTACGACCACCGCTCTTCACATTCACGACGGTACGCATAGTCGCGCCCGCGCCGCTGATACCGCAAAAGAGGCCGCTGATCATGTTGCCGATGCCCTGTCCCACCAACTCGCGGTTGCTGTTATGGTGTGTCTTGGTGATGTTGTCGGCCACCACAGAGGTGAGCAGCGTGTCGATACTACCCAGACCGGCAAGCGTAAGTCCCGGAATGACAGAGGCTTTCAGCACCACTCCCCAGTCGATTTCACTCAAGTTAAGACCCTCTTTCGCGAAAACGGGCATCGGGAATCCAGCGGGAATCTGGCCGATGAGCAGTTTTTCGTCCATATTGAGGAAAAGCGAAATGACGGTCATCACCAAAAGGGCCACCAACGTGGACGGTATCTTCTTGGTTATCAATGGAAAAAGGTAGATAATGGCGATGGTGCCCAAACCGAGCAATAGCGCGGTTATCGAAATACCGTCAGCCACGCGCTCAGGGAATTGCTTGATCATATCCACCACCAAAACCGGTGATTTACAGCCGATTAGCGGATAAAGCTGTTGAATGATGATGATGACGCCGATACCGCTCATGAAGCCGGAAAGCACAGGATACGGGATGTAGCGCACATACTTGCCTATTTTCATGATGCCGAACAGAATCTGGAAGACACCGCAGAAGAGGCCGGCCAGCGACATGCTGATGAGCACCGCGCTCATGGAATGCTGCGCCGCCCAAACGCCGCTGAGCAGCGAGGCCGTGATGACGGTCATCGGACCGGTGGGACCGCTGATCTGCGAGTGGGTACCGCCGAACAGGGAAGCAAAAAAGCCGAGGAACGTCGCGCCGATAAGGCCTGCGAGGGCGCCCATGGAGCTGGCGGAGGGGTCGTCAATACCCCCGAACGCCTGGATGCCAAACGCCAGCGCCAACGGCAACGCCACGATTCCCGCGGTGATGCCGCCGAAGATATCTCCTTTCAGATTGTCAGTTTTGATAAATGCCATATACCTATTTCGTTTATAATCAACGTATTATATAAGACCAAAATCGGCGGCAAAAATACATAATTTTCCATTGCGTAGAGACGCAAAATTTTGCGTCTCTACCGTTCCCTACGTTCAATCACCTCTTTCAACTGATACCGATCTCCTGTAGCAGCACCGATAGAATTGATGAATTGGATATCATAGCCGGGTGTCTCGTAACCCCAACGCTGGAAATTCCCATTTTTGTCCACCTTTTTCACCACTTGGTCGTTATACCTGACAATCAAGTATTTGGCTAACGCATCCCAGCGTTTCATCATCTTGTCGGCGTAGGCGATGCTCTTTTTGTTGAGATAGTCGCGACGGTCGGCGGGGGTCATTTTCTCGATGGCCTTGAGCACGCTGTCCTGATCGGCGAAATAGTAGTCTTCCAGTTCGCGCTGGGCTTTGCGGAGGTCGCCGATCATCATCGAGTAGCGCGGATAGACCATATTCGCGACCCAGTTGTTCATCCAGAAGGCCGACTCGAACGAAAATTCCGTGCGCGGGTTGTTCTCCGGACGGAAACAGTCTGGTACCTGCGTGATGCAGCAATAGAGCGGCACGTAGGCCACCATATCGGCATCGTCGCAGTTGAACCAGACGACTCCACCCACGTCGTCGGGCAGCCACGAGCGCATCTGACAGGTCATCGTGAATCCGCTCTGCTGCGTGGAGATAGGCCGTTCGCGGAAGTAACTCACGCCGTTCGTGTCGCGGAAGTGCATCGGCAGCGGACGGATCGGCATGCCCCACGGACCGGCCGTCATGTCGGCGGTCATGTCTAACGGAGTATTCTCGAAATGGTCGCGCATATCCTCCTGCAGGTCGCGGAGAGTGAGCGGTTTGTCAGGTTTTATCCACAACGGGAGATGGTCGCATTTGTCGAAATCGCCGTTGAGGTACGGCAGGTACTTGTCCATCTCCGCCTCGTCGTAGTGATGGCGGAAGAAACTCCACACGCGGGCGTCGGCGTAACGCACATTCTCGAAATCGATGGGACAGTAGGCATCACGGAAGGAGAAGTCCGCATCCTTGCCACTGTAATAGCCTAATTCGCGGGCCAAGGTAATCACGTCCTCGGCATAGACGCACTCGACTTCGGGACGGGTGATGTATTGCAAATTCTTGCCGGAGATGGATTTGTAAGAACGTTTTTGTTCCAACGGGAATTGGCGGATGCGGCTGAGGTTGGCGTGGGCGCAGATGCAGTCGTCGGGGATGCGCAGGGCGACCCAGACGGCCCCTTTCCTACCCTTTCCCTTGCCGATGATTTCCATGATCCACGCCTCGTCGGGGTCGCAGATGGTGATGCTCTCGCCGGTGCTGTTGTAACCGTACTCCGCCACCAGCTCCGCCATACACTTGATGGCCTCGCGGGCGGTCGACGAGCGTTGCAGCGCGAGCCCCATCAGGGAGAAGTAGTCGAGCAGCCCCTCGCGGTTCTGGAGCTCCATCCGACCGTCGAAGGTGGTCTCCACGATGGTAACCTGTTTCTCGTTCATCAGCCCGACCACGTTGTAGGTGTATTCCACCTGCTTCACGAACTGCCCTTCGTGCACGGGTCCCCACCCGTGGATGGCGATCTGCTCGTCGGGCGCGTGCCGACCGGCGGGACTATGGAACAACGACCCGGAGAATCCGAAGCCGTCGCAGTTGTAAGTACACATTACGCTGCCGTCGGCGGAGGCTTTCTTGCCGACAATCAGGTTGGTGCAGGCCACGGCGGGAGTGATGGCCGCAGCGAGGAGGATAAGGGTGAGGAGGTGGTTTTTCATTTTAAGGTTAAAAGGTTAGAAGGTTAAAGGGTTAGGACGTGTGATGTTTTTTTTTTATAGGCAATAGGCAATAGGCAAAAGAACCCGCAAAAATAGAAAAATAACGCATACGCGCAGATACGAGTGATACGCGGAGATTTTTCGTGTGATCCACGGAGATAATCATACAATCAGCGTTTTACCTCAACGTTGAGGTCAACCGCCATCTGCCGCTTCCGTAGGTTTTCACCTCATATCCGTTTGCGGTGGGCAGCCACACTTCGGCCGAAGTATTCGCGGGGATGACAATGTCCCACTCGAATTGGTCGCCGTCACGTTTCCAGGAACTTTGGATGTCGCCGGAGATGGATTTGTAGGTGCAGTTCACATAGTCCAAACCATCAATGAGATATGGTTTCAGTTGGGTTTTGTGGTAACCCGGCTCCATGGCGCGGATACCCGCGAGGTATTCGTACTCCCACAGGATGAGGTCGCCGAGAAGCATCACGTGGTTGCCGGAGTTCATTGATGGATCGGCTGTGTTACCGTTCCACAGCTCCCAAATCGTGGTGGCACCGTTGCGCACCATGTACCCCCAACTCGGATAGGTGTCGTTGGTGGCGAGCTTCAATGCGAGGTCGCCACGACCATAATCCGTGAGCGTGCGCATGAGCTGCTGGATGCCTACCACACCGCAGGAGACATGTCCTCCGAAATCATTTACTGTCTTGTTGACGATATTGTCGAAAACATCCTTTTCCCACTCTTCCGGCACCATGCCGAAAGCCAAAGGCAGAATGTTGGCCGTCACGCTGCCGTTTTCGTAGTTGGCCGTTCCGGCGTCAAAGTTCAAGCCGTTATAGGCGTTGGCGGAGAAATTCGCGTCAAAACGGAACTGTTCTGCATCCTCCGGCAAGTCTAAAAGATCTGCAAACCGGGCCATAATTTGGCACAGATAGCAATAAAACGGAGTGGAGATGGCTGCCCCGTAGGTATTCCTCAGGATGTCCTTCGAGTGAATCAACTCTGGTGACTCCGGCGGCACACACCAGTCACCGTAGCAGTCGCGGGTGATAACGCCGTCCTCACCGTAAGTATTCGCCATGTGCTCCATCCAAAGTTTCATCGCAGGATAGTGCTGGCGGATGCCCTCAATATCTCCGTAACGGTTGTATAGCATATCGGCCACGGTGATGAACGCGCCCGGCCAAGTCATGTTGTCGGTGTAACGCCGCCAATAAGCCGGACAAACATCCGACAGCGAGCCGTTTTCCCATTGGCTGTCCTCGATGTCGGTCAGCCATTTGCTGTAGAGTTGATGGTTGTCGAAGATGTACGACTCCCCGTAGCAACCCGTGGTGTGGTCGCCGGTCCAGCCCATCCGCTCGTCGCGCTGCGGACAGTCTGTGGGCATCGAGCGGTAGTTGCCCCGAATCCCCCAGTAGGCATTCTGGTACACCTTGTTGATGATTTCGTCAGAACACTCGAAATACCCGGTCGTCTCCATTGCGTCATACAGCACCAGCCCGAAGGTGTAATTCAAATCGGGTGCCTCCCGCAATCCGGAAATCTCCACATAGCGGAAACCATGATACACAAATTCCGGAATCCAATGTATAGGCGCAACATTTTGCGTCTCTACAGGGCCCACAATATATCTATCCGTGGCTTCGGCCGAGCGAAGATTATCCACAAAAAGCGAACCATCAGGATTGAGTGTCTCGGCGAAACGCAGTGTGATGGTGTCGCCGGGTTGCACGCCATTCGCCTGTATGGCAAAAGCGCCTACCATATTCTGCCCCATATCCACCATCCACTTGTCTCCTCGTTGATAAATTCTTTCAGGCCTCACCACCTCTTGACATGCGATATTGGGGTTGGGTTGTGGCACAAGCTTGCCTCCCGGGGCATCCACAACCTCAGCTTTCTCCCACGAGGAGTCATCATAGTCGGGTTGCAGCCACTCCCCGAGTCTATAGTTCTCATCGTAAGTTTCACCGTCGAACTCGTTGGAGGCGCGGATGGGGCCACGGTTGGTGATACGCCAACTTTCGTCACTAACGATACGTTCCTGAGTGCCGTCTTGATAGGTAATTTCAAGTTGTAGAATCAGACGCGGTGCCCCGAAGTGCATAATGTGGGTCAAACCACCCCACTCTTCCTCCTCTTTGTTGTAGCGCATGGTCATGTAGCGTCCGCCTGCGAGGGTGATGCCGATGGCGTTCCCCTCACCCGTGCGCAGGAGGCCTGTCACGTCGAATGCGTTGAAATAGACCCGTTTACGATAATCGGAAAGCGCGGGCTTGAACCAATCGTTATCCCCAATCGTCCATCCGTTGACACCAATGCTATACTGCCCTAAGCCAGAAACATATAGCCGTGCCTCGCGCACCTCCTTGTTCAGCGTGAACTCTTTGCGAAGATAACGCGCCGCCACATGGGTTTTCTGAATTAGCGTGTCGTCATCATAGTCGTAGCCAATCCATTTCGCGCTCCAGTCTTCTTGATCCAACAAGCTGATTTCAAATGAATTGACATCGCTTTCCGTCTTGATTATTTCTCGTTTGCCCCCTTTCCCATCGTAAGTCAAAGTAGCATAAATCTTCCAATAAGCCTTGTCTCGACTGTGCAACGTTTCGCCTTGGTAGGGGATGAAGGTCATTTGATCGGACGTCACGACTTTAGAATCCCACAGGTCGCCAACACCCTTGCGGGCATTCTCATAAGAAGAGGCCACGATGATGCGGTAGGAGGTCTGCACCACGTTTTCCTTTCCGCTGGAATAGTGCCAACTGAAGCGCAGTTCCGAGGTGGCCAACGCCAATTGTCTATACTGATGTTCTACCGTGGGACATATAATATTCACCTGCGCGGTGGCGGCACAAAACGCCATCATAGCCGCGAAAAAGAGTATCAGGGTGTTGTTTTTCATTGATTACGGAGCTAAATACGGACAGGACTGCAAAAACGCCCTTTCTGTCACCTTAAAATACATGCGAGGAAGCGGACGTCTTTGCCGCTGTGGTTGGCGATGCTGTGGCGGGCGCCGTTGCCGGTGAACATCACGTCGCCGGCGTGCATGATGGCGGTGCGGCCGTCGTCGGTGACCTCGGCTTCGCCCTCCAGAATGTAGTAGATTTCCGCATCCTCAACGTGCGGATGCTCCTTGATCCGGCTCCCGGACGGCAGGGTGATGATGTTGAACATCGAGGCGCGTTCGAGCATTTCCGCAGGCGTGAGGATAATGTCCTTGCGAATCCGGCCCTCGATGTTGCCCTGGTTTTCCACGGTTTCGATTCGAATGTCTTGTTTGTTTTTGATCATTGTTGTTTGTTTTTAAGGCAAAAGGCAATAGGCAAAAGAATCCGCAAAAATAGAAAAATAATGGATCACATTGATTTCAATTGAGCATCAACCCATATGGCCGATAATAGGGAAACTTTCTATCATGACTGATTAATGTGCATTTATCAGCTATACTTTGCGCAATGATGATGCGATCTATCATATCAGAATGTCTATCATTACCAATGGTCAAAATCGGAATTTCATCCAAGACCTCGAAAACCTTGTCAGTGATTGGCTCGAGACCGACATTCAATGTTTCTATTGAATCAAGAATATCCCTTGCACATCCTGTAATCTGAATCTTACCAAGCTGCTTAAGATGAAGCAACTCTAAAAGAACAAACTCAGAAATGACATATTGATTACCGCTAGGGTATTCAATATCATACCTCAATTCCTCGTCTAACTTTGGACTATCGCTCAGAAGCCAGCCTACAATGTGCGTGTCAAGAAAATACCGAGACATTTTAGTTGAGATTATAGGGGTCTTCAACCAATTCAACGATCTTGATATACTTGAACTTTTTTCTAGGCCGTTTCGCCTTCTTTGCATTAACCTTCGAATTTCTTTTAGGTGCCATAATGGGTAAGCTTTTTCTATTGTTTATAATATTTTTTCGGCTGCAAAAATACATTTTATTTTTTAACGGCCAAACATTATTTTCAAAAAGTTTTTCATTTCATTATTTAACTATTAATTGTTAAAAATAAGGTTCACGATTTTCGTCGAAAAAAGTGTATCTTCGCGGCAAAAATATCTGCTGGTCTCATGCCCACGCCCCAAAACACCCTGCGCATTGACCTTCACGGCATGTACGTGGAGGACGCGATGGAGCTCCTTCGCGAGCGGGTGGCGCGTGCCCCGCGCGGAACGGAAAAGATCGTGGTGATCCACGGCTACAACCGAGGCTCCGCCCTGAAAGAGGCCGTCCGCAGGTTCCGCTCCCCACGGGTCGTGGAGGTCGCCCCGTCATTCCTGAACGAAGGTGAAACCGTGATATGGCTGAGAAGATGAGCCACGCCACCCTCGCTCAACAGCTCAAGCGCGTAGATTTGCACCGCTAACTACTAACTACTAACTGCTAACTGCTAACTCCTAACTGCTAACTACCTCCTTTCCCCCTGCCCCTGTCCGGCCTGCGAGCCCTCTAACTCCATCTTCCCGAACTTGAACGACAGCCCGAACCGCACCGTCCGCGCCCGATAGCTCACGCGTGTGGAGTCGCTGTTACTGTAATAGGGACTGTTGTTTACGATGGCACTGCGGCCCCAATCAAAAAGGTCATCCACGTTCACCCACACCGCGATGCGCCGCTTCCAGAACTCCGCCCGCAACCCGAGGTCGATGCTGTAGCTCGGCCGAACTGTGGTGAACAGGAACACGTTCTGCGACTGATAGTTAGCCGCAGCATTCACTTCCAAGAACTTCCACAACTTTGCCCAAAAGTTCAGCCGGAAACTGTAGCCCAAGTTTTCCGCCGTGTAGGGCTGCTCCTCGTCGCGGAACTGAAACCCCGACTTCATGTAATAGAGATTGCCGTAAAACCGGATGCTCATGAAAGTTTTGAGCTGGTACGTAACGTTCAGCTCCGCACCGGTATTCAGCGTTTTGCCCGCGTTGATGGGTTGCGAAAAAGCCACGATCCGCCCGAAAAACGGGTCGTAGCAGACATCCATGAGGCTGGAGAACTCGTCTTTCGTGTTCTTGAACCACGCATTGACGCCCACATTGCCGAATTTGTTGATGTATTTCGTCCAGCCCGCCTCCACGGAGTTGGTGAACGCCTGCAGCAGGTCGGGGTTACCCGTATTGAAACTGTCCTCCCCGTAGCTGCGGTAGGTGGTCAGGTCGGTGGCCGACGGATTGTTCACCCGTCGCGTGTAACTCAGCTTGAAATTGTGCATGTTCTTCGTGCGGTAGCTCAGGTGTATCGACGGGAAAAGTCCCCAATAGAGCTTTCGCACGTCATCGGCTGGGGAGTTGGGATAGTCTAAATTCAGCGACAGCAGCTCGGAGCGCAGACCGCCTTTTATTGTGAAACCGCCGAAACGGTGCTGTATTGTCACGTAAGCATCGAAAGACCCGTCTCGGTCGCACAAATTTCTCGAACGCATGGCGTCATTCGCATAATAATTCCCCAAATCGGCTGCCACCAACGTGTCCGTCGTCAAAAGCTGCTTGTTGTAAGAATAGCTTCCCGACACCCCCGTCTCCACCTCTCCGTTCTGATGATACGGAATGGTATAATCGACCGACACACTTCCTCTATGATACTGATAATCATTCGTCTGCAGCCAGTTACGATCCGCAAGCCATGGCGAAAGATAGTCGCGTTGGAGATCGCCGCTCAAGCGGTAGCCCTGCCCATAGTACGTGGCCGAGGCACTCAACTTATGCCCTTGGTTGTTGAATTTGTGCTCATACCAAAGCCCCAGATAGCCCGACAAAATCCCGGATTTGTTGTGAACCGTGTTATAATAGGAATAATCCCCGGGATTGTAGAGATATTCGGTCCAAAAAGTGGTATCCACAGAGTTATAATGCGTCAGTTGCGGATAAAAACCACCGTAAAAATAGACCATATTCGCGGTATCGGGCGTCCAGGAGGCGTTGAGGAACAGCCCGGTCTGGTCTTCACGAAACCGACGGATAAAATGCGAGGAATCCGTGGAAGAGAGCGTTCCCGAATCGTCGTAAATCGCTGATTCTGAAAGTCTGTCGTGCAGGGAAGTGCTATACCAATATTGCATATAGGTGCTGATGGTGAACTTTTTGTTGGCATAGACGTAGGAGAGGAAGGGAATGGCCTCGGGCGCGGAGGATCCCTTCGCCCCGAAGCTCAGGAAGCTGTTTTTCCTGATGTCGGAAACGGTGACGATGTTGATGATGCCGCCCGCCCCCTGCGCGCTGTACCGCGCCGATGGGTTGGTGATGACCTCGATCTTCTCGATGTCGCTGGCGGGCATCTGCTGCAGGAGGATTTTGAGGGCTTCGGCGTTCATGTTGGCGGGCCGGTTGTTGAGCCAAATCTGCACCGAGGAAACCCCACGTAGCGTGATGTTGCCCTCCACATCGACTTCCACGCCTGGCGCATTCTGCAGCGCGTCCGCCGCCGTACCGGTCTGAACCGCAGGGTCTTCCGAGACGTTGTACATCGTCTTCTCGCCGTCCGTCATATAGACGGGCTTCTTCGCGGTGATGCCCACTTCGGGCAATTCCGTGGTCTTTTTCGGGGCAATCGTATCGGTTTTCGTCACCGCCGTTGTGTCCGTGTTCTGCGCGAAACCCATGGCGCAAAACAAAAGCATAACTATTAAAACATTCATCTTTTCCATCGTTCTTGATTTTGAATTCTTACTATGAAACAACGCGGCAAAGATATAATTATTTTATTAGTTATACAACTAAATAAATAATTTTGAGACTAATTTTTTAGCTACTTTAATAGCATGTTTTTTTCTGAGCAAAGAGCAAAAAATGTATTTTTGCACTCTGTAATAATAAAGAATATGATGAAAATCCTTCCCATAGGCACACAGAGTTTCCAGAGGCTCCGCGAAGATGACAATCTATATGTCGACAAGACATCACAAATGTACAGGTTAGCGCACGCTGGGAGATTTTTCTTCCTCTCGCGACCGCGTCGTTTCGGCAAAAGTTTGCTTCTTTCGACACTGAAAGCCTATTTCGAAGGGAAAAAAGAGCTGTTTGAGGGATTGGCCGTGACGAAGCTGGAGAAAGAGTGGAAATCATACCCTGTGCTGCACGTGGACCTCAACACGGGGCTCTACACGTCGGCGGAAGGGCTGGAAGAGGTGTTGGACAGCATCGTAAGCGATTTTGAGCAACGGTATTCTTTGCCGAAAAAGGAAGGATCGTATGCCATCCGTTTTCGAAACATTGTGGAAAAGCTCGGCAAAACGGTCATCCTCATCGACGAATATGATAAACCGCTTATCTCCACATTAGACAACCCGGAGCTGAACAACCAGTTCCGCGCCATGCTGAAGTCTTTTTACTCAGTACTGAAAACCTGCGACCAAAACATCCATTTTGCGTTCATCACGGGGGTGAGCAAATTCAGTCACGTGAGCATCTTCAGCGACCTCAACAACCTGCGGGACATCTCGTTAAATGCGGACTTTTCCGACATCTGCGGTATTACGGAGAAGGAACTGCACACTTGCTTCCCGGAATATGTCAGCCAGATGGCCAAAGACCAGGGAATCACGGACGAACAAGTCTATGAGCAACTCAAGGCGATGTACGACGGTTACCATTTCGCCAACGACATGACCGATGTCTATAACCCCTTCAGCTTACTCAACGCCTTCGCCGACCGCGATTTCCGGAACTACTGGTATCAGTCAGGTACTCCCACATTTCTAATTAAGCTTTTGAGCCAGCACAAAATCAACCCGACAGCATTGTCTCAAGGTGAAATCGCAGTGGAAGACCCTATGGATGCAGGCAATGATTATGACAAACCTTTCGGTATTTTCTACCAAACAGGCTATTTAACCATCAAAGGACACAACACTCGGAGAAACCTTTATAAGTTGGGGTTTCCAAATTGGGAAGTGGAAAGCAGCTTTCTCCGCAACCTGATTCCCTTGTTCTTGGCCAAAACCTCCACCCA
>JAGCVQ010000034.1 GCA_017962275.1 Bacteroidales bacterium
ACGTTCACGGAGGCCCCGGAGCCGAGGCCGTGGCTCCAGTTGTAGGTCACCGTTCCGTTGTTGCCGGTGGTGGAGGCGGTCAGGGTGGTGCCGCTGCCGCCGGCGCAGATGGTGTTGTTGCCGGCGATGGTGGTCGTGCCCGCGACGGGTGCGTTGACTGTCACCTCCACCGAATCCCTCCTCGCACATTCCCCGTTACCAGGCGTCACTATCACATAGAAGGTGCCGTTGGAGTAGGCTGGTGACTCGCTGTTGACGGTGCAAGTGCTCGAAGATCCGCTTTGAAGCGTGTCGCCGCTGGGGGCTATGAACGTAAATGTACACCCCGCATCCTCCATCTGCACCATGTCCACAAACGCCCTCGTGTCGTATCCGCTCCCCTGGTTCACGGTCTCCACCGTGATCGTCGAGGCCACGGACGCGCCGTCGAAGAGCAGGGAGTAGTTGCGGTAGGCGTCGGTGCCGGGCCAGTGGTAGGCGGGCTCGGTCTCGAAGAACTTGATCTGCTCCGCGGGCTGACCCTTGTCCACCACGACGTTCACGCGGGTCTTCTTGGGGGTGGCGCTGCTGCCGGGCTCCGTGCCCCAGCCTTTGGCCCTCACCAGCACGGAGAAGGGGTCACTGAGGTCCCGGGGAACGGAGGTCATGCTGCCGGGCTGACCGTCGATCCCCAACTTCACCTTCCCGCCGGCAGGGAACACCTTCGTGCGGGTCGGGAAGTCCGACAGCGCGGACACGTACGCGGGGAAGTCGTCCACCTCCTGGTTGCCCGGACCGTAGTAGGTCTCCCCGCCGACGGTGTGGCTGTGGGAGTGCCATGTGTCGCCGCCGGTGGTGATTGCGTCGAAACTTTGCTGTGACTGGCTACCGGGTTCGCATTGGGATTGCAGATTGATTGTCCCGCCTGCGCAGACGGTCTGGGTCGGGTATTGGAACCCAGGTACATGGGTTACCGTGATGGAGATCGTTGTGTCGTACCAGCACCCCGCAGCATCATATACCCGAAGTGTATCTGAGATTGTTGTGTTTTGAGACACTATCGGGGCATGGAAAATAAAAGAAGTGTCCGATGTCAGCTCAAAAAGGGCGCTACTTTCTTCAGACCATGTGGCGGGTGAATTTGGGTCACCTGGTACTAATACCGCCGCGCTGTCGATGGAACCGCCGCCACCGGCCAAATTATCGTCGAAAACAATCTCCCAATCGAAAAGGTAGCCGTTGTGCACGTTTGCGTTAGCATCAATTATTTCAATGGTCCAAGGACCATTGATAGGACAATTTTGTAAAGAAGAATGAAAAACAGATTCAGGTTGGTAGCAGGGAGATGGAATATCCGTGTTTTCATCAATAATGGAACTAGTGTACTTGCCACCAGAAATAGACGTGTAGATGAATCCATTATTGGGAATTGCAGGGGATGAAGACCAACAATAGTCCCATCCTGTTCCTGGTGAATTAGCATCTAATGTGGAATCGCATTCATCATTTTCATCATGACCTAACACTGCCTCCCCGAAATCTGTAGTCTTACTAACACTATTTACAGACCAGCCTGTTGTAACCCATGGATAGTTTGTAGGGTCTGCGCAGTCTGTATTTAGCGTGCCTGAACCGATAGTAACTATGGCAGCTCGTTGCTCGTTAGGACATTTTATTCCGATATATAAATCTCCAGCATTCGAATGCTCTAAATTTAATCTTACATACTTGATGTCAGTTTCGTGTTGAATAGTTCCTGAATAGCCAGATACGTTGATGGAAGATGAATAAATGCAGTTGTTGTCGTCACCGCAGTGTACACCATTTGCTATAAACATCCGTTCCGGGGTGCTCACACTCGGTGTGCTCGGTGTCAACACCATCTTGTATGAAGCATCGGTTGGTGCAACGTATCCGATGCTGAACGGTACAATCTGACCAGAACACACTTGGGTGGGGAAGTTCCACGATGAATATATCGGATGTCCGTTTTGGGTACAGTCATGGGGATTGACAGGGGTCTGCCCCCATACCGCCCCAGCATACAACAACAAGAACAACACCACGATGGCGGGACGCGCCAAACGGAATGGTGTGGATTTGTAATTTATTGATATATAGTCGTTTAATAACGTATGGATATTCATATTCGCATTCTTTTCTGAATTTGCAAATATAAAAAATTATAGCTTTGAATATGTTATATATATGAATTTCTTCCTTGTTTTTCGTTGGAATCTGTTTCGAAAAGCTCTTCCTCCTGTGTAAGTCCTGTCCAACTCCTGTGTGGGTCCGGTCCAAAAAAATACTATCTTTGCCGCTTCTTTTGCTGTTTGAAATTTTTTAATATGGAAAAATTGTCTTACCCCTTTGTTCCCAATTTCCTGCTCGGCATGGCCGGCGGCATCCAGTACCGACAGCTGGTGAAGGCGGATAAGAATCCCCGGAAGTCCAGCGAACAGACCCTCCGTAACATCCTGACATACGCCAAGGATACGGTTTACGGCAAGGAACACGGTTTCGATTACATCCTCCAGGCACCCGACGACGCGGAGCTCTACAAACGCTACCAGGAGAAGGTGCCCGTGAACGATTACGAGGCGCTGCGGCCCTACGTGGAACGCCATAAACACGGCGAATCCGACATCCTCTTCCCTGGCAAGCCCGTCCTCTACGCCACGACCTCCGGCACCACTACCGAGCCGAAATGGATCCCCATCACGCGGGAGTACCTTGACAATATCTACGGCAAGATGACCAAGGTGTGGCTCTACAATTTCATCCAGAACCGGCACAAGGTGTTCGCCGGCAAGATCCTGTCGATTGTGGGCAAGGTGATCGAGGGCTACGCGCCCGACGGCACCGTCTTCGGCTCCGTCTCCGGTGTCACCCAGCGTGACTGCCCCGGCTTCGTGAAGGCACTGTATTCCAACCCGCAGTGCGTCTATGGTATCGCCGACTACAACGCCCGCTATTATGTGCTCATGCGCATGGGCATCGAGCGGAACATTACCCTCATTGTGACCGCCAACCCCTCGACCATCGTGGAACTGCAGAACAACGTCAACAAGTTCTACGACGACTACGTGACGGACATCGAGAACGGTACGCTGAAGAAGGATCTGGACATCGATCCCGAAATCCGCGCCGAACTGGAGGCCTGTCTGAAACCCAATCCGGAACGCGCCGCCGAGCTCCGTGCCCTCAAAGCCCAATACGGTACCGTGCTCCCGAAACACTATTGGCCTGATCTTCAACTGCTTAATACTTGGAAATGCGGCAATACCAAGGTCTATCTCGACAAGTTCAAAGACTCATTCCCGCCGACGATGCTGCACCAGGAATTCGGCTATTTCGCCTCCGAATGTCGCTTCGGTTTGGTCCTCGACGATACGGTGAACACCGTCCTCTTCCCCCATTTCCACTACTACGAGTTCATTGAGGAGTCCGACCTCGACAACCCCAACCCGACGTACCTGCAGCTGCACGAACTTCAGAAAGGGAAACGCTATTGTCCGTATGTCACGACGTTCGCGGGTCTCTACCGTTACAATATGAACGACCTGTTGGAAGTCGGTCCCAACTTCCAAAACACCCCGACTGTGCACTTGATCCAGAAGGTCAACGGCATCGTGACCATCACCGGAGAGAAGCTGCACGAACGGCAGTTCATCGAGGCCGTGCGCGAGGCGGAAGAGGAGACCGGTCTCAAAACCCGCTTCTTCATCGGGTTTGCCGACCTGAGCATCCTCGGCTATAAGTTCTACTATGAATTTGCTGATCAGTCTGTTACACAGGAACAGGCTGAGAAATTCACCGAGGAGGTGGACCGCATCCTGAAACGCATCAACGTCGAATACAAGACTAAACGCGACTCCCTGCGACTGAAAATGCCCGAGACTTACCGCATGATCCCCGAATCGTTCGAGACCTTCAAGGCGCAGTGCATCGCCGAGGGCGCCCGCGACGGCCAGTTCAAACTCCAGCTGCTGCTGCAGGACGAGAAACGGCACGAGAAGTTCAAGAAATTGGTTGTTGGTTAGTTTAGAGTTTAGGGTTTAGAGTTTAGAGTTTAGAGGCTCGTGAACCTTCATTAATCTTAAAATACTTCCTTAAGCAGCCTCGAAGAGGCAAAACGCACGGAGTGCAATTAACCCCACATAAGCGACGAAGGAGCGCAATGTGGGGTCGAAGAAGCAGCCGAAAGGAACATCAATCACGCAACGAAAGAGCGCAATGTGGGGGTAAACATCCAAAAGATAACGATATGGAAAATCTCAAAACACCAACGTTCATCAACACCCTGCTCGGGATGGCGGGCGGCTTGTACTATCGCCAGCTGAAACGGGCTTCGAAGAACCCGCGCAAGAGTCAGGAGAAGACGCTTCGGGGCATCCTCGCTTACGCCAAAGACACGGTCTATGGCCGCGAGCACGACTTTGCCTATATTCTGGAGGCTAAGGATGACACCGAGCTTTACAAACGCTATCAGGAGAAGGTGCAAGTGATTGATTATGAGGATTTTCGTCCCTACGTGGAACGTCACAAAAACGGCGAGTCGGATATCCTGTTTCCAGGCAAACCGGCACTCTACACCACCACTTCGGGTTCCACGGCACAACCCAAATGGATTCCTATCTCCCCCGAATATCTCGACAAAAGGTACGGGAGAATGACCAAGGTATGGCTCTACAACTTTATCCAGAACCGTCCCTTGGTGTTTGGGGGCAAGGTATTCTCCGTTATTGGAAAAACGGTGGAAGGTTACGCTCCCGACGGAACCGTTTTAGGGTCGATTTCTGGATACACTCAAGGTAACTGTCCTGATTTTCTGAAAGTTATCTACGCAAACCCGCCTTGCGTGTCGGGCATCTCCGACTTCGAGGCGCGGTACTATGTGCTCATGCGCAGCGGCATCGAGCAGAATGTGTCGCTGATTATCGCTGCGAATCCCTCGTCCATTGTGGAACTGCAGAACAACGTCAACAAGTACTACGACGACTATGTGACCGACATCGAGAACGGCACCATCAAGGCGGAATTGAAAATAGAGCCGGAAATCCGTGCCGAGTTGGAAGCGATACAGAAGCCTAACCCGCAGCGCGCCGCAGAGCTCCGTGCGCTCAAAGCGGAATATGGAGAGGTGCTCCCCAAGCATTATTGGCCAAATCTTCAGATTCTCAACACTTGGCGTTGCGGAAATACCCGTATATACTTGGACAAGTTCAAGGAATGGTTCCCCGAACAGATGCTCCATCAGGAGTTCGGATACATCTCTTCGGAGTGCCGTTTCGGTTTTCCCCTTGACGACACGTTGAATTCCGTGTTATTCCCGCATTATCACTATTATGAGTTCGTCGAAGAGTCGGAAATCGACAGTCCGACCCCGCGTTTCCTGCAACTTTTCGAGTTGGAGGAAAACAAACGATATTCTATTTACATCACTACGGCCAGCGGACTTTATCGCTACAATATGTACGATCTCATGGAGGTTGGTCCGAGTTTCCAGAATACCCCTACCATACATCTTGTCCAAAAGTTGCACGGAATCGTCACCATCACGGGCGAAAAGCTGTATGAACAGCAGTTCGTGGATGCAGTGCACGAGGCCGAGAAGACCACGGGGATGAAAGCCCGCTTCTTCATCGGATTCGCTGATCTCTCCACGAAGGGGTATAGATTCTATTATGAGTTTGAGAACCAGGATGTTACGCAAGAACAAGCCGAACGTTTTACGGAGGAGGTGGATCGTGCCCTTCAGGAAATCAACATAGAGTACAAGGCCAAGCGTGTCTCCTTGCGACTCAAAATCCCAGAAACCAACCGTCTCATCCACGACTCGTTAGAGGCTTTCCGCGCTCAATGCAACGCGGAGGGCTCCCGCGACGAGCAATTCAAACTCAATCTGCTGCTCCAAGACGAGAAACGGCATGAGAAATTTAAGAAATTGATAATTAGAAATTGATAGGTTTTGTGGTCCTCATCGCGGGCTTGATCCGCGATCTGTAACGATTATGAAAGAGATACCGGCTCAAGGCCGGCATGAGGAGTGGAGAACTTTGAACTTTGAACCATATATGAAGGCGGTCATCTTCGATCTTGACGGCACCCTGTACGATAAGTCGGGGTTGGCGCAACGACTGATTTTCTCGCAGTTGCTGCGTGGGCGGCTGGGTATGCTCAAACGCGAGCGTGAGGTGCGTAAGGAGTTGCGTGGCCGTCATTTCGAGAGCGAGGAAGCCTTCTACAAGGCCTTTTTCGCCCGGTTCGACCGTCCAGAGCTGGCTCGGAGGTGGTATTTCGAGGAGTACATGCCCGATATGGTGTCGATACTGCGAAAACACTACCGGATGGCCCCTTGGGTGGAGACGACCCTGTTGGAACTGCGCTCGAAAGGGCGTAAGATCGTTGTTTTCTCCGACTATGGTTCTGTGCGCGAGAAACTGTCCGCGATCGGATTCAATCTGGCATGGGCGGATTTCATTTTCGACGCCCCCTCGTTGGGCGGCCTCAAACCCTGTAAAGAATCATTCGAGAAAATCTGTCAGGAGATACGACTGCAACCTTCTGAATGTCTGATGGTTGGCGACCGCGAAGACACTGACGGCGCCGGCGCCCGTTCCGTCGGCATGCCCTTCAAACGGATAACCAAAACCGGGAGATGATTAAACCTTCCCCCAACCTCCCCATCCATCAACCCATAACCCTTAACCCTTAACCGTGTAACCGTGTAACCCTGTAACCCTGTAACCGTGTAACCCCCTAACCCTCTAACCCCTTATGAAAAACCTCTTAACCACCTTATCGCTAATCGTCGCCGTGCTCCTCGGCAACGCGCAAACCCAGCCGATGAAGTTCCTCGGCATCGGTATGAACAGCACCATGTCCACGTTTGTCTCCAAGCTGAAAGGCAAGGGATTCGTGGAGGATGTGAACCACACGAAACCGAACTACACGGTGATGAAGGGCACCTTCGCGGGCGAGCGCGTGAAGCTGGAAATCCGCTCCGCCGCCAAGACGCACCTCGTCTATAAGGTGGATGTCTATTTCAGCTTGAGCACGCAGTTCACCTACCCAGACCTGCAGGGACGGCTGAGCGACAAATACGGGGAAATTGTGCAGGAGGTCAACAACATCAAGGAGGAACCGGTCTATGTGAAATACACCTCGGACTACTCCAAATGGCAGACCGACACCGACACGGTGACGCAGGGGTTCAACACGATCATCCTCTCCAAATGCAGCTACCACAGCACCTCGCCGGTGGTGATTTCCTACATTGACGGAAAGAATTCCAAGGTGGAGGCGTTAGAGGTCAATTCGGACTTTTGATAGTTAGCAGTTAGTAGTTAGCAGTTAGCAGTTGGGTCGTTGAGACGGTTATTTTTTTGGCAAAAATCAACATCTAAAAAAGCAGATAAAGGTTGATGGGCACCAGGTGGCTGTTTTTCTCCATGGCATCGCAGCTGAGGGAGAAGATGCGGAGATCTTTTCCGAAACGGCTGGCCTTGCCTTTTTCCGAAAGCTGATTGGGCCAATAGGTGTTGTTTTCCTCGTTGAATATCACGAAATTCAGTAAGGTGGAAGAAGCAACCGCTTCATTCACAAACGGATACAGTCTGTTTTGGGTTAACGGCCCTGCGGATTTAAGGCTGTTTTGGTAGAGCGTCAAAGCCTCTTTGGAGTCGGAAAAGACAAGCGCGTTGCTCTTTTCCACAAACCAGTTTGCGGAGTCGGGAGCGAGCGCTTTCAGCAGGGGTTTCGGGGGCTGTGGGGTCTGGAAATAGCCGTCGGGATGGGCGGCGCGGGCGGAATCGGCCTTGGCGGCATCCTTGTAGAAGATTTCCAATGCGCTCTTTTCGCTATTCGGAAGAAGAATGGCGTAACGGTGTTGGGTGGAGTCGCCGTGCAGGGTGAAATACCCGATTTCGGAGGGGGCGAGCTCCTGGACCGTCTGCCGGTCTTCGAAAAGTCGTTTCAGGTTGAAATCGCGTGCGTTACGGATTTCCAGATGGGTATAACAGTCGGTGTTCGCCGGATAGAGGTCGGCGATTTCCATCCCATTGCTCGTTTTCTTGATTTTCAGTTCAAAATCTTCGTTTTCGGGGTTTTCAACGAGGGTGTAACCGGAAAGGTGCATCTCGTTGCCGGAAAACCGCAGCTGCAAGGCCGTCCAGCCCGACTCTTTCAGATACTCGGACAGCTTTTTCGACAAATCCTCGTCCAAGAAGCTGGAGAGATAGGGCGTGTAATTCTTCGGGTTGATAATCAGCCAGTTCTGCTTTCGGTTTTTCTCCGTGAGGTTGTACATCTCCTTGAACTGCTTGTCGGAAAGCAGGTTTTTCGGGTGGTTGTGCTGGACGATGGCGCGTTTCAGCAGCTCGATGTCCGGCGAAATGGAGATGATGTGGTTGAAATAGACGAACTTCATGCTCTTGAAGTTGGTGCCGTAGGTGTAGATGCGGCTGTTTTCAAAAGCGGTGTAGTTGTTGGGGTCGATGCTGAGGGCGCGCAAAAGCCGTTTGAAGGCCGCTTTGTCGGCGTGCATGTTGAACAGGACGCTGACGCCGTTGTCGGTGGCGTGGCCTGAGACGGTGAGGTCGTACTCCCCGGCGGGCAGTTTGCCGCGCATGGTCTCATACGCCGGCAGCGCATCCATCACGAACAGCTCGTTCAAGTAGGGAGCGACCTTTGTCGAACTTGCCACAAATCCGTCGTTGTCGTTCAGGGCGAAGATGAACGTCGCGTCCGTCGGGATGGCCTCGATCAGCTCCGACTTCGACTGACGGAAGAAGTTGTAGTAGAAAAAGATGCCCACCCCGGCGAGGATGACGGCGATGATGGTGAGCCAGATGAGCCATGGCCGGCTTTCGCGTGCGTAGTTGGTCATTGTGGGTTAATGGTTAAAGGGTTACACGATTACATGGTTACATGGTTAGAGGGGTAATGTAGAGACGCAAAATTTTGCGTCTCTACATAAGGGGATTATTCGTTGTCGGATTTCTCCGCAGCGGGTTCCTCGGCGGCGGGTTCCTCCAAATCAATCAGATTGTGCTCCACGAGGATGTTGTACCAGGTGAAGACCTTCTTCATGTTGGAGACATAGACCCGTTCGCGGTCGTATTCGGGCAGAATCTCGGCGAAATAGGCCTTGATGGCGTTGTTGTCTTTCGGCATCTCCATCTTCTTGCCGTCTTCCTTGCGGTAGATGTTCTGGAATACGGTCTGCAACGGGATCTCGTCCGTCTCCGTGAAAATGGCGATATTGTCCAAAGCGGCCACACCGTCGTTGGAGAAGGCGGGAAAACGTTTGCCATCGTCCAAACCTTCCACGATGAAGCTGTTGGACGTCTTAGAGAGGAATTTGAACAGGCCTCCCTTGCCTGTGATCGATAAAATCTTGCTTAAATCCATTGTTGTTGGTTTACTGTTTACTGTTTGTTGTTTGTTGTTTGTTGTTTAATGCTTTCCTTGAGCGGCCACGTCAGGGACAAGAGCTCGGTAGGGCAGGGAGAAACGATAATCAATATCATTCGTAATATTCGAAGGTGCGGGCTTTGACGTAAACGATTTGGTTATCGACAGCGCAGACTTCGGTTTGCCAGTTTTTGTTGGCGTCGTAGTCGAAGAAGTAGTGGTATTCCTTGATGTGGTGGAGTTTGTCTTCGTAGATGACCTTGCGCACGCGGCCGTCCTGAGCGTATTCCGTGTAGGTGTATTCAATCATCTGGTTACCAGCTTTGTACACGCATCTGTTGACCTCGTCGCCATAGTTGTCGTACTCGATCTTCGCGGTCTTGAAGACCTTGCCGTCGGGCTCGTTCTCGGTGATCTGCACCACCAGCCCCTGCTCATTGAACTTGTTCTCCGTCGTGGTCTGCAGCTTGCCGAAGGTCTGCACTGTCTTAATGGCGTTGCCGATGCCGTCGGTGGTGTGCGCGAACGACATCACAAGGCTGTCGCCCTGATAGACCTGCTCGCCCACGAGGAATCCGTTGCGGTCGTAGGTGTACGTGCCGTGCGTGACCAAAGTGCTGTCGGCGTCATACTCTTCCCAACGCGTGATTTTGGCCTCGTCGTCGTAGGTGTATTCACGGCGCAACACGACTTTCTGGTTTTCGTTGAGCTTGACAAACGACCGAAGCCAGCCGTCGGCGGTGTAGAGCTGCAGCGAGCCCGCGTCGAATGTCCTCCCGTCGAAGAGCGCCTTCAGATTGGCGGTGTCCTTCAGCGGAATCGAATCTGCATACAGGTAACACGTAGCACTTGCCACCCACCGGACCTTCCCGAAGATATGGTTCCGTTCCAGATGGGTTTTCTCGATGTCAGGGGTAATGACGATAGGAGCGGGCTTCTTTTTGCAGCCACCAGTCACTATCGCCACGACAGTGAGAACAAAGAAAATATATCGCTTTATCATCTATTTGGATTAGTTAGCAGTTAGTAGTTAGCAGTGAGAAGTTAACTGCTAACTACTAACTGCTAACTGCTAACTATTCAAACATTCCTTCTACCAACTTGTCGTCCGCAATGTTCGGCAGGGTGACATGCAACTCGGGACATGCCTCCATGGCGCGCTTGATGGCGAAAAGGGCGCCGTCGTTGCGGGCCCAGGCGCGGCGGGAGATGCCGTTGTTCACGTCCCAGAAGAGCATCGAACGCAAGCGTCTGTCGCTGTCGTCGCTGCCGTCCAACACCATGCCGAAACCGCCGTTGATGACCTCACCCCAGCCGACGCCGCCGCCGTTGTGGATGCTCACCCACGTGGCGCCGCGGAAACCGTCGCCGATGACGTTCTGCACGGCCATGTCGGCGCAGAAGCTACTGCCGTCGTAGATGTTGGAGGTCTCGCGGAACGGGGAGTCCGTGCCGGAAACGTCGTGGTGGTCACGACCCAACACGACCGGATCGGAGAGTCTGCCGTCGCGCACCGCCTTGTTGAACTCGGCGGCGATCTTCGTACGGCCTTCGCAGTCAGCGTACAGGATACGGGCTTGCGAACCTACCACGAGATGGTTCTCCTTGGCTCCCTTGATCCAGGTGATGTTGTCGCGCATCTGTTGCGAAATCTCGGCGGGTGCGTGGTCGCTGATCTCCTTCAGCACGTCCATGGCAATATGGTCGGTGACATCAAGATCCTCGGGCTTGCCGGAAGTGCAGACCCAGCGGAACGGACCGAACCCGTAGTCGAAGCACATCGGTCCCATAATGTCTTGAACGTAAGAGGGATAGCGGAAGCTGCCGTCCTCCTTGAGGATGTCGGCACCGGCGCGGGAGGATTGCAACAGGAAGGCGTTGCCGTAGTCGAAGAAGTACATGCCCTTGGCCGTCAGCTTGTTGATGGCGGCCACCTGGCGGCGCAAGCTGGCCTCCACGGCGGCTTTGAACTTCTCGGGATAATCGGCCATCATCACCTTGGCCTCCTCGAAGGAGATGCCCACGGGATAGTAGCCGCCTGCCCACGGGTTGTGGAGGGAGGTTTGGTCGCTGCCGAGATCGACTTGGATGTCGTGTTCAGCGCAATACTCCCACAAATCGACGATATTTCCCTGATAGGCAAACGATTTCGCGATCTTCTGGGCGCGGGCTTCGTTCACCTTCACGAAGAGCTCGTCGAGACTCTCGTGAACTTCATCGACCCAGCCCTGCACGAAACGTTTCTGCGTGGCGGCGGGGTTGATTTCGGCGGTGATGGAGACCACCCCGGCGATGTTGCCGGCTTTCGGCTGTGCGCCCGACATGCCGCCCAAACCGGCGGTCACGAAGAGCTTGCCCCCGATTTCGCCACCGATCTTACGGCTGGCGTTCAGCACCGTGATGGTGGTGCCGTGCACGATGCCTTGCGGTCCGATGTACATGTAGGAGCCGGCGGTCATCTGTCCGTACTGGCTGACTCCCAGCGCGTTCATGCGTTCCCAGTCGTCGGGTTTGGAGTAGTTGGGGATCACCATGCCGTTGGTCACGACCACGCGGGGCGCGTCCTTGTGCGACGGGAAGAGTCCCAGCGGGTGGCCGGAGTACATCACGAGGGTTTGCTCGTCAGTCATCTCCGATAAGTATTTCATAACCAGACGGTACTGTGCCCAGTTCTGGAAAACAGCGCCGTTGCCGCCATAGGTAATCAGCTCGTGCGGGTGCTGTGCCACGGCGGGGTCGAGGTTGTTCTGGATCATCAGCATGATGGCCGCAGCCTGCTGACACTTGGCGGGATACGCCTCGATGGGACGAGCGTACATCTCGTAGGTCGGGCGGTAGCGGTACATGTAGATACGGCCGTAGTCGTGCAGCTCCTTCACGAATTCGGGAGCCAGGGCGGCGTGCTGCGAGGCCGGGAAATAGCGGAGCGCGTTGCGCAGGGCCAGTTGTTTCTCCTTCTTGGTGAGGATGTCCTTTCGCTTCGGCGCGTGGTTGACGGTGGGATCGTAGGGTTGTGCGGCGGGGATTTCAGCCGGAATGCCCGCTCTCAAATCTGCTTGAAACTCTTGTAAAGTCATATCTTTGCTGTTTTGTTTATTCTTGTTTGAACCAAACGGCAAAGATACATTTTTTTCCGTCTGATTCCATTCCTGAGGTGTAGTTTTCGCCGAGAATACCCCAAAAAAGATTTTACGGTCCATGTAACCGCGTAACCATGTAACCAAAAAAAATTGTACCTTTGCCGCCGTAATTGATTAGTCGTTAATTTAATCCCCTTGAATATGAGAAAAATATCCACAGTCGCGGTGATGCTTGCCTGTATCGCCCTCCTTGCATCGTGCAAGAACAAGAAAGCCGAAACCCCCAATGAGGAGCAAAAGAGCGAACTCCAGCAGAAAGTGGAAGAGTACGCCTATTTCGACCTCACCACCGACCTCTCCAAGCTGACGGAGAGCGAGATGAAACTGCTTCCCATCTTCTTCGAGATCGGACAGATCATGGACGACCTCTTCTGGGAGCAAACCTTCGGCGACAAGACCCTACTCGACACCATCTCCGACCCGTGGATGAAGGATTATGCGATGATCAACTACGGCCCGTGGGATCGCCTCGACGCGGAGAAACCCTTTGTGCCCGGCTACGGCGAACGTCCCCCGATGGCCAACTATTACCCGCAGGACATCACCAAGGCCGAGTATGACGCTTTCGACGATCCGCTCAAGTCCTCCCACTACACTATCCTCACCCGTGACGAGAACGGCAAACTGAAGACCGTCGGCTACTACGAGGCTTACAAGGAGAAACTCGACCGCGTGTGCGAGCTGCTCGACCAAGCGATTGAGATCACCGACAATCCGACGATGAAGAAATACCTCGTGGAGCGCAAGAAATCGTTGCAGACCAACGACTATTTCCCCAGCGACATGGCGTGGATGGACCTGCGTGACAGCAACATCGACTTCGTGTTCGGTCCTATCGAGAATTACGACGACGGTCTGAACTCCGTGAAGACCTCTTGGGAGGCGTTCGTGTTGGTGAAGGACGTGGATGCCAGCACCAAACTGGCCAAGTTCGTCAAGATGCTGCCGCAATTGCAACGCGAACTGCCCTGCGATCCGGCGCACAAGACTTACGTGCCCGGCACCACCTGCGACATGAACCTCTACGACGTGGTGTTCTACGGCGGCGACTGCAATGCCGGCGGCAAGACCATCGCCATCAATCTGCCCAACGACGACAACGTGCAGGCCAAGAAAGGTTCTCGCCGCTTCCAGCTGCGCAACGCCATGCAGGCCAAGTTCGACAAGATCATGAAGCCCATCGGCGAAATCATCATCGAGCCGTCCGAGCAGAACCACATCACCTTCGACGCCTTCTTCTGGAACGTCACTTTCCACGAAGTGGCACACGGTTTGGGCGTGAAGCAGACCATCAACGGCAAGGGCAGTGTGGATGAGGCCATGCAGACCGAGAATTCCAGCTGGGAAGAGGCTAAAGCCGACATCGTGGGCTTGAACCTCGTGCTCAACCTGATCGACAAGGGCGAAATCACCGACATCTCCGCTGAGGACGCCATCACCACTTACATTGTGGGTCTGTTGCGTAGCGTGCGTTTCGGTGCGGCGGAGGCTCACGGCATCGCCAACATGATGTGCTACAACTACCTTTTCGAGAACGGCGCCTTCACCCGCAACGGCAACGGTACCTACCATATCAACTACGACAAGGCCCGCAAGGCAATGGAAGGCTGGATCGCGCTGATTCTCAAGACGCAAGCCGAGGGTGACTTCGCTTTCGCGCAGCAGTACAGCAAGGACAACGGTACCATCAAGGAAGAACTGCAGAAGGACCTCGACCGCATCAACAAGTCCGGTATCCCGCGTGATATCCGCTTCAACCAGGGACTGGACGTGCTGGGAATCAAATAAGACGTAAGACGTGTGACGTAAGACGTGTGATGCGTGATGTTGTTGTATCGAAATACCTCAACGTCATGCGTCACACGTCCTACGTCAATCGTAATCTTAAATAACAAACCCTTAAGGAAATCCGTAACGTGTACTTACGAGACATCCACCTCACCAACTTCAAGAACTACCCCGAGGCCGCATTTTCGTTTAACGACAACGTGAACGGTATCGTGGGGGCGAACGGCAGTGGCAAGACCAACCTGCTGGATGCCATCCATTACCTGTCGTTCGGGAAGAGCTGCTTTTCGGCGAAGGATGTCAGTTCGGTGCGGTTGGGTACGGACTTTTTCGCGCTGCACGGGGATTTCGCGGATGAGGAGTCCAGCAATACCACCCAGGTGAGCTGTGTCTATAAGAACGGTTCTAAATCGCTGAAGGCCAATAAGAAAGAGTACGATCGGCTGAGCGACCACGTGGGACTGTTTCCCGTAGTGATGGTTTCGCCTTACGACAGCGACATCATCAACGACGGCAACGAGGTGCGCCGCCGCTTCTTCGACAAGATTATTTCGCAGTTCGACAAGATATACCTTCAGCATCTGATACATTATAAGAAATTGTTGCTGCAGCGTAACGCCGTGCTTCGTCAGCAGATGGAGACCCACCATGCGGATTTGTCTCTTCTGCAAGTTATTGATTACCAGTTGATGGAGGACGGCCTACAGCTCTTTCAGCGGCGGAAGCAGTTCATCGAGGATATTCGCCCGATGTTCCTCAGTCACTATCGGGAGCTGACACAGGGTAGGGAAGAGGTCGAAATCCGTTACGAATCCGAGCTGTCGAGGACGCGCTACGATGAAGGGCTGGCGAAGAGTTTCCCGGCGGATTCGAAGTGCGGGTTCACCACGTTCGGGGTACACAAAGACGACTACGACTTCACCATTGACGGGCAGCCGGTGAAGCATTTCGGATCGCAGGGACAGCAGAAGTCGTTTTCGTTGGCGTTGCGGCTGTCGCAGTTCGACTACGCCTTCGCCTACAACAAGCGCAAACCGATCCTGCTGTTGGACGACATTTTCGACAAACTGGACCGCACGCGCATCTCCGCCCTGCTGAACATGGTGGGGCAGGAGCATTTCGGTCAGGTGTTCATTTCCGACACCGACGAGACGCGGGTGCGGGCGATTTTGGGCGAGCACGGGATTGCGCACGAGATATTTGAGATTGTAAGGCAATAGGCAAAAGGCAAGAGGCAACAGTCAAGAGTGGAGTTGGTGCGAAAGTAAAGGGGTGGATTTGCGAAAAATAAGGGAGATTCATTCTTGAATCAATCTATAAAAATAGATAATCATCTGATTATTAGCGGTATATAATCGTGATAAAGGAATAGGCGGATTCGAAAAAAAAGTGTACTTTTGCCGCCGGAAAACGGGATATAGCGTAGTCCGGTTATCGCGCCTGCTTTGGGAGCAGGAGGTCGCCTGTTCGAATCAGGCTATCCCGACTGGGCTAAGCCTACGGTTCCGTAGCTCAACTGGATAGAGCAGCTGCCTTCTAAGCA
>JAGCVQ010000035.1 GCA_017962275.1 Bacteroidales bacterium
ACATTGTTGATCTTGATGATGTCTTTTTTACCCATCTTTTGGCTGTAAGCGTTGCAGATGAGCGCGACATTATAATCGGCCTTGTCAAGGTTCAAATAGTTGAACACCTGGATTCCGTATCCGGCGGTAATGTGGTCGATGACAATACCTTTTTCTATACTGGTGATTTCTAACATGGTCTCGGGTTTTTAATAAATGCCTAAAAGTTTGAGGATCAACGCCATACGGACATACATGCCGTTCTTGGCCTGCTGGAAATATTGTGCTCTGGGATCGTCATCCACCTCGGTGCTGATTTCGTTCACGCGGGGCAGCGGGTGCAGGATGTAGGTGTCTGGACGGGCGTAGGACATCTTCTCCTTGTCGAGGATGAAGCGGTCTTTCAGACGGATATAGTCCTCTTCGTTGAAGAAGCGCTCCCGTTGCACGCGGGTCATGTAGAGGAAGTCGAGCTGGCCCATGTAGGGTTCCATCTGATCGACCTCTTCGAAGGGGATCCCCTTCTTCTTGATGACCTCCTCGCGGATGTACTCGGGTACGCGCAGTTCCTCGGGGGAGATGAGGATGAATTTCACGCCCTCGTAGTTGCTGAGGAATTTGATGAGGGAATGGACCGTGCGGCCGAACTTCAGGTCGCCGCAGAAGCCGTAGGTCTTGTTCTCCACGTTCCCGCGCAGACGCTCGATGGTGAGGATGTCGGTGAGGGTCTGCGTGGGGTGCTGGTGACCGCCGTCGCCGGCGTTGATCAGCGGCATGTGGATGTAGTGGCTGGCCAGACGCGGGGCGCCCTCCTTGGGATGGCGCATGGCCGCGATGTCGGCGTAGCACTCCACGGTGCGCAGCGTGTCGGCGATGCTTTCGCCCTTAGCCGTCGATGAAGAAGCGGCCTCGGAGAAACCAATCACCTGACCGCCGAGGCGCAGCATGGCCGTTTCGAAGCTCAAGCGCGTGCGCGTGCTCGGCTCATAAAAAAGAGTTGCCAGGATCTTGCCTTCGCAACTCTTGCTGTACTTCGCCGGATCGGCGATGATCTGGTGACCCAAATCGAAAATTTCACGGAACTCCTCACGCGTGAAATCGTTCGGGTCGATCAAACTTCTGTTTTTTAACATAATAAACCTCCTATATTTTTAATTATTAACAACTTCCACACTTCGCAACGGTCCTTTCCTCCCCTAAATTTACCAAATAAAAAACCAATGCAAAAATAGTATTTTTTTAGGATGGTGTACGGGTGGTTGAAAAAAAATAACTCGTGCGTTCCGGCAAAGTGAAGTCGAAACGCACGAGTCGGGAAAACGGGCGGATAATCGTCCGTCCTTATACAGTTGTCAGAAATCCGCGCAGATCCGTGTGATACGCGGAGATAATCATCCGTGCAGATACGCGCGATACGCGGAGATAATCATCCGCACAGATCCGTGTGATCCGCGGAGATTATCCCTTCACGACCTTCCGCACGGCCACGGTTTTCCCGTCCGCCACGGCCTTCACGAAATAGAAACCGTCGGCAAATTGAGACAAATCGATCTGCGCGGTCTGTAGAGACGCACGGCCGTGCGTCTCTACCACACCCAACAAACGGCCGTATGCATCGTATAACCGAATCTCCAACGTTTCCGCCTGTGTATCGTGCATCGAACATTGTACATTGACGATGTTTGAGGTCGGGTTGGGATAGACCTTGAAATCGAGACCGTCGTGGTCATCGATGCCGACGGTGATGGTGTTGCCGTTCACGAAATTGCTCTCGCCGAACGAGCAGACAGATTTCACCCGCCAGAAATAGTTGGCATTTTGTAGATTATGTAACGTAAGTTGGTGATTGGCGGTGTTTTCGCTGTGCGTTTCACCATCTGAGATGCCATATTCCACGATGAAATAACTGGCATTGTCGCCGCCTGCCCAGCTCAACGTGGCGGCATTGTCATTTACAACTGCATTCAGGTTTTCGGGGGCATCGCAAGCCTCCACATCGGAATATTGCCAGATTAGAATCGGGAAACCGTTGTTGATGGGAACGGCGTAGTCGGATTTCCAGACGGGTACGACCAGACCTTGGTTCAGGGTGGCGATGAAACCGGGATCTTGCATCTGTGCGGTGGTCATACCTTCGTTGTCTTTGAAATTGTTTTCTCCGATGGCACAGGTCTGCCCTGTAATACTGTCATTGAAATAGCAGTGGTACATCAGCACCTCGTTGGCACCTCCGATGATGGCTCCGATGCCGTTTCCTTGTCCTGTGACATTGGCGGCCACATAGCTGTTGCGCACGGTAGCGTAGTTGCTGAAACCGACCAAGCCGCCCACATAATGATTGCCGCTTACGGTACAGGTGTTGTAACATCCTGAAATGATGGAGTTTGTGCCTTGGTCTTGATAGCCGACCAAACCGCCACAATAGCTGAGGGCAAAGAGCGAACCGCCGCTCACATAGCAGTCGCGCATGTAGGTGTTGCTGGCGTAGGCCACCATGCCACCCGTGTAGTTCCGCCCGCTGGCGGTGATGTTCACCAAGCCCACCTCATACAGATTGGCATCCAACGCATAACCGAAGAATCCCTGATATTCGGTGTTGGGTTGGTCAATGTACAGGTTGCTGATCAGCATCCCGTTGCCATCGAAAGTGCCTTTGAACGGGTAATTAGGGTAAATGCCGATGGAGGTCATATTGTTGGGCTGGTTGAGGGGCAACACAATGTTGTTCATCAGTTTGATGTACTTACCCTCGAAAGTAGTCCCCGCATTGCATCGGTCGGACACCCACTGAAGCATATCCGCGTCGTAGATGAGGATGGTGTCGGCGTTCAGCCAGGAGACCTCGAAAGATTGGATGTCGCCGTAAGAAGTGTATGGACATTCCGCCACATTCATGAATGTTCTGTATTCGTATGTGGTATTAGGTGTCAGTCCGTTCAGCAGATAAGAGAAACTATTGTCATTGCTCGAGACATTGACAATGGTAAAAGTTGAATCACCCAACACTCTGTACTCAAATCCTTTGGAAGTGATAGTGGCATGTTCCACAGAAATGGCGCCATGCAAGATTGCTGAGTTTGCTGTTAAATCAGTAGCGGGTTCTGTATAAGCACTGTCCATTATCATGGTCAGAATCGGATAACCGTTATTGACATAAGGTGAAACGTCTTGTTCCCAGGCACAGGAGCCGGAGTTGAGCATATTTACAAAATCAGCAGTTTGCATAGCAGCTGATGACAACGGGGAACCACCATATGTATTGTTGTTTGCACAATCATCAAGATAATAACAGTTGACGACAGAGATGCTACCATAGCCAACTATGCCTCCAGAATTATTAGAATAGTTAGAAACATTGCCTATGTTATAACTATTTATAACACTAATGTTGTAGTTTTGAGCATGACCTATAATACCTCCTGAACAATAGCCATAATGATTAGAAATATTACCAATATTATAACTGTTTTTAATTTTAATATTTAGCGAACTGTTATTTTGAACGTAACCAATAATACCTCCTGAATAACCGTATGAAGAAGAAATGTTGCCTAAATTATAGCTGTTTTGAATGTTCAATGAGCTATTATTATGGACACAGCCGACAACACCTCCTGAATAACCTTCACCATTAATAGAATGTGAAAAAACATTACCGGTATTATTGCTATTAACGACACTAATTGGACTATTGTTTTGAGCATAACCGATAATACCACCAGAAAAACAATCATTAGTATTATGTGAAAAAATATTACATCCGTTATTACAACTTTTAATGGTTGTTTCATTAGCGTATCCCACAATTCCACCCACATAAGGTCCATTTGCTGCTATTGTATCCCCATTTACACTAATATTCATAATTGTAGCGTCATCTGTATATCCAAAAAAGCCCACACGATTGGCATTCTTATTAATAAAAAGCCCCGAAACCGTATGATTATTTCCATCAAAATGGCCACCGAAACAGAAATAATCAGTAGTTGTATTCCAATATCCTATTGGATTCCATTGAAACAACTCGCTACCGTTAAGGTTTATATCGGTCATTAATTTGTAGTATAGGTCGTGGTTAGAGACATGTCCTCCTGCTGCATCCAATCCGTTGTTCACGCGGTAGGCGAGATAGGCCAACTGTTGTGCGTTCTCGATTAGGAAAGGATCGGATTCGGTACCTGTACCGTGTGTCCAAGGGGCGTATGAGCCGTCCCAAACGGAATTTGAATATGTAAACGAAAATGTGTTTGGTTGCATCACATTCCCCGAGGTATCAGCAATGTTATTGACTTGTAATGTATAGGTGATACCATCCACTAATGATGGGGAAACAGACAGTGTTACCATATTACTTCCAGCCATTATGGCGGAAGTTACCATTGTATTATGATCAAGATTGTAATTGTTTATGTTTTCTGCAGTTGAAGAGTTTATAATCTCACTGAAAGTGACCTGAAGAGAATTTTCCGAAGCTGTCACGTTAATTAACGAGGGGGATATCGTATCTACGATTTCTTGCGGTGTAACAACAATAATATTGTCAATGAAGAAACGCCCGTGGCTATTTTGGAAGCTTTGGAATTTGATGACCGTTGTCGCAGTTCCGCAAGAGAATGGGAGAGAGAACGTGTTAAATGAGGTGGTGCTGAGACCTTCCACAGTGTAGGGCACATTGTTTACCTCTACGATGATGCTTGTGGCATCATTTGGCCACGCCTTTGCATCGAAAGTAACCACAAACTGACCATTGGCTGCGGAAAGGTCCAATGCCGGCGTTTGAATATATCCACCTTCTTGGGATTTTCCGAGTTTTACCTTGCCATTACTTGGATAAACCCAGTCACCCGTCCATCCAGGAAGTTGCGTGTATTGGTCCAAGGAGTTGGTGATTGTGTAGGAATTGCTGTCCGTGATTGCGGAGAAATCCTCGTTTAGGACAATGGTTTGTGCGTTTATTCCGTAAAAGGCGAATAAAACGGAAAGTAATAGGTATTTACACTTTTTCATAATGATATTTTCATGTTTGTACTAATTGAATTTCAGTTGATTATAACTCGTCTCCGCTGTTCTGTCACAAACACAAAAAGAATCGTGAACTTCATTTCCGTATCCGAGGTTCTCGACTACCTGTGCTACAAAAATAGAAAGCTCACGATTATCTACGTGAGCGTTTCTGCTTTCTTTTTGTAGCACATCTGAAATTGTCGAGATTTCGGATACTCAAAAGAAAAGCGAAAACGCTTTATGCCAATATGTTAAAAAGTCTGTTCTGTCTCTATACGCTATTGGGGTTTGGTGAAAAATTGGGGTTGAAAATTCGGGGGCGAAGATACGAAATATTATTTATTCTCGGGGGAAACAATTTCCCAATGTCCGCCATTGTCTGGACCGACACGAATAAGAAGACCCTCTTTTTTCAGATTTCTAATATGTTTCTCCACGGCTTTTATGCTTATTCCCAACTCTTTAGAGATTTCAGCCATCCTGATGTTCGGATTTTCGGAAATAATCCGCAATGTTTTCTCCCTACTTTTCTCCCTACTTTTCTCCCTACTTTTTGGGGTGGTATTGTTGTCAACCATTTCTTATGTAAACATTTACATAAGACGGCATTCATCATCAGCTCGCGCAACGACTTGAACGGATAGTTCAGCACATCTTTTTCTTTCAAGATGCTAATCGGAACAGGCCGTTTGGTTACAATGCCGTCTCGGATAAAATTCTCCAACTGCGGCAAAATGGTATATAAACTGCCCTCGAAACGCCGTTCGTTCAGTATTTCGCTACCATTGGTGCTACCTTTGAAACGGACATACTGGATGTAGGCACCGGGCATGAAATATTTGGGCCGTTTGCCAAACATGATGATGGCTGCGTATGTGGGACAATCCCATTGAAGATTATACAGGTGCAAAGAAGCCAACTGTTCTTCAAGCGGGCGTCGGTCGTGGCGTAGCACCTCCGAATCAACGGCACGGGGAAGATACTCGTTTTGTATTGTCTCCACGTCGATGTCGTCTAATTCGGCATTGCGGCAAGGATGCGTGTCGAAGGTCGGCAGACTGGCCGCACAACGCTCGGAGAGTATCCTCTCTTCTTCGGCACTGGCGATGTCGCGGCGTGGACCGATGCGCACAAACGTCCGCCCCCTGTATCGTACAGGTGTGTCAAACGAAGGAGTCACTTCTACAACCAGCACATCGCCATGCTCTGTATAAACTTTTTCCGTGGTCATCACGGGTAAAGGGAGGATGTTGCCTTCGGAACGGATGCCGCTGATACGTTTCATCAGCATGTCATCAACAGTCAGCCCGCTGATATGTCCGTCATCGGTAACGCCAATTAGAAGGTATCCTTTCTTGCGCCCGCCAGGCAGATCGTTGGCAAAGGCGCAGATGGCCTCTTGGAACTTGTCCATGTTCGAGGTGGATACAGTACGTTCGATGCGGTAACTTTCGTCGCTTGAAATGAGATCAAATAATTCTTCTTTTGTCATGGTTGGTTGATTATTACGAAAAACGCTTTCTATCAATATGTTAAAAAGTCAGTCCTGTCTCTATACGCGATAGGGGTTTGGTGAAAAATTGGGGTTAATTAATTCTTTGCAAAGATAATACGAAAGCGATTATCAATGTTTTATTTTGATGCCTTTTTCTGAAATAAACTGTTTTATATAATCAGCGATGTCCACAGTTGAGACATCGTATTTCGGTTCGAGGAGTGAGAAATCAGTCGGTTTTCTAAAGTAGTTGTCGTTTAGTAGGATGCCATAGATGGTTTTGGAATGGATGTTGTGTCTTGAAAATTTGCCCGCATACGCCACGCCCTCTTCCAAGTCATAACCAGCTTTCAGCAGGGCGTAGATGTCGTAATAGTCGCGAAAGGCACTTCTGACTGCAATGGTGAAAAGCTTCATTCCAAGTAATTCTTGCAAGGAGGGAGTCACAATGTTGTTGTACACAAAACCTTTACCTAATTCCGGGACTGCGTTCTCGGGGCGGAAAAACGACAGCTTGACGTTGCCGTTTACGAAAATCTGGAGCTGATTCCGTCCGAGAAATTCTTTTCTGCAATCAGGATAAACATCTGTGATGGCATTGGATATGGCTGAAAAATCAAGTAGAGGGCGCTCTTTCCGAGTCCCAAGCAGCTCAAAGTCAAGGTCTTCGCTTTTGCGATGCAACAGTTGAAGGGACTGCGCTGTGCCGCCGCACAGGTACAACCCTTTGAGGACTTCCAACTGAGATACCGTCTCAAACACGGGAATGGTCTCAGACCTAAGCCCTTGCCTCCAGTCTTGGTTTTCCATAACGTTTCAGGTATTTGTCTGGATTCTTAATATCGAAAAACATGGCTGCCAACAACCAGTTGATGATGCCATAATAGTCGCCTTGCGAGACCAACCGCTCCCGCCAAACATTTCGCAATTGCGGCATTGGATAAATTTCGCACAGCTTGTAAAGTTCCTCGAACTCAAGGTATAACAACGCTTTCTCTATGAGCAGTTCGTCATCCACCTTGTTTGGATGCTTGGCATACGACCAAGTGCAGCCCATTTCTTCCAAATGCTGCCACAAGTGATTCTTTTTGCACTCTAAATCACTATTGCCAAGTGTACGATCGTATATCATGCCGCAAAATTACAAAATATTCTTGTTTACGTAATTACGTTTCTGTTTTTTTTAAGCGAAAACGCTTTATGTCAATATGTTAAAAAGTCTGGTCTGTCTCTATACGCGATAGGGGGTTGGTGAAAAATAGGGGTTAATAATCTATTTTAGTTGGCGGTTAATGCCAATTGTCTTCTTTTTATGGCGAGGGCAATGTTCATTCTAACCATGTCGTTCATACCGGCGAAGGTGGTCCTGTTTTTTAGTTCTGCCAAAGTCATCGTCAGCAGGAGCTTGGCTATGCATTCGTCTGCGAAAGCATTGGCCACCACGTCCACACCTGAAAAGTCCAGCACCACTTTGTTGTCCTTTCCATGACGGATAGCAAATCCTGCCTCACGCGGGCACCTAAAATCCTTGTGCCCAGATGATTTCCGTAATCTTTGAATGTAAAAGTCGTCATAACTTATTATTGCTGCTCCATTTATGCTCCAATCGGGATTTGTCGTTAAGCGGACTTCTCATATATCAGTAATTTATCTCGGTTTGCACTTTCAACGGCGAACGGCAAAAGCGTACCGTCTTTGACTAAATCAACCTTTCTGTTCAGCAGCTCCTCCAAATCCAGCATCATGGTAGCATGACCTATCAATGAAACTCTGGCGTTCTGGTCGAAAACCACCAAAATGTCCACATCACTGTCCTCGGTCTCCTCGCCGCGGGCGAACGAACCGAACAACCAAGCCTTCAACACCGGTTGGGTCTTGAAGTATTCGCGGATGGTATCTAACATTTCTGTGCTCATAACAGCTTGTAATTGTCTGTGCAAAAATACTCTTTTTCTTTATACAAACATAGAGACGCAAAATTTTGCGTCTCCACACCGAAAACCTTTTTCGTCTGTTTTTGCATATCCGAAAAATATGTACTTTTGCAGTCAGCTGCTTCGGTTCCTCCTTTTTGGGATTAATCAGGCATCGTTTTGGAAATCAATAGGTAATATTTTATGGCTCAACAAAGGAAAACGACTGGCAAAGCAGCCGGCAACGGAAAGAAGAAATCTTCCACGAAAAAAGGTACTCCCCCCGCCAGAATAAACCATATCGTCAAGCCTTGGTACATGTCCTTGGAAGAATGGCAGCGTGCCCTGCGCAGGCAGATGGCCGAGCGGGAACCGCTGGGTGTGATCCCCGTTGACGAGAAACTCTGCCCCGGCGAATATAGGGTCATCAATCCCAACAAGGACCAGGAGTATAAGGTGGTCTATAGAGGTGCCGGCAGCCCGTGGAATTTCTGTTCTTGCATGGACTTCAAAACCTCCCAGTTGGGGACGTGCAAGCATATAGAACGTGTGAAACTGGTGCAGGAACAGTCGCGCAGCCGCAAGATTGTCTTTACGCCGTCATACACTTCCGTCTATCTCTCTTACCGGCACGGTCGGCAGGTCTCCATCCGCATCGGCAGCGACCATCGCAAGCAATTCCAGACGCTGGCCCGCGACTATTTCGATTCCGAAGGGCACTTGATGGAGAACGCTTACGCTCACTTCGACCTGTTTCTGTCAGAGGCCGCCCGCATTGATCCTAATTTCCGTTGCTATCCCGACGCGATGGACTTTGTGGTGGCGCACCGTGAGGCCGCCCGCAGACAGCGCGTGATTCAGAACAAGTATATGGATGAATCTTTGGACGGAATTTTGCGCAACGCCACCCTCTATCCCTACCAAAGGGAGGGTGTGCGCTTTGCCGCTGAAGCGGGCCACGCCATCATTGCGGACGAAATGGGCCTTGGCAAGACCATCCAGGCTATCGGCACGGCAGAGCTGTTGCGTGCCGAGGGCTTCGTGGAACACGTGCTCGTCATTTGCCCCACCTCCCTGAAATACCAATGGAAACGGGAAATCGAACGTTTCACTGGCTGCGAGGTGCTGGTCATCGAAGGCTCGCACGTGAAACGCTGCGCCCAATACGATATGCCGCATCCTTATAAAATCGTCTCCTACAATTCCATCAGCAATGACCTCAAGGTACTGAAAGAGATGGAGGTGGAGATGATGATCATGGATGAGGTGCAGCGACTGAAAAACTGGGACACGCAAATCGCCCGCTCTGCCCGTCGCATCAAGGCATCCTACTCGGTGCTGTTGTCCGGCACCCCGTTGGAGAACAAATTAGAGGAGCTCTACTCCATCGTGGAGTTGGCCGACCAGTTCCGCCTCGGTCCCTATTACCTGTTCCGCGACCAGCATATCATCGTGAACGAAAACGGGAAAGTCGTTGGTTATAAGAATCTTAACGAAATCAGCGAGGTGCTCAAGCCCGTGATGATCCGCCGTCGCAAGCGCGATGTGTCCTTGCAGTTGCCCGGGCGCATCGACCAGAACCTGCTCGTGCCGATGACTCCCCAACAATGGGAGATGCACGACGAGTTTAAGGGTCAGGTGGCGCGCTTGGTGCTTAAATGGCAGCGGATGCACTTCCTCAGCGAGGCCGACCGCAAACGGCTGATGCTATACCTCTCCAAGATGCGCATGGTGTGCGACAGCAGCTACATTTTGGACCAAGAAACACGATACGACACCAAAATCGACGAGCTGATGAACATTCTTGATAATTTGTTTGAAAGCAGCGACGAAAAGGTGGTGATTTTCAGCGGGTGGGAACGCATGACCCGTTTGGTAGCCTACGAGTTGAAATCCAGAAACATACAGTTCGAGTACTTGCACGGTGGCATCCCGTCGCCCAAGCGGAAGGATCTGGTGAACAATTTCACGGACATTCCCGACTGCCGCGTTTTCCTCTCCACCGATGCAGGCAGCACCGGTCTGAACCTGCAGGCCGCCTCGGTAATCATCAACCTCGACCTTCCTTGGAATCCGGCTGTTTTAGAGCAACGCATTGCCCGTATTTATCGTATCGGTCAGCTGCGTAACATACAGGTAATCAATCTTGTATCAGCTAAGAGCTTTGAGGAGGGGATGATCGGGCGGCTCAAGTTCAAATCTTCGCTTTTTGAAGGTGCGCTTGACGGCGGCGAGGATACGGTCTTCGCCAATGACGAGAAATTCCAAAGCATCATGTCCATGGTGGCCGACTTTGTGGAAGAAGAGCCCGAATCCGGCGCTGTGGCTGAGAATGTTGAGAAACCCGCTGTAGAAGTCGGCTCAACACCTGACGAAATGGCGGATCCAATCTTCGAAGAGGATTTTGTCATCATCGCTTCTTCGGATAACACCACGGAAGATGCGGCCACTTTAAACACAGAATTATCTAAAAAACAGCAAGATACATCAACCATCGCCCATAATCCTCAACCTTCCGCTGTCGAACCATCCGTTGATGCCGCCACCCGTCCCACCGACCTCATCAGCCAAGGGGTTTCGTTCCTGTCGGGCCTGGTGCAAACCTTATCCAACCCCGAATCCACCGAGCAATTGGTCAACACCTTGGTCAAGGAGGATCCTGACACAGGCCAATCCTCGGTCAACATTCCCGTTCCAGACAAGAAGTCGGTGCAGCAACTTTTCACACTGATTGGGCAACTGTTGAAACGATAATCATAGATGTAGAGACGGGGCGCGCCCCGTCTCTACATAGTCAAATATTAAGATTGCAAGATATGGAGTACTTCTTAGGCATTGATTTGGGCAGCTCGTCCGTGAAAGTGTCCATCATAGACGGTGAAAGCGGGCACATTATCGCAAAAAGTTTCGCACCCCAAACCGAAGCTCCCATTCTTTCCGTGCAGAACGGCTGGGCGGAACAACACCCCGACGACTGGTGGGCGTATCTCAAAACGGCATTGCGGCAGGCAATGGTCTCCGGTAACATTAAGGCCGAGGATATCAAAGCCGTCGGCATCACCTACCAGATGCACGGTCTGGTGCTGGTGGACAAGGACTTGCGTGTGCTTCGACCCAGCATTATCTGGTGCGACAGCCGTGCCGTGCCCTACGGGGAGAAGGCCTTTGAGGAGCTCGGTCACGACTACTGCCTGACGCATCTGCTCAACTCGCCCGGCAACTTCACGGCGGCGAAGTTGGCTTGGGTGCGTGAGAATGAACCTGACATTTTCAGCCACATATATAAATATATGTTGCCCGGTGACTATCTCGCCATGCGGATGACTGGCGAGGTGAAAACCACAGTGCCCGGACTTTCAGAAGGAATGAGCTGGGATTTTGCCGATAACAGAGTGTCTGACAGACTGTTGTCGTTCTTCGGGATTCCTTCGGAAATGGTGGCGGACACGGTGCCGACCTTTGGCGAACAGGGGCTGCTTTCGGCTTCTGCCGCGACGGAATTGGGACTGCGTGCCGGCACCCCGATTTGCTATCGTTCCGGGGACCAACCCAATAACGCCTTCTCTCTCAACGTGTTGAATCCCGGCGAGGTGGCGGCTACGGCCGGCACTTCGGGGGTGGTCTATGGCATCACCGACAAAGTGCGTACCGATCCGCGTTCCCGCATCAACATGTTCGCGCACGTGAACCACACCGCTTCCGAACCGCGCATCGGGGTAATGCATTGCACCAACGGGGTCGGCATCCTCAACGCCTGGATGAAACGGATGGTCGCGCCGCAGGTCTCCTACGAACAGTTCAACGATATGGCGGCACAGGTTCCTGTTGGTTCCGACGGGGTGGTCGTGCTACCCTTCGGCAACGGGGCCGAGCGCATTCTCGAAAACCGACAGCTGGGTTCAGTGATCCACGGAATTAACTTCAACAATCATAATGCCAATACGTTGGCTCGCGCCGCGCAGGAAGGGGTGGCTTTCTCCTTCAAGTATGGCATGGACATCATGCAGGCTACGGGAATGGACACGAAGGTGATCCGCGCCGGCCATGCCAACATGTTCCTCAGTCCGATTTTCCGCACCACTTTGGCCACTGTCGCCGATGCGGAGATCGAGTTGTACGATACGGACGGATCCGTCGGAGCGGCAACGGGAGCGGCACTTGGATGCGGCTATTATACAACGCCCGAGGAGGCTTTCCGCCCGTTGCACAAAATAAAAATGGTGACCCCGGATCGGAGTCACCAAGATGCGTATCTTGAAGCGTATGCCCGCTGGGAGGAGGTCCTCCAACGGGAACTTAACGCTTAGTCGGCAAAACCGTGAAAGACGTCGAACGTGTCGTCTTTCAGTTCGTAATAGACCGCGTTGTTGGCCTCTTCCACCGCCACTTGGGGTTTGTTTTGGGAGGCGGAGAAGACGTCGCCGCTGCGGTTGATGGTGGGTTGGTTCACCATTCTGAAGAAATCATCGTCATTGTTGTAGTCAACGCCCTTGAATAAATCGGAGTTGTCATTGCTCGGGAAGGAGATTTGCGGCTCAGCAGGGGAGAAAGACATCTCCATGTTTCTCGTTTCGGGGAACAGGGGATCGGAAACCACCGTGTCGTTTTCCGCCACAACAGGCTGAGGCTCAGCGACTACCTGGTCTTGCTCTTTCGCAAATTCCTCCACTCTTTTCTCCGTATCCTCAACTTGGGGATTCTCCTCCTCGCAGTTGGCGATGGTCTCACCGGAGTTGTCGATAATAATCTCGTTCTTTTCCTCGCGGGCGGAATCGAAGTTGGTGACCACGAGGGAAAGCTTGATGTTGTCGCCGAGGGTCTCGTCGATGCCGTGTCCCCAGATGACGTGCACGTTGTCGGCCTGCATGTCGTCGAAGCGGTCTTGCAGGATCTCAAGTTCGCCCATGGTAATCTGCTTGTTGGGACCGTAGGTGACGAAGAAGAGGAAGTTCTTGGCGTCGCTGATGTCGGCATTCTCGAGCAGCGGGCAGTTGAGCACGTCGTCGAGCACTTTCTGCACGCGGTCCTCGCCCTGAGCGATGGCGATACCGAGGAGGGCCTTGCCGCTGTGTTCCATGATGGACTTCACGTCGTTGAAATCGACGTTTTGGCCGTGGGTGACCGTGACGATTTCGGCCACGCATTTCACGGCGTTCTTGAGGATGTCATCCACCTGACCGTACGCCTCGTTGATGGGCAGCGAGTTGTAGTACTTCATCAGGTTCTGGTTGTTGACGATGATGAGGGAATCGACATACTTGCTCATCTCCTCGATGCCGTTTTCAGCGGCGGCTTTGATGCGTTTGCCTTCGAATTTGAAAGGTTCAGTGACGACACCGACGGTGAGGATGCCCATCTCCTTGGCCACTTTGGCGACCACCGGGGAAGCACCGGTGCCGGTACCTTTACCCATACCGGCGGCGATGAAGAGCATCTTCGTGTTCTCGCCGATGAACTCTTTGATCTTATCCTCGCTCTTGGAAGCGAATTCGCGAGCCACGTCAGGGTTCGCACCCGCACCCAAACCGTTGCCTAACAACAGTTTGTCTTGTATCTTGCATGCGTCGAGGTGACATTTGTCGGTGTTGCAGACCAAATAGTCCACCCCTTGGATGCCTTCCGCGTACATGTGCTGCACGGCATTGCTGCCGCCACCGCCCACACCGATCACTTTGATGGTGGACGTGTTTTCCTTCGCTCCGAAGTCGGGTGTAAAATTAATTGATTCTTCCATATTTATATGTCTTTACTTTCGGTTTTGGTTTTGGCTTTGGCTTTGGCTTTTTGGTTATGAAATCTGTTCGAAGAATTTGCTGAACGTCTCTTTGAGGGTTTCGATCAGTTGACCGGATTTTTTCCCGTCGCGATTTTTACGTTCTCTCTTTTCTCCGTTGTCTTCCGGTCGGTTGACGCTCACTTCTTCTTCATTGTCAGCCGGTTGGAAATCTCTGGTCTCGTTCTCGATACCATATTTGAGCAGTCCGAGGGCAGTTGAATAGAGAGGCTGTTTGAGTTCGTTGGAGAGGGAATCGGCGAAACCGATGCCGGGGATGCCGACGCGGGTGTTGAGCCCAAGGTCGAACTGGCAAAGCTCGACAAGGTGACGCAGTTTGGCGCCGCCGCCGGTAAGCACGAGGCCTGCGCCGTTCTGGAGCATCTTCATGCAGCCGGATTTTTCGAGTTCCGCCTTCACGATGCCGAGAATCTCCTTATGGACGCGGCTGTAGATGATTTTCGCGAGCTGTTCGTCGGTGATCTTCAACGGGGGTTGGCCGTGAGGACGGAGGATGGTGCTCACGCGGCTGGAGCTGCTCTTTTCGGGAATACAGCTGCCGTGGTTGATTTTCAACTCCTCGGCGGTGTCCTCAGGGATGTTGCACACGTTGGCGATGTCCTTCGTGATGACAGAGCCGGCAAAGGGAATCACCTTGCAGAATTTGGGGTGGCCGTTCTGGAAGATGACCATGTCGGTGGTGCCGCCGCCGATGTCAATCAGGGCCACGCCGCGTTGTTTCTCGTCTTCCGTGAGACAGGAAAGTCCGGAGGCGATGGGTTCCAGAATCAGTTCCTCGGTATGGATGTTGGAAGAGGAGATGCAGGTGTCGATCTTCTTGATTTCCTGGATGTTGCCCGTGATAATCTGGTAGTATCCGGTGATTTTGGTGCCGATTTCCCCGACGGGGTCGAGGGATTCGTGGCTGGCGCCGTCGGCAGAGTCCTCAATCACGTATTTCTGCGGGATGATGGCGATAATCTGCTGGTCGGGCGGGAGGGCGATGTTTTCAACGTCGTGTTTCATCGAGTCGAGTTCCTCCTGGGTGATCAGCGCGTTATGGTTGGTGCGGAAGATGTAGTGTTTGCAGTTGGCGGTGCGGATGTGGCGGGCGGCGATGCCGGCATAGACGTTCGTGATCTCGTCCATGCGGGCGTGGCTGGAGGCAAGCTGCACGGAGGTGCGGATGCTCTCCTGCGCCTTCAGCAGGTTCTGGATCAGACCGAACTCCACGCCTTTCGACGCGGACTTCCCGTGACCGAGAATCTCGATTTTGCCTTTGTTGTTAAGGTATCCGACGATGGTGGCCACCTTGGTGGTGCCGATGTCGAGACCGACCACGATGTCGCTCGCCATGTTGTTGAATTCCAAATTGTTACTTGAGTAGTTTTTATCCATACGCGAGGTTTATTTTCTTGTTGCTATAATTCGGTTTTTGTAGCGGGCGTCCAGTTGGGCGTACGTGTCGTAGCCCTTGTGTGACAGTCCGTTTTCGTAAACGGTTTTGAGGTTGCTCAGCTTCTCCTCGGCGTTGTCGGACGTGCCGAAGAGGATGGTCTGCCCGCCGATGGCGCTGGTGAGCTCCATACCTCCGTTGTTGAGGTAGATTTGGCGGAACATGGCCTGGTAGAAGTCGTCCTGATTGATTATCTTCGTCAGTGCGAGGGCATCTTGCACTCCTTTGGGAGCCTTCTTGCCGGATTTGTATGCGTCGGACAGGTTGCCGTTGACAATCATCAGGTAGTCCGTCATCTTGGGGGTGAAGGGCACCGCGTTCCCCTCGCTATCGACAAAATAGTGCTCGCCGCTCGGGGTGAACACGTGCAGCACGAGTTCCTTCAACGTGTAGTCGATGACCAACTTCCTGCCCGCGAAGTGCACGAAGTTCACCTCTTCGATGTAGGGATTGGCGCTCAGCAGCGTGATGATTTTGCCCAGATCGACCTCCTTGACGGCTTGACCCACCACTTCGATGTTCGCCTCCGCCAGCATGTTCTCCACGTCCGCCGGACTGACCGTGACGCTCTCGTTTTGCGTATGGGACACGGCAGAAATACGTTCACAACGCTGCTTCGGCATATAGACGAATGCCAAAACAAGCATCACTAACAGAGTGACACTCAATAGGATACGAACTATTGGCTTAACGTATTTCATACAATTTTGCACAATTACTTTTAATCTGACAAAATTATAATTAATCCCTATTTTTAGAGATGCTGTTCAGATAAAAAAATAAACACAAAATTGTTGAAAGATTGGGGTGCCGGAAGACCCTTTTCAGTCGTTGCGTTTGTCCAATCCCCAAAGCAGTTTTTCGCGGATGGTGGCGTAGAAATTCGCGTGGTCGAACAGGACGGTTTGGATGGAGAAACGTTCCTTGGTGAGGAACAGTTTGACGCTGTCGTCGAGGATAATACGTTGAGTGTCAACGCAAAGCGAATACTTGCCGCCGCGCCCGTCCACGGAAATCTCCAAGGTCTGGTCGGCGGGGATGACCAAGGGACGCACGTTGAGGGAGTGCGATGCGATAGGGGTGAGCACCACCACGTCGCTTTGCGGGTGCAGAATGGGCCCGCCGCAGCTCATTGAATAGGCGGTCGAACCTGTCGGGGTGGCCACAATCAGCCCGTCGGCCCAGTAGGTGTTGATGTGCTGGCCGCCGGTGGAGACCGAGACGGCGTTGATGGAATCGCTGTCGGTGGCACGCACGGTCACGTCGTTGACCACGAAGCGCGTGTCCAAAGACAACGGCTCGCTGCCCTCAATGTGGAGCAGCGAGCGCGTTTCCAACGTATATTGTTTGTCGAGGATCATGCGGAAGCACGCCTCGAAATTGTCCTTCTTGATGGCGGACAGAAATCCGATGCGCCCAGTGTTAATACCCACTAACGGGATGTCAAGGTCGCCGACCAAGTTGGCGGCGTCGATGAACGAGCCGTCACCCCCGATGGAAACCATAAAATCCACATTTCCAAGCTTTTGCAGGTCTTTGTATGTTTCAAACCGCTGTAAATCAATATTTTCACAGGATATATTCTTGTGCAAGACTATCCCGCAGTGATTGTTCAGCAGGAACGTGACGACCGCATCGACAAGGGGCAGAGGTCCGGCTGTGGGTCGGCTGTAGAGCGCAAACGTGGGCATTACACGTACTCCTGGATTTCGATTTCCTTGTTCAGGATCATGTTGGCGTTCAGGGCCATAGCCGCCATTTCGTCTTCGCCGGGATAGACGGCCACGGGTGCAATCCACTCCACATATTTCTTGATGCGGTTGACCACGGGTTTGCCGTAAGCGATGCCGCCGGTGAGGATGATGGCATCGACTTTGCCCTTGAGCACGCAGGCGTTCTCGCCGATCTGCTTGGCCACCTGATAGGCGAAAGCCTCCTCAAGGAGTTCCGCTTTGGGGTCGCCGGCGATGGCTGCCTTCTCCACGGCGTAGGCGTCGTTGCTGCCGAAGTAGCCCACATAACCGCCTTTGCCGACGAGCATCTTCTGCATGTCTTGCTGGGTGTAATTACCACTGAAACAAGCTTTTAGGAACTGATTCATCGGCAGGGAACCGGAACGCTCGGGAGAAAACGGACCCTCGCCGTCCAGCGCCTGGTTCACGTCGATAACCTTGCCTTTTTCGTGTGCACCCACGCTCACGCCGCCGCCCATGTGGGTGATGATGAGGTTGAGATCCTCGTAGTTCTTGCCGTTGTCCTTGGCATACATGCGGCCGATGGCTTTGTGGTTGAGAGCGTGGAAAATGGACTGGCGTTCGAACATGGGATGACCGGAAATACGGGCAATCTCATTCATTTCGTCCACCATCACGGGGTCGGCGATATAAGCGCATTCCAGTCCGATGTATTTGGCGAGGCTGTCGGCGATGAGGCCGCCGAGGTTGCAGGCGTGCTGGCCGCTGTAACCCATCTTCAGGTGCTCCAGCATCAGCTCGTTGACTCTGTAAACGCCTGATTTGAGCGGTTTTACAAGACCGCCGCGACCCATCACGATGGCGATGTCGTGCAGATCGATGCCTTCCGCTTCCAACGTGGAGGTGATGATGTTCTTGCGGAACTCGTACTGGTCGGCAATCGTGGCGAATTGCGACAACTCCTCCGTAGAATGTTTGATGTTCTTCAGAAATATCTGCTCGCTGCCGTCGAAAATGGCAACTTTGGTGGAGGTGGCTCCGGGGTTGATGGCAAGAATTTTCTTCATATTTGCAATATTGGGTTTATAATTATTCGATGGATGTTCTATTTGTCGCCGCCGCCGGGGATATTACCGCCGGGCGTGTTGCCGGTGGAGACTTTCACGACGGGACTGTAGGAGAGGCCTGCGCTGTTTTTCACGTAAGAGCAGACATAGTAGGCGGTATCGACCAGCGGCAAGGTGAAAGTGGCCGAAAAGGTATCTACTTCGGAATAGTTGTTGACTTTCACCTGCGTGGTGTAGATGTCATTGAGGTTCGGCGGTGTGAACATGCTGTAGCAGAAGCCCTGTTCCATATAGTACTTGCATCCGCCGTCATCGGTGATCAACGCGCTGACTGTCAGCTGTTTGTTTTCGTAATTTGTGCTGGTGATGGTGGAAACGGCGGTCCCGTATTTGGTGCATCCGGCGAAGAAAACCGCCGCGCAAAAGCAGAACACCGCTAATCTTTTCAACTGTTTCATTTTTTAATAAATTTCGCGGTGGCAAATATACAAAAATTTTAGACGTCTAAAAAAAATGTATTTTTGCCGTTTGTATTCAGATGCTTAAGCGCGTTTCGGTCATATTGACACTGGTCCTGTTGTGCGGGACGACAGCTTTCTCTCAGAAGAAGGCTGATTTTCGTATGTGGGAGGACAGCCTTTGCCACCTGCGCGACCAGGTGATGGCCGAATCGGATGAGACTACCCGGCTGGCACTGAACGAGGACTTCATGACCCTTCTGGAAGAGGTGCTGCAGATGCCTGACGCGTTCAAGTTTACTTGGGATTCCGTCAAAAACTTCAGCGTTTTGGCCTCGCCCGACAATGTTTTCAAGATTTTCACGTGGTATGTCGTGAAAAACAACTACGACATCGAGAATTTCGGTTTCATCCAAGTTTACAATGATTCCCGAAAGAAGTACGTGCTCTATCCGCTGTACGACAAACGTCAGAACATTGACTACCCGAAGACGCAGGTGGGCAACCATAACCGCTGGTACGGCGCGGTCTATTACAAGTTGATTCCCGTGAAGGATAAAAACACGACCTACTACACGCTCCTCGGCTGGAATGGCAACAATCTCTTTACCAATCAGAAATTGATTGAGATTCTGCATTTTAACAAAGAGATGACGCCGATTTTCGGGGCGCGGGTTTTCAAGAATTATACCGAAAAGGTGGCGCGGGTGATTTTCGAATATTCCAAAAACGCCACGATGTATCTCAACTACGAGAATCAGGAATACCTTGTCAGCACGGGCAAATACAACCCCAAGACGCACGATTACGACTACAAGCGGATGCGCTGCGACATGATTATTTTCGAGGAGCTGATTCCGATGGATGAATCCATGAAGAACGTGCCGGCCTATTTGGTGCCGGAATCCAGTCTGAATCAGGGTTTTATCGTGGAAGACGGCAAGTGGGTGTTCCAGAAAAACGTGCGCGGCTCCAACCCCGACAAGGTGCGGCCCGACTACCAGCATAAAAACCGAAACTACTATTCTGTACAATAATATTATATGGCAACCTTATATCCGCTGAAATTCACGCCTGTCCTGAAGGAGAAAATCTGGGGCGGCAACAAAATCGAGACCATCCTCAAACACAAAATCAGCCCGCTGAAAAACTGCGGCGAGAGCTGGGAGATTTCCGGCATCGTGGATGACGAGTCCGTGGTGGCCAACGGCTTTTTGGCTGAAAACAATCTCAATGAGCTGATGGAAATCTATCTCACCGACCTCGTGGGCGAGCAGAATTACGAGAAATACGGTTTGGGTTTCCCGCTGCTCATCAAGTTCATTGATGCGCAGGACAATCTCTCCGTGCAGGTGCATCCGGACGATGCGTTCGCGCAGGAGCGTTACGGACAGAACGGCAAGACCGAGATGTGGCACGTGATACAGGCGGACGAGGGCGCCGGTTTGTATGTCGGTTTCAATCAGAAGATTACGGCTCAGCAATATCTGGATGCGGTGGAGGGCGGCACGTTGGAGAAGTACCTTAAGTTCTATCCTGTGAAGCCCGGCGACACCTTTATGATTCCCGCAGGCACGGTACACGCCATCGGCAAGGGCGTGTTGCTGGCTGAAATCCAGCAACCTTCCGACATCACGTTCCGTATTTACGATTGGAATCGCGTGGACGATCAGGGCAACAGCCGCGAGCTGCACACGGAAGAGGCTTTCGATGCCATCCATTCCGAGAAGAATCTGGATGATTTCCAGGTGCATTACGAGCATGAGATGAACAAAACGGTCACGCTCGTGCATTCGCCCTACTTCAACACCAATCTGCTGGAGATGGACATGCAGGTGCAGAAATCTTTCGTGAATTTGGACTCTTTCGTCATTTATATCTGCTTGGAAGGCAGTGCTTTCCTGGTGTCAGACAGTTTCAAGGAACGTCTGGAGACCGGCGAGGTGGTGTTGGTGCCCGCCGAGATCGATCAGCTGCAGATCATCCCGGACCCGAAAGCGAAACTGCTGGAAGTTTATTGTTCCTAACTGGCTATTTGCTTTATTCTAAAAGCCAATGGCCAATAGCCAACAGCTAAAAGCCAAAAGCCAATGTTCCATTTCAAGCAGTTTGACTTAGCCCACGAGCGCAGTACGTTGAAAATCGGCACTGACGCGGTGTTGTTGGCCGCGCTCACGCCGGTGGAAAACGCACAATCCGTCTTGGATATCGGCTGTGGCTGCGGGGTGATTGCCTTCTGTTTAGCGCAGAAATTAGCAGAGAATCAAACTATTCCGAATATTGTTGGCATTGACGTGGATGCCGAATCTATCGCGGAGGCACGGGAGAATGTTGAACGGTTTCCGTTACTTCCGAACAGCAGTTTTCATTTCGAGCAGATTAGTTTGCAAGACTTTGCAAGCCAGCCGGGGAGTGGACCGTTCAATCTGGTTATCAGCAATCCGCCCTACTTCCATGGCGACCTTAAACCGCAGGATAGAGGTAAGTTGCAGAGCAAGCATGGCGATGGTCAGCTTTCGTTTCAGGAGCTGGTGGACGGGGTTGACAGGCTATTGTCGCCCGAGGGTCGTTTCGCGCTGATTCTTCCGCCGACGGAAATGGCGGAGTTCCATCAGCTTACGGTTGGCCGGTGGCATTGTCGGAAAACAGTGCACATCCGTCCGACGGAATCGAAACCGATTTTCCGCGAGGTTTGCGAGTACGGACGCGCAAATCTTCCCAAAACGGAGCTGCATATCTCCATCCGTGACGCATCCCTACAATACAAGCAGGATTATATAGAACTTGTAAAACCTTATTTGACAATCTTTTAGCCAATAGCCAACGGCCAAAAGCCAAAGTTAAAAAAGACGCGTCGTGTATCAAAAAAAAGTGTATTTTTGCCACCGCTTTTAAGCAATGATGGGGCGTTAGCTCAGTTGGCTAGAGCGTTTGACTGGCAGTCAAGAGGTCGTGAGTTCGATTCTCATACGCTCCACAGGAAAGGCACCTGCGATTCGTTTCGCGGGTGTTTTTTTTATTAAAAATCGATGATTTTCAGTTCATCTTTCGCTCGAATGGACGGGATATGGTTGAAATGCCACCATTCGGACACACAGGTGAAGAAACCGCTTTCCGTCATCACGCGGCGAAGCAGTTGGCGATTTTCGAGTTCTTCGCTGGTTATCAGTCCGTTGGCGACCAATTCCGCCTCGTGGTCGATGCGGGCTTCGGGACCGAAATAGTCATGCTTCGAGCCCATCGGCAGGGGTTTGCCGGTGCTGTCCATGATGGTGATATCGACTGCCGCCCCGTAGTTGTGCATCCCGCGTCCCTTGTCCGGGTTGGCCACGAAAGAGATATTCGGGGTGCCTTTCACCGATTCCCACATCTCGCGCTGGATGCTGAGTGGTCGGGCGGCATCGTAGATTAGTAGCGACAAATCGGGATGAATGGACTTCAGCCGCTGCTGTGCCTTGACGAGCTTCTGCGCCATGGCGGGAATCATGAAAGCGTGGTGGAGGTCAGGATAGAGGACATGCCCGAGGAAATTGTCCGGCGTGGCATAGACTAACTCCACCCCGATGGTGGAATCGATTTCGGCGATATCGACCAGCCCGAAATCAATCAGTTGTTCTTCAAATTCGGTGTATTTTGGGGGTTCGGGCTCCGAGATGATGGTGTCTGAAGGGGTGGTTTGAGGTTCCTGTTTTTTGGAAAGACCTTGGCATGAAGTTCCTAATATTGCGATTGTTATGGCCAGACCCCATACTGCGGCTGACATATCGTGTAAGGTTACTTGTAGAGACGCAAAATTTTGCGTCTCTACTTCGTGCGTCTTGCCTCTTCGAGGCTGCTTAAGGAAAGTGTTTAATAAAATCATCATCTCATTGCTACATTCTCATCTGATGCTCACATCATACTCGCGTCATACATCCCACGTCCCACGTCTCACGTCACAGCACCACCACTACGGCATTCTTCGCCGTCTGGCGCACGCCTTTCGGGAGGGTGATGGTGTATTCGTCGCCTTTCTTGGAGATGGTGGCTTTATCGGAGGTGCCGAGAATGGCGGCCTTGCCGGTGTTCACAGGCTTTTCCGTGCCTTTGAAGGTGTAGGTGGCGGGAACGGCGTCGTTCTCAGGGATGAGCAGCAGGGCATAACGTTGTCCCTCTTTGCTTTGGGTGAAGCGTACCTGACCGCAGCAGTAGGGCAGGCATGGACGGGTGTTGTAAATCGCTTTCCCGTTGACATTCAGCCATTTGCCCATGTCTTGCAGACGTTCCACGGCGGTTTGCGGAAGCGTACCCTCCGGCGAAGGACCCACGTTCAGCAGAAAGTTGCCGCCTTTCGCGACGATGTCTATCAGTAAGTGAATCAGCTTGTTAGTAGATTTGTAGTTGTCGGTGGGCACGTATGACCAAGAATCGCCCATCGACATGCAGGTTTCCCAAGGGTAGGGGAGCAGCGTGTCGGGGACCTGTTGCTCGGGGGTGCGGTAGTTCTCGTATTTGCCGTGTACGCTGCGGTCCACGATGATAAGGTCGGGGTTGTTGGCACGCACGTCCTTGGCCACTTTCGGCATGTCGATGTCCTGGATCCAGCCCTGGCATCCGAGCCAGTCGCGGCACTCGTCGTCCACACTCCACTCGGGACGCACCCAGCCGCCATCGAGCCACAGAATGTCGATGTCGCCGTAATTGTTGGCCAGCTCATGCAGTTGTTTGCGGGTGAAGTCGCAGTATTTTTCCCATCTGTCGGGGTGCGCTTTCGGGTCGTAGTTCACGTTCCGGTCGGGGGTGGCCCATTCCGGTGCCCAGTAGTCGGGACAGTGCCAGTCGGGTTTCGAGAAGTAGAGGCCCGTCCAAAGCCCTTCCGTGCGGAAAGCCTTCACCAGCAGCCCGGTCACATCTGCGTTGGGATTACTCGCAAACGGACAATCCTTTCCCGTGATGGAATAGTCGGTCTCCTTGGTGTTGTACATGCAGAAGCCGTCGTGGTGTTTGGTGGTGAAGACGAAGTACTTCATCCCGCAGTCTTTGGCTAATTTCGCCCACGATTCCGGGTCGAACTTTGTCGGGTTGAATGTCTTGTTAAGAGCTTGATATTTAGCTTTATAATCGGTATAAGGTTCCCCATTCCGGTCAATCCACGGTTCGTTGCATATCGACCAAGATTCCACCACGCCCCACTGCGAGTAGATACCCCAGTGCATCATCAGCCCGAATTTCAGGTCCTGCCACTGGTCGATGCGGTTCAGAATGACCGGGTCGGTCTCAAACTGCTGCTCGGATTGGGCGTATAAGGTTGAGAATGAACAGATTGTCCATGATAACAACGGAATGATGAGAAACTTCTTGAATGACATAATATTGGTTTTTATTATAAAGATTCGTTTTTTAGGGTAGAGACGCAAAATTTTGCGTCTCTACATCTTCCACGCTTCGCGCACCGTTTTTTCGATCGATTCTTCGTCGAAGCCGACCTCCTGGTACAAATGCGGGATGTCGCCGTGGGAGATGAAACGGTCGGGGAGGGCGATGTGGAGCAGATGCGGCGTTTTGGTGGAGACGCCCGGAAGTGCGTCTCTACGGGCGAGGAATTCGGAGATTTCAGAGAACAGTCCGCCTTTTTCGGTGCCGTCCTCCACGGTGATCCAAACCGGATATTCCGAGGCGAAACCTTCCAATGTCTTTTCGTCCAGCGGTTTGAGGAATCTCACATCGTAGTGCGCTGCGCGGATGCCATCTGTTTCTAACCGTTGCAGCACGTTCTCCACAGTGTTGCTTAAGGGTCCGAGCGTCAGCAGCAGCACTTTTTCGCCGTTGCGCAGCATCTCCCCTTTCCCGATGGGCAGCACCTGGGCTTCGTTGTGCCAATCGATGAGGACGCCGCGGCCGCGAGGATAGCGTATCACGAACGGAAGTCCTTGATTCTTGGCGTTTTGGTATGCTGTCAGCATCAGATTGCGCAGCTCGTGTTCATTGCGCGGCGAGGCGATGATGAGGTCGGGAATGCAACGTAGGAAGGCCAAATCGAATGCCCCTTGGTGCGTGGCTCCGTCCTCGCCGACCAAGCCGGCGCGGTCGATGCAGAAAATGACGGGCAGCTTCTGTATCGCCACATCGTGGATCACCTGGTCGTAGCCGCGTTGCAAAAACGATGAATAGATGTTGCAGAATGGGATGTAACCCTCTGTGGCTAAGCCTGCTGCAAAGGTCACCGCATGTTGTTCGGCGATGCCCACGTCGAACACACGGTTGGGATAAACCGCATCCATGATGGTAAGTGAGCAGCCCGTGGCCATGGCCGGCGTGATGCCGACGACCTTCTCGTCCTTACGGGCAAACTCCAGTATGGTATTGCCGAAAACATCCTGATATTTAGGCGGTTGTACTTTCTCTTCGGTATGGATGATCTCTCCGGTTTCAGGATTGAACTTGCCGGGAGCGTGATATTGGGTCTGGTTCTGCTCTGCCGCTTCCAATCCTTTGCCCTTGACGGTCAGCACGTGGAAGAGCTTTAGTCCGGGCAGTTTCTTGAGGTCTCGCAGCGTCTTCACGAGGTAGATCACATCGTGGCCGTCGGAGGGACCGAAATAGCGGTAACCGAGGCTCTGGAACCAGTTGCTGCCACCGAATAGCCAGCCTTTCAAGGAGTTACCCATCTTGCTGAAGAAATTGGTGACGCGGTTGGGATGGTTGGTCTTGAAGGTGAAGAAGTTCCACATCTTGTTCTTCATCCGGTTGTAGGCCGGTGAAGCCGTGATGGAGAGCAGGTATTTGCTCATCGCGCCGGTGCTCTTGTCGATGGAAATCTTGTTGTCGTTGAGGATCACCAGCATGTTGACGTCGCGGTAGGGAGCCTGGTTCATGGCTTCGAAGGCCATGCCGCCGCCCATGGCACCGTCACCGATGACCGCGATATGGTTGCGCTTCAGATTCCCTTCCATTTTCGCGGCCACAGCCATGCCCAATGCGGCCGAGATGGAGGTAGAGGAGTGACCGGTGCCAAAAGCGTCGAATTCGCTCTCCTCCCTGCGCGGGAATCCACTGATGCCGCCGTAGCAACGGTTGGTGCTGAACAGGTCTTTGCGGCCGGTCAGGATTTTGTGGCAATATGCCTGGTGCCCCACGTCCCAGATCAGGCGGTCGTCCGGCGTGTCGAAAACGTAGTGGAGGGCCACTGTCAGCTCCACCACACCCAAACTTGAACCGAGATGTCCGGGATGTTTGGAGGTCTGTTCGATGATAAACTGCCGCAGCTCATCGCACAGCTGGGGTAACTCATTGACGGACAGCTTACGCAAGTCCTCAACAGATTGAATATGTGATAATAGTTCTCCCATTATTTTTTGGAAACCTGTTGGTAGAAATCGATGATTTGTTGGGCGATAACCGCATTGTTGTGATGGATGGAGATGTAGTGGCGGGCGTTTTCGCTGATGATGGTGCAGAGGTCGGGCATGGCCACGCATTTGTTGATGATGGCGACAAACTCTTCGGGCGTGTTGGCGATGAAGAGGTGCTTACCGTCTTGAACGTCAAGGCCTTCCGCTCCGATGGAGGTGGTGATGACCACGCGCCCCAAGGCCATCGCTTCCACAATTTTGATGCGGATGCCGCTGCCCGAAAGCAGAGGCACCACCATGATGTCGTAGTCCATCATGAACTCGTTGGCGTTTGGTACGGAACCGGCCACAATCACGTTGGGGTCTTGTCGGTTGCGAATGCGGTCAGGGATGTCGTGGCCCGCCAGCGTGAAGGTCAGGTCGGGATGCACGGCCAGAATTTCCGGCCAAACCTCGTCTAAGAACCATTCGATGCCCTCCAGGTTCGGCGTCCAGTTCATGCTGCCGAGGTGGAACAGCTCCGGACGGTCAGTGGCGATGTAGTCGTCATCTTCCATGTCATAGTCATCAACATTGATGCCGAAGGGGATTACAACTCCCGGCACGTTCGGTTCAGTCTCGTGGAAATATTGGTAGTCGGGTTCGGAAATCGACATATAACCATCGACTTCTTGCAGGATTTTCCGTTCCACGCGCTTCAGCTGGTGCGCGTTGATGCGATAGGCGATTTTAAGGAAGGGGTTGCGTTCGTTTTCCGCCAGCCGCTCCCAAATCTGGTGTTCCGTGTTGTGCAGCCGCATCAGGATTTTCGCCTTCGAAAGCTTCCGGATCAGCGGGATGTAGGGCGACATGTAGATGGACTCGATGTGCACGATGTCGAAATCTTCGGCTTTGAACACCTCGGTCAGCTTGGCGACCATGTTTTTGTGATAAAACCGGCTGATTTGGTACGATTTTCCGGTGAAAAGGGTTTTGAGGGCTTCGATTTTATGCGGAGTGGTGTCAATATAGACCGACTTGAAGCGGGTCTTTTTCAGATAGTCCTTGGAGTAAGCCGACACCACGAAGGGATGCTTCGGGGTGGCCACAGCGATCACTTTCACATCCATCCCGCTGTCCAACAGGCACTGCGTGATGTTGTGGATGGCGATGCACCCGCCGTCGATGGTGGGCAAGGGCGACTTATGACACAGTTGTAGAATTTTCATGTCGTTTTTTGGTTAAAGGTTTGATATGTTTGAGTTTATCCATCCATTTGGCGTAGGTGTCGGGCGAAAGCACGGCGGTGTCCATCGTGGCATGGTAGGTGAGAAACACGCACAGCGGGAGCAGGATGAACGACGACAGCCATGTGCCGAACCATACGGGCATGGTGCTGCCTTTCGCAATTTTTTCGCCTATGACCGACAGGGCGAAGTAGATAACGAAGAATAGAACCGTCAGTACCAGTGGAACAGCTATGCCGCCTTTGCGGATGATGGAACCTAACGGAGCCCCGATGAAAAAGAAGAGCAGACAGGCTACCGCAAGACGGTATTTGCGCTGTAGTTCAATCTGATACGACCACATATAGGAGGTTCGATATTCGGCGTCCGTGTAGTTGAATTGCATGGAGTAGATGGCCGATCGGGAGGCGTTCTCGGCATGGTTCAGAATGCGACTCTGCATATCAGGCGGCAGCGAAGCGAGGTCTAAAGTGCGCGAGGTATCCAACGTTTTGAACTTTTCGTCATTGCGGACAAAACTGTTGTAATAATAGAGGTTGTTGAAAAACAGGTTGGCCGTGTTGTTCTCGATATTGCGGATCTGCACTTTCATACTGTCAATTTCCGCGCTCAGCTGCTTGTTCGTCATGGCGGAAGAGTGCCCTTCGAAAAGTTCGGCATCGGTTTGTCCGAGGGAGAAGTCGGACATGTCGAAACGTTTGTACTGCTTGTCGAAGGAGGCGCGCATGAGGGGGAGTTTCGATGGCTTTCCGCGGTTCACGCCCATCGAGGAGGTCTCGTCCCAAAAGGAGCCGTTTCTCAGGGTGAAGAGCAGGTAGTGTTTGTCTGGGGTCACGGTCATAGTCCCTGATTCAGCGTATGTTACGGATGTGTTGCCCTGCCGCCGCGAGTGGTCGTAGATCAGGATGTCTTTCACGGTTTCGCCGTCGGGCATCTTCTTGCCCACGAGAATCGAATAGTTGTCGAAACCGTTGTAGAAAACCCCTTCCTCGATGTTGAGGGCGGGTTTCTGCTCTTGAATGTCGAAAAGTAACAGTCTGAGTTTCAGAGTGGCACGTGGAATGACTTGGTCGGAAACGAAGAACGAAAAGATGGTGATGAAAACGGTGAGGACGGCCAACGGGGCCATCATCTTGCGGGTGGAGATGCCCGCCGATTTAAGGGCGACGATTTCGTAACGTTCCCCCATGTTGCCGAAGGTCATCAGCGAGGCCAGCATCACGGCCAAAGGGAAGGCCATGGAACTGAGCGACACGGCCGCGTAGAACAGCAGTTTCAGCATCACAGATACCTCCAATCCCTTGCCCACAAGCTCATCCACCCACTTCCACACGAACTGCATGAGCAGGACAAAGAGTGCCACGAAGAAAGTCAGGACGAAAGGTCCGAGGAAATTCTTGCAGAGGTATTTGTTGACGATTCTCACAGGAGGCAGATATTAGTAATCTCCCAGCGTTTCAGGGAGTTGCGCGAGAGCCGCAGCGGCTTGCTCATCGTTAGGAGGCGTGCCGTGCCATTTGTGCGTGCCCATCATGAAGTCCACGCCCTGACCCATCTCGGTCTTCATCAAGATGGCGATGGGTTTCTGGTTGCCGGACAGCGTCTTGGCAAGCTTCATCGTCTGGAGGACGCTTTTCATATCGTTGCCGTCCATCTCGAAGACCATCCATTGGAAGGCTTCGAATTTGGCGCGGAGGTTGCCGAGATTCATTACCGCATCGGTGCTGCCGTCGATTTGTTTCTTGTTATAGTCAACGGTAACAATCAGGTTGTCAACGTGTTTCGAACCGGCAAACATGATGGCTTCCCAATTTTGTCCCTCTTCAAGTTCGCCGTCGCCGGTGAGGGTATAGACCAGATGTTTGTCCTGGTTGGCTTTCTTGGCTAAAGCGGCGCCGATGGATACGGAAAGTCCCTGTCCGAGGGAACCGGAAGCGACGCGAATGCCGGGAAGACCCTCCACCGGGGTGGGGTGGCCCTGCAGGCGGGTGCCGAGTTTGCGGAAGGTGGCCAGTTCAGACACGGGGAAATAACCGCGACGGGCCATCACACTGTAGAGCACCGGGCTGATGTGACCGTTGGAGAGGAAGAACATGTCCTCACCGTTGCCCTCGCGGGTGAAATGTTCGGGGTCGATCTCCATTATTTCAAAGTAGAGGGCCGTCAGAAAATCGGCGCAACCCAATGAACCGCCCGGATGACCGGACTTGGCACTGTGAACCATGCGGATGATGTCTCTGCGCACTTGCGCTGCAATTTTCTGTAACTCGTTGATTTCCATAATAATATAAAGTTATCGTTTTTAATTCTTTGTATTTTATAACCTTAATATAAAGGTGCGGCAAAGGTACACATTATTCCCGAATAATACGCAGACAAAAGAAATTCTCTACTTCACCACGCGGTCGGCATTCTGCGCGATGAAGCTCTTCCAGTTTGTGGCGGTGGATTTTCCAAACACAACTTTGTGCTGTAAGTGGTGGCAGACAGCCACGGCCAATGCATCTGTAGCATCCAGATATTCAATGCTTTGCGAAATGGGGTACATGTGGCAGAGCATGGCCGAAACCTGCTCCTTGGAAGCGTTTCCGTTGCCGGTAATCGACTGTTTGATTTTACGTGGTGAATATTCATACACCTCCATACCTGCGTGCATGGCGGCCGCGATGACGATGCCCTGCGCCCGCCCCAACTTCAGCATCGACTGCACGTTCTTGCCGTAAAATGGAGCCTCAATAGCCAGAATATCAGGATGATACTCTTCAATCAGCCCGTTGATTCGCTCATAGATGTATTTCAGCTTGGCGTAAGGATCCCCGAGCTTGGTCATCTTCAGCACACTGAGCACCTCCACCTCCGACTTGTTCAGCTCGGTGCTCAGCAGGGCGTACCCCATGATGTTGGTACCGGGGTCCACGCCCAAGATTTTCCGTCGTATAGTAGAATCATCCATTGTTTGTTTGCCAATCCCCACACTGCGGCTACGCCTTGTATGGGGTTATTAAGATGTTGTCCCTTCGGGACTGCTTAATGAATATTGTTTTGAATAATTACATTACTTAGTATCAAATTACTTTTGGAAAAGGAACAGCTCCCTATCGTAATCAATTACCGCTTTGTGGTTGACACAGAAGTCGTTACCCAAAATCATCTGGAACGGTTTGCGGTGAAGCATCCGGTATGCGCCGTTGATGTGGGAGAAATCGATGACGGCTGTGTTCGGGAAGGTTTTCAGGTGGAAACGGCCTATCCGGACATCCGGTAGATCAGCGACCAGCACCTCGAAACCCGTACTTGCGATTCCGGCGTTCACCCCTTCGTTTCTCTCCAAATTCATCTCCGGAAATATCTGATTCACAAATAGTTTGTCAATGCAACTGTGCGATGCTCCTGTGTCCAAAACAATGCGCACCCGATGACCTCCCACCGAACCGCTTAACAGCGTGTGGTAGTCGCCCTTTTCCAACTGCAATATCTTTATCGGGGTTTTATACATCTGTTTTTTATCCTATTTGTAATGCCTTTTGCCTCTTGCCTCTTGCCTTAAAGATCACAGCCAGTGCTTTCTCATGAAGAAGAAGATCAGCAGGACGGAGATGAGCAGGCAGATGCCGATGACGTAAAGGAATGCGTAGGGGGAGTTCGCCATCGGCAGTCCGACGTTCATACCGTAAAGTCCTGATATAAAGGTCAGTGGCAGCACGATGGTGGAGATGATGGTGAGCATACGCATGATCTCGTTGGTTTTGTTGGCCTGCAGGGAGTCGAAAGTGCTGGAGAGGCCGGCGACCAATTCGCCGTAGTCATCGACCATATCCCACATCTTCTGGTAGAAGTCCAATATGTTGCCCCAGTATTCTTCCATGTCGTCGGCGAAACCTTTCACATCGCCGCTCTCAAACATCTTGAACAGACGGAGTTGCGGCTTGAACATGGTGTTCATCTGAATGATGTTCTTGCGGATGATGGAGATCTGTTCGATGATTTTTTCTGCCCGGCTGCTGAACAGCTCCTGGCTGATGAAGTCGATTTCGGTGCCGAGACGCTCCACGATGAGGAATGTCTCCTTCATCATCCGGTACAGGATGTGGTAGAGCATGGAGTCGGAAGTGCCGGTGATTTCGTCCTCGTCTTCCGGTTCGGGGTCGATTTTCTTCAGATTGAACAGTTCCTGCACCACGTAGTGCGAGTTGCCGACGGTGATGATAAAGTCCTGTCCCCAAAAGATTTTTGTCTCCTCAGTCTTCACCAATTTCGTACGCTGGTCGAGCAGCGGGAAATGCAGCACGAGGAAGAAATAGTCGTCGTAAATATCGATTTTCGGACGTTGCACGAAACTTGAACAGTCCTCTATGTCCAAAGGGTGGAAATGGAAGTTATCCCTCAAAAAGTCCAGATCCTCAACCGTGGGATCAGTAATGTGATGCCATTTATAGGCACCGAAATTAATGGTGTCAACCATGAATAACCTCCTTTCTTTTAATGGGTTAGAGACAATTTACTACATCTTCGTGCAAGATTTTTTACAGCTGGCAAAGATAGTAAAAAAAAACTATCTTTGCCCCTTGTAATTTTTGGAATCAGCAATAATCAATATTATATATTATGTATCCGATTTTACACCATCCCATTTTGGATATTCCCGAAAGGGAGATCACGACCTTTGAGTACAAGGGTCAGCAAGTGAAGGCCGCGAAAGGTTATACCATCGCGGCGGCCCTCCATCAGGCGGGTTTTCCCATCCACAGCCATAGTTTGAAAGGCCGCGAGCGCAGCATGGACTGCGGCATCGGCAAGTGCGGTGCCTGCGAAATGCTCGTGGACGGCGTGGTGAAGCGCATCTGCGTCACCCTCGTCGATGGCGTGAAGAAGGTGGAGGAGATCGCGCACAACTATCTCCCTGAAACCGACGCCAAACCCAACGCCGCCCCGAAAGTCTATAAGACCGAGGTCGCCATCATCGGTGCGGGTCCTGCCGGTCTCGCTTGCCGCGAACAGCTCAACAAGTTCGGCATCCCCAACATCGTCATCGACAACAACGACCGCATCGGCG
>JAGCVQ010000036.1 GCA_017962275.1 Bacteroidales bacterium
AGGTACACCTTATTACGGCAAATGTCCTGATTTATTGGTGGATGGCTTTTGGTATGAGCATGAAGGGTTTTGTGGGGAAAATCCTAAAAGATCGTTTCGTAACATGTGCAACCATGGGTTCAAACAATCGAACAGAATTATTATTGAGGATTGCGGGCTAACAAACGGTTATATGCTTCGTTCTATCGGTGGTCAACAAAAGGCAGGAATAAAAATAAGCGAGTTGTGGATACACCGAAATGGTAAATATAAACTCTTATATAAGACTGAAGGCTGATACAGTCAGTACCAGCCCAGTATTCGACGAATCCGCAGAATCGTCAGTCAGGAGCGACTCCTGACTCCGCTGCAAAAATACACATTTTTCAATATCCGCACAACATTTTGTGATTTTTTTGGATATTGTCGCGTCTCTCCGAGACGCTCATAGTGCGTACATTTCGCCAGCACCACACTGCGCCTATTGGCTTGTATGGTGTTAATTGCACTTCGTGCGTTTTGTCCCTCTGGGACTGCCCAAGGAATCATTCTTAATTCTCAATGGAACTGCATCAAATCCGCTTTGATGAACCCGTCGAGGTCGCCGTCCATGACCGCGTTCACGTTGCCGGTCTCGTATTGCGTGCGGAGGTCTTTCACCAACTTGTATGGCTGCATCACGTAGCTGCGGATCTGGCTGCCCCACTCGATGCGCTTCTTGGAGCTCTCGATTTCGTTGAGTTTCTCGCGCTTCTTCTCCAGCTCGATCTGGTAGAGCTGCGATTTCAGCATCTGCATGGCCTTCTCGCGGTTCTGCGACTGCGAGCGGGTCACCTGGCACTCGATGATGATGCCCGTGGGATGGTGGTGCAACCGCACGGCCGTCTCCACCTTGTTGACGTTCTGCCCGCCGGGACCGCTACTTCTGTACGTGTCCCACGAGATGTCCGCCGGGCTGACTTCGATCTCGATGTCGTCGTTGATGATGGGATAGGCGAACACGGACGCGAACGACGTATGACGTCGTGCTGCAGAATCGAACGGGGAGATGCGCACCAAACGATGCACGCCATTCTCGCTCTTGAGATAACCGTAGGCATACGAACCCTCGATTTCGATGGAGGCGGACTTGATACCCGCCACGTCACCTTCCTGACGGTCAATGAGTTTCACGGAGAAGTTGTGGCGTTCCGCCCAGCGCATGTACATACGCAGGAGCATCTCCGCCCAGTCGCAGCTTTCGGTGCCGCCCGCGCCGGAGTTGATGTTCAGAATCGCGTCGAAGGAGTCCTCCTCGTCGCGCATCATGTTCTTGAACTCCAGCTTCTCTACGGCTTCCATCGTCTTGTTGTAGGCCTCGTCCAATTCCGCTTCGGTAGCGTCGCCCGACTGCTGGAACTCGCTGACAACCAGCAACTCATCGTTCAGCTCGGCAGCCTTGTAGTAGTCGGCCACCCATGCCTTGATGCCGCTGATCTCCTTCAACAACTTTTCGGCGGCCTTGGGGTCGTTCCAGAAGCCGTCCTGCTGTGTGATTTCTTCTTTCTGTTTGATTTCCTGTTCTTTGGCATCTACGTCAAAGATACCTCCTTAGCTCACTGAGCCTCGTTTGAACCGCTTTGATTTGGTCTGTAGTGGTCATATCTATTATATTTGATCCGTTTTGTCTACTTTTTCGACCCCACATTACGCTCCTTCGTCGCTCATGTGGGGTTACCGTAAAGACGCAAAATTTTGCGTCTCTACTCCGTGCGTCTTGCCCCTCCGGGGCTGCTCAAGGAAATAGTTTATTAATATTTGGGCTTCCCGTCATAACTGCTAACTACTAACTGCTAACTGCTAACTACTAATCACCCCACAATTCCCGAAACAATAATCACAATCAACGCTAACGGGGCGACGTAGCGCAGAATGAAGTAATATACTTCGAACAGCTTGCCTTTCAGGGCGCCACCGTTGGTGATTTCGTCCTGAACCTCAACCTTCGGGTAGAACCAGCCGAGGAAGATGGTCATCGCCAGGGCGCCGATGGGCATCAGGTAGGAGGCCGTGATGAGGTCGAAAAGGTCGAAGATGGTACGACCGAACAGGGTGGCATCTTTCAACGGGCCGAACGACAATGTGCAGAACACGCCGATGATGAATATCACCAACATGCTGATTAACGAACTCTTGCGACGGCTCCAATGGAGCTCCTCCACGGTGAACGCCACGATAATCTCTTGCAGCGAGATGGTGGAGGTGAGGGAGGCGATACCCAACAGCACGAAGAAGACGGCGGCGAACAACGCCCCCATCGGCATACTGTTGAAGACATTGGGCAGCACCACATAGACAAGCTGCGGACCACCGGCCGGATCCATACCGAAAGAGAAGACCGCCGGGAAAATGACCACGCCCGCCAATATCGCCACCATGAGGTCGCAAACGGAAATCCACAAACTGGTCTTGAAGAGCGAATCCTCTTTGCGGATGTAGGAACCGTAGGTAATCATCGCGCCCATACCGAGGCTGAGCGAGAAGAACGACTGTCCCAAAGCACCCAAGACGCCCGCGCCCGACAGCTTGCTGAATTCGGGGTGGAAAAGGAAGTGAAGACCCTCTTTCGCGCCGGGCAAGGTAAGTGAACGGACAACCATGAGCAACAACAGGATAAAAAGCACCGGCATCAATATCTTGGAAATCTTCTCGATGCCCTTCTGCACGCCGAAGGATATCACCAACGCGGTAAGGGTCAGAAACAGGAATTGATACAGCACCGGCCAGAACGACCCCGCCGTGAAATTGGCAAACGTGTCGGCAACTTCCGCGGGACTCAGTCCAGAAAGCTGGTTGGTGCAGGCCATGACGATATAGTTGAGCGTCCAACCGGCCACCACACTGTAGAAAGCGTAGATGAGGACCGCGGCCAGAATGCCGAAATAACCTAAGACGGTCCAGCCCTTGTGCTCGGGACTGAGTTTGCGGTAGGCCCCGACGACATTGCTCTGCGCACGCCGCCCGATGACAAACTCCGTCATCATCAGCGGGATGCCGATGGCCAGCACGAAGAACAGGTTAACCAGCAGGAACGCCCCGCCGCCGTTCTGTCCCAACATGTAGGGGTAACGCCAGATATTTCCCAATCCAACCGCTCCGCCCGCCGCCGCCAATATCGCTCCTATGTTCGAGGTGAAACCTCTGTGTTCATTATCCATTCTTGTTTATTTAGTTTGTCAATATTTGGATGTGTCGTTATAAAAGTTAGCAGTTAGTAGTTAGTAGTTAGCAGTTGACCAAAAGCCAATAGCCATCACTCTCGCAGCCATTTGAAGATGGTCTTCCACGAGGGTTTTTTGCCGTAGGTGAGGATGCCGATGCGATAGACTTTCGACGCGAACCAGATGCAGAACACGAGGAAAGCGAGCGCGAGGCCCATCGAAAGCAGCAACTCCCACGCGTGGACGCCGGAGGGCAGCCGCACCATCATGGCGATGGGCGACGTAAGCGGAATCATCGACAGCCAGAACGCCAACGGACCGTCAGGGTTCGTGGAGATGCTCGGCACAAACACGATGGCCAAAATCAGCGGGATGGTGATGGGCATGGTGTATTGCTGCGAGTCGCTTTCGCTATCCACCACAGAGCCGGTAGCGGCATAGAGGGTCGAGTAAATCAGGTATCCCACGACAAAGAAGAAAATGAACGAGAGGATGATCGTGCCGAAAGAGACGGAGAAATAGTTCTGAATCATCTCGAAGATGTTGTCCGGCGCGACCGTTAAGTCCGTACCCTCGGGCATCATCTCGCCACCGGTGGACATAGCCGCAACTTCCTCCACCGCATCTCCTTGGAACAGGCTGGGCGCGACCAGCTGGACTCCCAAGAGGATGGCCGAGGAGAGCGCAATCCAGATGGCCAGCTGCGTTAAGCCCACCAGCGCGATGCCCACGATTTTGCCAATCAACAGCTGCATGGGCCGCACCGAGGAAATCAGCACCTCCACAATGCGGTTCGATTTCTCCTCCAGCACGCCGCGCAGCACCTGGCTGGCGAACATAATGATAATGAAGTAGATAATGAGGCCGCACATCATGCCGAAAATCTGGTTTATCTCAGCATCGTGCTCCTTCTCCACCCCTTTCTCGTCAATCTGGATGGTGGTCGCCTCCGCCTTCGCCAACTGCTGCATATTCTCAAACCGGTCGGGCTCGATGTTCAGCGAATCCTTCAGCAGCTGGTTGAAGAAGATGTCGTCCATCTGGTCCTCCACCTCCGACTGCAGTCCCATAGGCAGGTTTTTCTTGTAGAAGATGTTGGACCGGACCCCCTGCGAGTTGGGCAGAATTTGCAACACCGCATCGTAATCCTCATCAAACGCCTCGTTCTTGATCTGCTCGATGTCGCCGGAACGGTAACTGAAGGAATAGTGGTCGTTGTCCTCGAAATTGTTGATGAACAATTCGCTCTCATCCACCACGAGGATGCGCGAGAACTGGCGTTTCTCGTTAAGCGAAACGAGCAGAATCGGCAGCACAATCATGGCCGCGAACAAAACCGGCATCAGAATGGTGACGATGATGAACGATTTTTTCTGGATGCGCGTCAGGTATTCGCGCGAAATGATCAAAAGGGTCTTATTCTTCATGGCTCGGTTGTTGGTTGGCTCGCTCCACCTGCTCGATGAAAATCTCATTCATGGTGGGCATTATTTCGTTAAAAGAATGAATATCACCGTGTTGCATAAACAAGCCCAACAGGTCGTTGGACGTAAGCCCATCGGGAATCTTGATTTCAAAACGGGTGTAGTAGTCATTGTTCTGCTGCGCGCAAATCTGGTACTGACGCTCCTGAAGCTGCCGCACCAGCTCGTCGCTGCCATGGGTGGTCTCAATGGAGAAGAGGTTCTTCTTGAAGCGGTTTTTGACTTCGAAGATATCGCCCTCCAGGATTTTCCGCGAACGGTTGATCAACGCGATATGGTCGCAGATCTCCTCCACGGAAGCCATGTTGTGGGTGGAGAGCACGATGGTCGCGCCCTCATTCTTCAACTGCATAATCTCGTCTTTCAGCAAGTTAGCGTTGATGGGGTCGAAACCGCTGAACGGTTCGTCGAGAATCAGGAACGAAGGCTTGTGCAGAATGGTGGTGATGAACTGCACCTTCTGCTGCATCCCCTTGGAGAGTTGCTCCACGGGCTTGTTCCACCACTCCATGATGCCGAATTGGTCGAATTTCGTGCGCAGCCGCTTGTAGGCCTCCTGCTTGTCAAGTCCCTTCAACTGAGCAAGATAGATAGCCTGCTCACCCACTTTCATCTTCTTGTAAAGACCGCGCTCCTCAGGCAGATAGCCCATGTCATAGACATCGTCGCTCGACAGCGGATGCCCTTTGAAGAGAATCTGTCCTTTGTCGGGAAAGGAGATGCGCATCAAAATGCGAATCAAGGTCGTCTTTCCAGCGCCGTTGGGACCCAGCAGCCCGAAAACACAACCTTGGGGCACGGAGAGCGTCACATCGTCCAACGCGACAAACTCCGAATAGAGTTTGGTAACTCCTTGTACGTCAATTATATTCATTCGGGTGGGTTACTTTTTTTCTTCTTTTTATTCTTTTTCTTCTTCTTGGTGCTGGCCTGCGGAGCCACATAGAAGGCCTGGTTGGAGTTCGCCACATTGAGCAACTCCTTGGTATTCGTGAAGGTAAAGTCCTCGGGGAGCGTGATCCGGCCTTCGGAAATCTCCGACAGCTGATGACGGATCAGCTGGTCGTTGACCGAATTCCGATTGTAAGTCAAATACATCATCTTCAGATGGTTGGCCAACATCGGGGCATACTCCTGACGCACCTCCTCGGGATATTCGGACACCTTGCGGATCAGGTTCTGCATGTTCACGCCGTAGGTGCGGAACTTCACGCGGTACTTGTTGTTATAAGAGGGTTTCTCGTATGTCTTCTCCGAGGTATCGGGCACCGGCTTCGGATAAGGGGAATCCACATCCAACTGATACCCGGACATGATGAACAGATGGTCCCACAGCTTGTTCCAAAAGTCGTCGTTGTTGCGGTTGGCTTCGGTGCTATTCTCCTTGGAATTGATTACATCGCTCATGATGCGCACAACCGCATACGCCGTGCTCGTACGTTTCGCACGGTCCTCAATCTTCACACATTCCTCGACAAGCTTTTGGATATTTCTTCCGTATTCTCTGATTATCAAGTTGTTACGTTTAGTATTATATTCCATCATACGCTGGATTTACGTTTTCTGAATCGGTGCGCAAAGATACATTTTTTTGGGTTACACGGTTACATGGTTACACGGTTAGAGGGTTACATGGTTACACGGTTAGAGGGTTAATGGGTTAGACGGACGTGCGTCTTTTCATTATTTTCCTTCGCGTTTGAGGATAATCAGCACCGTGTAGATGAGGATTTTGATGTCCATGAGGATGGACATGTTCTCGATGTAGAGGATGTCCCAGCGGAGGCGCTCGATCATCTCATCAACGTTCTCGGCATAGCCGAAACGGACCTGCCCCCACGAGGTGATGCCGGGCTTGATGCCGAGCAACAGCTGGTAGTACGGGGCGCGCTCCACAATCTGGTCGATGTAGAACTGCCGTTCCGGACGCGGGCCCACCAGCGACATGTCGCCGCGCAGCACGTTGAAGAACTGCGGAGTCTCGTCCAAGCGGTACTGCCGCATGAATTTCCCGAACGGCGTGATACGGCTGTCGTTCTTGGAGGAAAGCATCGGCACATCGCTTTCGGCATTCTCGCACATAGAACGGAACTTAATGATATTGAACGGCTTACCGAGGTAACCGACACGTTCCTGCATGTAGAAAATCGGACCTTTCGAGGAACGTTTCACCCCGATGGCGAGGAAGACATAGACCGGCAGGAGCAGCACCATCGCCAATAACGAAAGCACAATGTCGCAGCCCCGCTTCACAAAACGCTGCCACGTGGGCAAATATTCGGGCGTGACGGAAATCAACGGTTCATCGAGGACGGAAGAGGTCTTCACCGAACCCATCAGCACGTCGTGCTCCTGCGGCACCATGCTGATCGTCAGGTTGTGGTTGCGGCGCACGAGCGCGAGCACCTGCTGCACGTACTTCCGCTGCCCGTTATGCAACGCCACGACAATCTCCTCAATACGATGGTTATCCACCACCTGCGCAATATCCGTGATATCCCCGACACAGGGCAACTTCCCCTGCATCATGTCGGGATGGGTGTCGTCCACGCGGATGTAGCCGACGAAGAAGTGGCCGGAGCTCAGATGCTGTTTCAGCACCGTCTCGTATGCCTTCACCGCCATCTCGTCATGGCCCACAATAATCGTGTTGAAGCCAAGCTGTCCGCTATGGATGCGACGGTTGATGTGCGTGGTGATGGAAACTCGCGGGATGTAGGTCAGCAAAAACTGGCAGAAGAAGAGGAAGACCAAGTATTTGACGTAGTCGTTCGGGGAGGTGACAATGTCATCGAGGATGAAAATGAAGAAGAACACCAAACAGCCCAAAAGGGTCACGCCGATGGTGCTCACCAACTCATCAAGACGCGATTTGCGGTAAATCTTGTTGTAATAGCCGAAGAAAGCATGGAAGAAGAGCCAATAGAGCGGGTACAACAGCAGTCCGAGCAGAAACTTGGAATCCATCCGCATGGAAATGAGAATGGCGTGCAGGTCGGCCGATTCCCCCACATGCTTGCGGTAAATATAGAGCCCCACCCACGTGAGGAGGGCGGCTAAGAAATCGAAAAAAAGGTAAACACAGGTCAGTTTGGTCTTGTTCATGGAAGGCTATGCAGTACGGATGTAAATAACTTTGATATCGTCAATCTCCACGCGAGACACCTTGCCCTTTTCGCCGGCAGCCGAAAGAATCAGGTTCACCTCGGTCGCGCTTCCCGACCCGCTGTGGTAGGTGTTGATGGTGTTGGCCAAGTCGAAATGGATGGTCTTCCACACGTTGGGCGAAGCCTTGAAACCTCCGATGGAATAGGCCATGTGCGGGTTGTAGGCCGAAGACATCTTCATGGAGATATCCACGTTGACATCGGTCTTGTAGGTGATTTCCAGCATCACGCGGTAGCTGCCCACAGGTGCGACGAACTTCGAGGAAGAGACATCGAAAGACTGGTAAGTGGAGTCGCTGAGCACAATCTCGCCCACATTCCGGCCCTCGTAGGAGACCGGGACAAAGGTCAGCGCATCATGGGCGGTATCGGTGGAGGTGAACGACGAGCTGTTGGAGAAAGTCTCGAAGAAGGGGAAGCGGGCGTACTCGCTATAGACGTAGGTCGGCGGGGTCTGTCCCACCTCGTAGGTGGTGCCCTTCTGGAGAATCACCTTCTGGCGGCAGATATTCAGGAACGGATAGCCCCAGATGGTGTTGGACATACCGGAAATCGGGATGGCGGGGATGAGGATCAGCGTGCTCGTGTCGTTGCTGTTGACATCCAGCACCGGCACCTTGCAGGGAAGTTCCCAACAGCCCAAGTTCTTGTTATCTACATAGACATTGACGTGGGTGAATCTATGCCGCTTGAGCGCCTCCAACTGTTCCTGGTCGAAATTCTGGTCGTGCGTGGCATTGAAGTCGCTGACATCAATGCAGTTCTCCAAATCCTGCAGCGTGATATGGAGATAGACCGGGGTGAGATCCGGTTCCTTGCAGGAATGGAAACTCATAGAAATTAACAAAGCACTAATTATCAAGTAGATATATCTCTTCATACAATAAATTTAACGCCCCCATAACGATAATCTGTAAAATATATTGCACATTTGAAAAATTTTTCGGATTTTTGCCGCCGTGAAAAATAGCGCTAAGGAAAAAGGATTCGGATACATCGCGATTCTGTTTGCGATGCTCTTCTGGGGGTTGAGTTTCGTATGGATTAAACACCTGCTAAACAACAACTTCCCGGTGTTTACCATTGTGTTCATACGGTTGGCTTTGGCCTCGGCCGTGTTCGTCACGGTGCTCAAATTGAGGAAGAAACTGCAGCCCGTGGCGCGCGCCGATTACAAGGATTTTCTCCTTCTGGCCTTCTTCGAGCCGTTCCTCTACTTCATCGGGGAGGATTTCGGACTGAAATACGTGGACGCGAGCTATGCGGCCGTGATCATCGCCCTCATCCCGATCGTGATCTCCATCACCATGTACTTTGCCGAGCACACCCCAATCCGATGGGAATTCGTGGTCGGAACGCTCGTCTCCGTGGCCGGCGTGCTGATGCTGACCATGAGTCCCAACGGACAGATCACCTTCAGCTTGAAGGGCACCCTTTTGCTCGGGCTCGCGGTGCTGGCCGCCGCCGGATACAGCGTGCAGCTCACCCGACTGCTGCGGAAATACAGCCCCGCCACCGTCACCACCTGGCAGAACTTCATCGCCATCCCCTTCTACCTCCCCTTCATCCTGATTTTTGACGTCAAACAATGGCCTGCCATGACGTGGGACTCCACCACCGTCGTGAGCCTGTTCTGCCTGGCCCTGCTTTGCTCCGCCGGCGCCTACATGCTCTACTCCTACTCGGTCAAACAGCTGACCGTCAACAAGACCAGCATCTTCACCAACCTCATCCCCATCGTCACCCTCATCGCCGCCGCCGCCATCGGACAGGAAACCTTCACGCAAACGAAATTCTGGGGCATCGTGGTGATCGTCGCCGGCGTAACGTTCAGCCAATTAAGAATGAAGAATGAAGAATGAAGAATGTAGAATGTATTTAAAAAATACTTCCTTAAGCAGTCCCGGAGGGACAAGACGCACGGAGTGCTAATAACCCCACATAAGCGACGAAGGAGCGCAATGTGGGGCGAACAACGAAAAGAAAACACGCACGGAGTGCTAATAACCCCACATAAGCGACGAAGGAGCGCAATGTGGGGCGAACAACGAAAAGAAAACACGCACGGAGTGCTAATAACCCCACATAAGCGACGAAGGAGTGCAATGTGGGGCGAACAACGAAAAGACAACGAATATGTATAAAAAACTCCATATCCTACTATGCACGATACTCCTAACCGTTACTGCAATCACGGTTTCGGCGCAGGCCCAGCGGGTAACCCTGTCGGGCACGGTGACCGATGCCGCGAACGGGGAGACCATGATGGGGGTTTATGTCATCCTCAGCGACCTCTCCAACCCCTCGAACGTGCAGGGAGGCATCTCCAACCAGGCCGGCTACTACTCCATCTCCGTACTGCCCGGCAAATACAAACTCGCCGTCAACTACTTAGGTTACAAGTCAATAGAGGACACCATACAGCTCTCGCGTAACCTGACGCGGCGGTTCGAGTTGGAACCGACGGCCATTGAAGGCCAGGAGGTCGTGATCCAAGGCGAGCGCGGCGACGTCAACGTGTCGAGCGCCGATGTGGGCCGGATGGAGCTGAGCATCCAGACCATCAAGGCGTTGCCGGCGCTCATGGGCGAGGCCGACGTCATCAAGTCGATACAACTCCTGCCGGGCGTGCAGTCGGGCGGCGAAGGCAACTCCGGCTTCTACGTGCGCGGCAGCGGCACCGACCAGAACCTCATCCTCCTCGACGAGGCCACGATCTACAACCCCGACCATCTCTTCGGCTTCTTCTCCATCTTCAACGCCGACGCCGTGAAGAGCGTCGAGCTTATCAAATCGGGCATGCCGGCCTACTATGGCGGCCGCGCAGCCTCCATCCTCAACGTCTATCAGAAAGAGGGCAACCTCAAGAAATTCCAGGTAGATGGCGGCCTCGGGCTCGTCTTCTCGCACCTCACCGTGCAAGGACCCTTCAAGAAGGAGAAGGCCTCGTTCCTCATCTCCGCACGCCGCACCTACGCCGACCTCATCATGCAGCCGTTCCTGAAGAAGGACAGCCCCATGAAGGGCACCGACTTCTATTTCTACGACATCAACGCCAAGTTCAACATCGTCGTCAACCAGCGGCACCGCCTCTACTTCGGGGCTTATTACGGCCGCGACGTCTATGGTTTCAAGTCGCAGAGCCAGATGACGAAGATGAATTTCAACTGGTGCAACGCGGCGGCCTCGGCGCGATGGAACTACATCATCGCCAACCGCCTGTTCCTCAACACCTCCGCCACCTTCAGCTATTACGACTTCGGCACCGAGATGCGCATCGACCCCTATTTCTTCCAACTCTTCTCGGGCGTGCGCGACTACAGTCTGAAGAGCGAGCTCACCTGGATTCCCACCCCGAAGCACAACATCCGCTTCGGTGTCCAAGACGTCGTACACGACTGTCTGCCAGGACAATACACCGTGGAAGCGGGCACCGGCAACAGCTTCGAGCTCCCGCCGGTACAGCATTACATCGGCAACGAACTGGCTATCTACGCCCACGACGAAGGGGACATCACCCCGCACTGGAAACTCAATTTCGGGGTGCGCTACACCAACTTCCATCACATCGGTCCGTTCACGCGCTACGTACTCGATGAACTGGGACATGCGACCGATTCCATCCTCTACAAGCCGGGCCAGAGCATCTGCCAGTACAACCGTGCCGAGCCCCGTTTGGCGGTGCGCTGGATGATTGATTCCACCACCTCCATAAAAGCTTCTGCCACACTGAATTATCAGTTCATGCACCAGATTTCCATCGCCACGATTTCGTTGCCCACCGATGTCTGGATGCCCTCCACCGACCTGCTGAAACCGCAAACGGTGCTGCAGTTCTCGCTCGGGGTGTTCAAGAACTTCCACCAGAACATGTTCGAGACCTACATCGACCTTTACTACAAGCAGATGTACAACTTGGCCGAATACCGTGACGGTTTGGACTTCAGCGCGTTCTCCATCAACCCCGACCAGCTGTACGTCTTCGGCAAGGGCTGGGCCGCGGGGGCGGAGTTCTTCGTCAAGAAGTCGCTGGGCCGTTTCACCGGCTTCATCGGCTACACCTTGGGATTCACGCGGCGGCAGTTTGACGACCTCAACGGCGGGAAACCCTACTGGGCGAAGTACGACCGCCGCCACGACATCTCCATCAGCCTCACCTATGAGATCCTGCGCAACAAGCTGCGGGTGTCGGCGTTGTGGGTATTCCAGTCAGGCAACCGGATGACGGTGCCGCTGGGTTTCTACCTCTACCAGGGTTCGGTGGTGACCGAATGGAGCGAGCGCAACGAATACCGCATCAACCCCTACCACCGTCTCGACCTCGCCATCGACTGGACCATCAAGAAGACCTCCAAATTCGAGACCGGGCTGAACTTCTCGGTCTATAACGTCTATAACCGCCAGAACCCATTCTTGGTCTTCTTCGAGACCGACATGAACACCGAGGGCGGCGATCTGACGAGCATGAGCATGCAGAACCACGCCTACCAGATGAGCCTGTTCCCGATCATCCCGTCAATCATGTGGACGTTCAAGTTTTAGGATGTAGGGCTGTCGCATTGCGGATGTAGGGCTGTCGCATTGCGGCAGCCCTACATTCGTCATTGCGTCGTCATTGCGTCGCTCTACTGTCGGAGCAGGGTCGGAGCAGGGTCGCTCAAAAGCGAGCTTAGGGCGAAGCACGAGCGGGTCAACACCTTCGGAGGTTCCGCTCAACGCCTTGCGTCTCGGGTGTTACGGGAAAGGTGGGGGTTCCGCCAGCTCCTGTCGTCGCTTGCGGAATGACGACGGCACCGCGCTATGGTGGTACAGGGGAAAAAGAAGGGCGGCGAAGAAAAGGTGTCTGGCAACGGAACGCCCTCACCCGCCGCCCTTCTTTTCCCCTTTTTGCTCCCGCGGCGGCCCGTCATTCCGCCGCCGACGTCAGGAGGCGGCGGAACCCCCACCTCGCCAGTGCGTGCCGTCAGGCGAGGCGGAACCTCCGCCAATTATCAACATTTTCCACGCCCGTTGTTCGTATCTTTTTAGGCGAATTTTCGGAAAAATTGTGTATATTTGTGGTTGAAAAAAAAGCCGATGTGACTCTGATGCGAGGACTACTAAATCATGTTGAAAACCAGATAATTAACATTCATAATTACCTGGCAAGGCATTGTCGCCCCGCGTTATTTCCACCTGTTTTTTCCCTTTTGCCTGTTTGTCATGCAAGCGGGCAGTTGTTTTTATTTGAAACCAAGACTTTCCGTATATGAAGAAACGTTTTAGCACTTTTTGTTTGGTAATATGCTGCATGATGGCGGCCGTAGGGACGGCGTGGGCGCAGACCTACATCAACCTCTCAACGTTGACTGGCGACATCACCGTGGGCGACGGTTGTACGCTGTCGGGCACACTTGACTACACTTATAAAATCTCCATTGAAGATGGCGCCACAGTGACGCTCTATAATGCGAACATCAATCCTACTAATTGGTGGATAGGCGACCATGCCGGCATCACCTGCTTGGGCAACGCCACCCTCAGCATTGTTGGCACAAACACCGTTAGGGGATATCAAGAAAGTTATCCCGGCATCTATGTGCCAGTGGGCCACACGCTGACCATCCAAGGCGGCATCGGCTCGCTCACTGCCGGCACTATGGGCTATGGCGCGGGCATCGGCGGCGGAAGACAAATTAGCTGCGGCAATATCGTCATTGAGGGCGGAAACATCACTGCTATAGGCGGATACTATGCTGCCGGCATCGGCGCTGGTCAAAACGCATCCTGTGGAACCATCAGCATCACGGGTGGCACCGTCTTTGCCATTGGCGGAGGCGGAGCCTCTAGCCCAGGCTTTGCTGCCGGCATCGGTTCCGGTTACGATCATTCGTCATGCGGCGCCATCACTATTTCGGGCGGCACCGTCACTGCCACTGGCAGTCGACACGGCTCTGGCATCGGTTCTGGAAAACATAATTCATCATGCTCTGCCATCAATATTTCGGGCGGTGCCATCACAGCTACAGGCGGAGATGGAGCTGCCGGCATCGGTTCTGGTTACGATTATTCGTCATGCGGCGCTATCAGTATTTCGGGCGGCTTCGTCACTGTCCAAGGCGGTGATTCCGGTTCTGGCATCGGCTCTGGAGACGAAAGCTCATCATGCTTTTCCGTTGACATTACGGGTGGCATCGTCAACGCCACTGGCGGCTCCGATGCTGCCGGCATCGGCTCTGGCGAATGGTCTTCATGCGGTCCCGTCACCATCACCGATGGTGTGACCCTGGTGACCGCCATCAAGAAAAGCAACATCCACAGTATCGGCAAGGGCGATGAAGGCACCTGCGGCACGGTGACCATCGGCGGCGTGGTCTATTGGGACGGCACAAACTACCTAAACGGCGGCGGCGATCCACAAACCGGCATCAGAAAGTCTCCCTATTACTACCCGACTCCGGGCCACACCTTGGGAGCAATCCCTTCCGACTGGACGGTGACGGCCAACGGGCAAACGGTGACGGTGACACCCTATTACGACAACGCCCCGCTGGGCTATGCCTCCATCCCCACAGATGCCGAGGTGGTGCTGACCCCTCCTAACCCCGACCGCGTGATTTCTGTCACCCTGATCGATCCCTTGACCATCCCGCTCACCTTCGAGGCAAAGGTGGCAGGGGCACAGGTAAGCTTTCACATTGCAAATGGTGTGGGACTCGTACAGTACAGCACCGATGGCAGCACCTGGAAAACCTACAAGTCCGATTCGACCATCACCCTCACCAACGAAGGCGACAAGGTCTCTTTCTGCGGCAACAACGCTACCTACGCCATCGAATCCGCAACCAGCAAATTCTCCTGTTCTGCCGGCTGCTATCTCTATGGCAACGTGATGAGCCTGATCAATTCAGTCGACTTCGCCACCACTACGACTTTGGACGTTCAAGCAAGCCGTTCATTTTACAATTTGTTTTTTAATAACACCAATATTTATAGTCACGACACCAAGCCGTTACTGCTTCCAGCCACCATACTGAACAACAGTTGCTATGGTATGATGTTCTCTGGCTGCACCAATCTGACCAAGGCACCTGAGCTGCCTGCCACGACATTGCAAAACCACTGCTATGAAATGATGTTCTCTGGCTGCACCAATCTGACCAAGGCACCTGAGCTGCCTGCCACGACATTGCAAACTGCTTGCTATTATGGAATGTTCATCAACTGCACCAGTCTGACCACGCCGCCCGAGCTGCCAGCCACGACGTTGGCAATAAGTTGTTACGACTATATGTTCCACGGTGACACCAGTCTGACCACGGCACCTGAGCTGCCTGCCACGACGTTGGCAACAAGTTGTTATAAAAATATGTTCTATGGCTGCAAGAACTTGACCTCAGCCCCAGTTCTGCCTGCCACGACACTGACTAATATCTGCTATTCTCAAATGTTTTACGGCTGCACCAAACTGAATAACGTGACCTGCCTCGCCACTGACATTTCCGCAGATAATTGCACATCGAATTGGCTCAAGAATGTGGCTCCTACGGGCACGTTCACCAAAGCAGCAGCGGCCGACTGGAGTGTGAAAACGGACAACGACGGCATCCCCGCCAACTGGCAGGTGGAAAACCAATAGTCCTTATTTTGAGATGAGATTAAACGTTATGAAACAAGAAACACGATATACAATGAAATACTTAACAAAACAGATTCTGGTTATCGCGATAATGATTTTCGGCACGATGGGCGCGTGGGCGCAGACCGTGACAAAGCTGACCAACGGTTCCTGGAAATTCACCATGCCAAACGGCGACCGAACGCTGAACGTTGTACAAATTCAGGAGTGTGGATTGGTTTGGCAGATTGACGGGCAACCTGTGCCTACAGAAGGCGTGAGCGGCTACGTCGGCTACGGAAGCCTCGTCACGTTCCCCACGCTCAAGAATGAAAACGAAGTTAGCGTGCGCTATGGCTCCACCAACACTGCCGTGGCCACCATAAACAACGCAAACGGCAATGAAATAACGCTTGTAGGTGCCGGCACAACGACCATCTACGCCGTCCACGACGCCGACGAGAACTACCTCTACGATTCGGCCTACTACACGCTCACGGTCAAGGCTTCCTACACGCTGACTTTGACATCCAATCCTCCCAGTGGAAATGCAGGCCATTTGGAGCTGGACAGTGTGAATCACGCTCTCCCAGCCGGTGTGGTTGCGGGTGACGCCCCGTATAAATATATTGTGGATCCCGGAACCACGGTGAAGGTTAATGCTGTTCCTGCCCCGCACTATCACCTTGCTGCTTGGAACAACACTGGTGGCAACGCTCTGCAGCAGGAGGTCACCATTACCCAGAACACGGTAATCACCGGTGTCTTTGCTATCGACACGTTCACCCTGACGCTCCAAACCAACGACATAAACAAGGGTACTGTGGAAGTTACGAATCATAACGAGGCTATCGTTTCTCATGCTCCTGATGCTAACGGCACAAGCACCCATAAGGTCAACCACGGCGCAGAGGTGATCATCCAGGCCACGCCGGTGACTCACTACCATCTGGAGTCCTGGAGCAACGGGGCTACGGTCAACACGGACGACACGATCCACGTCAATGTGACCACGGACAGCACCATCACGGCGAACTTCGCTATCGACAGCTTTGCTATCACCGCAGTTTCGGATCCCGAACATGGTGGCTATGTGAGTGGCACTGCAGGCAATCAAAGCTTCGAAAATGGTATTTTTTACGGCTACGGCACTGAGATCACTTTGACCGCCACTCCTAACCTGGGTTATCACTTTGTGAACTGGACCAACAATGAAGAGGAAGTAGTTTCGACCGTGCCCTCTTTCAATTTTATGGTGACCGATGAAAGCGAATATATGGCGCACTTCGCCATCAACACCTATACTGTTGCCGCACTGGTCAACCCGGAGAGCAGCGGAAGCGTGGACGGCACGGGCACTTACAACCAAGGCGCCACCGTCACTCTGACGGCAACTCCCGCCACGGGCTACCACTTCGTGAACTGGACCAAAGGTGACGAGGTGGTTTCGGCCGATGCCACCTACAGCTTCACAGTGACGCATGACTCCTCCTTTGTGGCCAACTTCGCCATCAACACCTACACCATCGCCGCCACGTTCAACCCGGCGAACAGTGGCACCGTTACAGGAGCGGGCACCTACAACTACGGTGCTACTTGCACCCTGACAGCTACACCGGCTGAAGGCTACCACTTCGTGAACTGGACGAAAGGGGGCACCGAGGTCTCGACTGAAGACTCCTACACCTTCACTGTGACGAAAGACTCCTCCTTTGTGGCCAACTTCGCCATCAACACCTACAACTTGACACTGAACGACAACGGCAACGGCTCTGCGGCCGTGAAGAGTCCGCTCCCCGCCGGCGTGACTGACAACCAGGACGGCACCTACACCGTCAACCACGGCACCACGGTGACCGTCGAGGCCACACCAAACGAGCATTACCATTTGACTGGCTGGAGCAATATCACCGGCACTGCTTTGCAGCAGACTTTCGCTGTCACCAAGGACAGCACCATCACCGCCTCCTTTGCTATCAACATCTACACCTTGACGCTGACCGCCGACGGCAACGGTACGGTGGCTTTGGATGGACTCAACATCGAAACCTTCAACAACTTCCACTCTGGCCAATCCGATTATACGGGTGAAAACATCAAACTCCATGAGGATAACCCTCTCGACGGTGGATTTCAGATTTGGCATAATAATTTTATGATATACTATTATTATACAGCCACCATCACCTCAATGAACGGTGAAAATATCACCAAAGTGGAGCTCACACGAGGCAGTACAAGTTGTTACCAAGGCTTCTATAATGACCTCGATCGCTTAACCGTTAATCATGGCACCCTCAGCGTCAATGGTGATATGGCTACCATCACCGGCATCAACGCCAGCAGTCTGACCATCGGAGCACAGCTTCAGACTGATATCAGGATTGGAAAGGTCAAGGTTTATTACGGCACCCCGCCAGAGGGCATTACTGAATACACCGAGAACAACGCAATTGTGGCGAACAAGTACAATGTTGCTCACGGCACAGCGCTGACCGTCAAAGCTACCGCCGCACAGCTGCACCACGTGGCGGGCTGGAGCGACGAGGAGCAAAACAACCTCTCTGCTGTGGCCACCTACAGTGATTACGCCGTGACGAATCCCGACAGGTTCCCCTCCAAATCGTCCATCCATGTTACCGTGACGGGCGACACCACGATGATGGCCACCTTCTACCTCAACAGCTATGAGGTGAACGCCAGCGTGGCCAATGGTCAGAGCGAGCTCGGCACCGTGCAGATTGCCTACACCGATGCCAACAATCAGGCGCAGACCATTGCGACCACCGCGACCGTGACCAGCGTTCAGGCTACCGCTTTGGGCGGCAGCACAAGTACTGTCACTGCCATGCCCAACTACGGATACGTATTCAGCAACTGGAGCGACAATGTGACCGACAACCCGCGCACCACCTCCGAGGCGGCTAACTACACGGCTAACTTCGATTTCGACCAGTTTACCGTCACTGCTGTTGTGGCCAATGGTCAGAACGCTATGGGTACGGCCAGCGGTACCGCCACGGTGAATTACCTGAGCAACGTCACCCTGACGGCTCAGCCCGCAGACGGCCACCGCTTCGTGAATTGGATCGAGGCCGACACAATCTACAGTACCGATGCCACCATCGAGGTGCTGGCTTTGAGCAACCGCACCCTGACCGCCAACTTCGCCATTACGCCTGCCGAACTTTCTTGGAACCCCGATGCTTTCACAGGTTACACCTACATCGATTTCAACAACTACAAACCCACGCTCGACAACCCGCACAACGTGAACGTCCGTTACGGTCTTGTAGAGAATGTCCCCTCCGTCAAGGTCAACCCGGAAACCGGTTATATTTCCAACAGTTTCAACGCTCCCATTTTATACACTCCGGGGACCTACCATGTCTATGCAGTACACGAAACCGACCAGACCTACTACTACGATTCGGTGGTCTATACCCTTAATGTGAACCGATCTGCCTTAGTAAGCGTGTCGCAAAACATTGAAGAGGGAGGCAGCATCGCTTTTGTGGGCGCAGAGAACGACCTTACCCACAGTTATTCCATCGGCAACGCCATGATAGCTTACTTGGCACCTGGCGCCAACTTCAAGGCTACCGCAGATGCCAACGATGGTTACCACTTCAGCAAATGGCAGACGGGAAACAACGTCACCGGCTATACCGACTTTGCTTCTACCAATACCACCACCTACACCGCTCCCGCGGAAATCACCGGTATATTCACCGACGGTCTCAAGGCCGTGTTCGATACCAACACCTATGCTTTGAACGTGGAGAGCGCCAACTTGGAGATGGGTAGCGGCAACGGCAGCACCACCGCCAAGCACTTCCTCAACTACGAGATCAGCGCCACCCCGAACACGGGTTACCACTTCGTGCAGTGGAACGACGGCAACACCGCTAATCCGCGCACCGTGACCCTCACCAGCGACAGCACCTTCACCGCTTCCTTCGCCCCCAACAGCTACACCATCACCTACATGGACGGGGAGACGGAACTGAATGTGGACACCTTCGACTACAAGCAGCCCATCACCGAATACACCAGTTCGAAAACCGGATGGGATTTCATCGGATGGAGCCCGGCCGTGCCCGACCTCATGCCCGCCGAGAACCTGACGGTGTATGCACAGTGGTTCTATATCTGTCATCCCGTCACGGATATCGACAACAACACCTATTCCTCTGTCAATATCGGCAACATCTGCTGGATGACCTCCAATATGAGGGCCACCCACTATGCCGACGGGCAGCGTGAGATAGCGAACATTTACGTGTATGCAACCCCGCTCCACCCGAATGCGGATGAGAACTTGCTCCTCTTCGGCCGCCTGTACGATTGGTATGACGCACTTGACGCCAGCAGACCGACCAAATCCGCCCAAGTGCAGGGTATCTGCCCCGATGGTTGGGTCATTCCCAACGAGGAAGACTTCGAGACCCTCAACCACGTAAATCTTCACACCCTGCTCTCCTCCAACTACTGGGTGTACAACAATGGCGATAACAGCACCGACTTCGATTTGAGACCCTCGGGCACGTACAACATCACCCTTTCCCGATACGAAGAGCTGCTCAGCAGTGCCTATTTGTGGTCTGCCACCGCCACCAGCGCGACGGAAGCCCACTGCCACGAAGCAAACTGTCACTGCAACGACACGCTCCTCAACCTCATCCGCAACAAAGAGAACGCCTTCAGCGTGCGCTGCGTCAAGAAACCGTAATCTTGCGTCGCATAGGCACAAAAAGAAAACGGAATCTCGTAAGAGGTTCCGTTTTCTTTGTGATTACCGTTTAGCAATCGGGGGAGTGTCGCCGCCGCCGGATTGGATCCAGTCGGCCGCGGTTTCGATGATGTTGTCCTTGCCTTGCGCCACGGCTTCGGGTTCGAGGAGCACATACACATCCGGCGGAACGCCGTTTTCGTAGTTGCCACCGTCAAGGGCGATGGTGCGGGAGCAGCTGAAACGATAGAACCAGCCGTTGGGCAGCGCACCGCCGTTGGGAAGTCCCGTGCCGCCGCCAGTGTAGTCACCGAACAACTTCACGTTGTCGAACGCCTGCGTGGCGAGGGAGAAGAAAGTGGTAGCGCTGAAAGAGCCACGGTCAACCAAGACGGCCACCGGTTTGAGGTAAGGATTGTTCTTGCCCAAAACGCTGGTATCCGGGGCGAACTCGTCCACGAGCGGGGTGAAATCGTTGTGGGCCGGACCCGCCTTGTGCTGCACGGAATAGATCTTCTGGTGGTGGCAGTCGAAAAGGCTCATCAGTTCCGCCACATTCGAGACGCTGCCGCCGCCGTTCTGACGCAAGTCGAGAATCAGGCCGTCGCAGTCTTTATACCGATCCATCACATATTTCAGGTCATCGTCGGTAAGGCTTGAAGAGAAAGAGGAATAGCGGACGTAAGCCACCTTGCCGTCACGGATGGCATTGTGTCTCAGCGAGCCCGTCTGGTGACCTTGCAGGGTCAGATAGTTGAGCATAACCAAGTCCGCATCGAAACAGTTATGCGCGCTCATCCAATAGGAGATGGTGTCGCTGCGCATGATGTCGAAATCATTCCACAGGTTGGTGTGACCGTCGCGCAGGGTGTTGAGCATGGCGGAGCAAACGCGGAAGAGGCTGTCGTCGCTCATCTCGTCATAGACCATCGGACGGTAAACGGCATAGACTGAATCCCAGTCCACCCCTTTCACATCGAAGAAGGTGTAGAGTTGGTCCACGCGATTCCACAGGTATTCGAAGACATTGGTGGGGGTGTCGGGCTCGTCTTTCGCCAAAAACAGACGTTCGCAAGAGGAAAGAGCCATTGCCAAAAGGCAGATTATAAGGATATTGAACTTTTTCATAGCGGTGTGGAATTATATTTTGAACATGAATGTTAAATAACCGGATCGGGTGGCGCGGTCATACCGATAAGCCCCTTTCTTGCCTGTGGAGAAGAGGTCCACGCGATGGCCGAAGGCAATGCGGTTTCCGTTGCGCAGGTTGAGGGTGAGCCCCAAGTCGTAGGAGTAGCCCGGAAACCACTTGTTCACCGGCTCATTCTGACGGGTCAGCAGTTCCATCACGCTCTCATCGTTCAAGGGCGGTTGCACGTAGGCGAATCCGGGACGGGAACCGAAGGCGAACACCGGCAACGAGACCCTGAGGGAGGCCGTCAGCCACGGGCGGGTGTTGTCCTTCTTGTCGTACGCGAAATCGCACTGCACCAGCTCCTCAAGGGAGGCGACGCCGAAGATGCTTATCGTGGTCTGGGCATTCTGCAGATCGGAGATGAGTTTCAGATCCATGAAGCCGCCTATGGACGCGCCGGTCCAGAAATGCCAGCGGCCGGCGGAAGGTTTCAGGCAACTGTACAAGAACTCCAGGTCGGCGTAAAAATAGTGCGCGGAGCCCGTGGGTTCGATCAGCAAGTTGTGCATCCATCCAAAATCGTGCTGGATATGACAACGTTTCCACTCATCGGTGAAGCCGCCATGGATGTCGGTTGTCAAACCGCCGAACTTATAAGGGAGGACGCTTTTCTCGACGAAGCTGCTGCCACCCAGGTTTCCTCCGAAATTGAGGAAGAAGGAATTCCCTTTGCCGCGGGTGGTGTCGCTCTGCGCGAAGACGTTCCCGCCCAACGCCAGCAGTCCCAGCACGACCAGGGATTTCAGAAGTAGTTTCTTGTGATTCATAAACATGTTGTTTTAAATTCGGCGGCGAAAGTACAAAAATTTAGTTCAAGGTTCAAGGTTCCAAAAGACCAATAACCCTATAACCCTATAACCATGTAACCCTAAAACCGCGTAACCGCATCAACATTTTTATTTTAGCGCCCTGCTTTTGATAATATTGCCATGACAACATAAAATAAAAAATTGTATCTTTGCAGTTTGAAAAATTAACGAGCTTATGGCAACAACAACCATTCTGTATGCGGCTCTTACAGTGGGACTTACGGGTCTTATCGCCGCGGTGATTTTATACTTTGTGTCGAAGTTCTTCCATGTGGAGGAGGATCCGCGCATTGATTTGGTGCAGGCTTGTCTGCCCAACGCCAACTGCGGCGGCTGCGGTTTCGCGGGCTGCCGTGCCATGGCCGAGGCCATCGTCAAGAACAACGACCTCAACGTGGCCTACTGTCCCGGAAGCGACACCGACAAGATTGCCGAGATCATGCACCTCAACGCAGTACTGCACGAACCTCAAGTCTCCGTGGTGCGCTGCAACGGCACCTGCGAGCACGCGCCCATGAAGTCGTTCTACGATTCCGCGCTGACCTGTGCCTTCGCCAACACCCTGTTCGCCGGCGAAAAGGCCTGCCCGTACGGTTGTCTCGGCTGCGGCGACTGCGTGGCGGCATGCCAGTTCGATGCCATCCATCTCAATCCCGAAACACACCTCCCTGAGGTCATCGAAGACCGCTGCGTCGGCTGCAAGGCCTGTGCCAACGCCTGTCCGCGCGGCGTGCTCGAGATCCGCGACAAGGGCAAGAACCACCGCCGTGTCTATGTGGCCTGCAACAACAAGGAGAAGGGCGCTGTAGCCAAGAAGAACTGCTCCTCCGCCTGTATCGGCTGCGGCAAGTGCGCCAAGGTCTGCCCGTTCGAGGCCATCACCGTGGAGAACAACCTCGCCTATATCGACTACCACAAATGCAAGGCATGCCGTAAGTGCGTGGACGAATGTCCTTCCGGCGCCATCCTCACCGTCGGCTTCCCGCCCAAGAAGGAAGCCCCGAAACCCGAACCGCAAGCCGAACCCGTTGTCGAACCCACTGCGCAAGCTTAAAAGCTTAAAAGGTTAAAAGGTTAAACATAATAATTATTATTCCTTGAGCAGTCCCGTCAGGGACAATAGCTCGGTAGAAGACAGTCAAAATGGAAAATAAAGTCGCAACCCTCGAACAAAGAATCGAAGACAATATCAAAGAAAGCGCTCAATACGTCAAAAAGATGAGCCGCAAGACCTTCCACATGGGCGGTGTGCACCCCGACGCCAACAAGTTCGCCCATTCCGCGCCTGTGGAGACCTTCCCGCTACCGGACGAGGCGGTTGTCTATATGACCCAGCACCTCGGTGCCCCCGCTACCCCCATCGTCCAAAAAGGCGACAAGGTGAAGGTGGGTCAGCTCATCGGCAAGGCGGAATCATTTGTCTGCGCCAACATCCATGCCCCCATCTCCGGCACGGTTGTCAAGATCGACCAGGTGGCTGACATCACGGGCTATAAGAAACCCGCTGTGGTCATCAAACGCGAGGGCGACGAATGGGACGAGAGCATCGACACCTCGTTGGACATCATCCGCGACATCAAGCTGAAGACCAAGGAGGAAATCATCGAGCGCATGAAGGACCGCGGTATCGTGGGTCTGGGCGGCGCCTGCTTCCCGACCCATATCAAATATATGTTGAAACCGGATCAGAAGTGCGAATACCTGATCATCAACGCCGCCGAGTGCGAACCCTACATCTCCACCGACAACCGCGTGATTCTGGAACGTTGCGAGCAGTGCATGATCGGCATCGAGATTGCACTCATCGCTTCGGGTGCTCCCAAGGCCATCATCGGCATCGAGGCCAACAAACCCCGCGCCATCAAGCTGTTGATGGAAACGGCTAAGCGTTATCCGAACATCGAAGTGCAACCGCTGCGCATCAAATACCCGCAAGGTGCTGAGAAACAGCTCATCAAGGCCATCACCGGCAGAAGCGTTCCGAACGGTGCCCTGCCGATTTCCGTTGGCTGCATCGTCAACAACATCACCACGATGTACACGATTTATCTGGCTGTGCAGAAGAACAAGCCGATTGTGCAGACCTACACGACAGTCTCCGGTCGTTCTTTGACCCCCGATCAGTGCAAGAACTACCGTCTGCGTATCGGCACCCCGATTTTGAGCGTGCTGCAATCGGTGGGCATTCCCGAAGACACCGGCAAGATCATCTCCGGCGGTCCGATGATGGGCAAGGCCATCGCCAACTTGGGTGCCTACACCGCCAAGGGTATGTCGAGCCTGCTCTTCATGAACGAAGAGGAGAGCGTGCGCGGCGAAGTGCATCCGTGTCTGCGTTGCGGCAAGTGCGTGAGCGCCTGCCCGATGGGACTGGAACCCTATATGTTGCAGACGTTCACCGAGTTGAAACGCTGGGACGACACCGAGAAGTACGGCATCATGAACTGCATCGAGTGCGGTTCCTGCGCCTTCATCTGCCCCTCCAACCGCCCGATTTTGGACATGATCCGTGTCGGCAAGGCCAAGACCGGCGGCATCATCCGCGCGAGAAGTGCGAAGTAACTACACCGGAGTTGACCGGAGTTACACCGGAGTTACACCGGAGTTAGACCGGAGTTAGACCGGAGTTGGACAGGAGTTACACAGGAGTTGGACAGGAGTTACACAGGTGTTACACAGGTGTTGGACAGGTGTTGGAACAAAGCCCTCACTATTCAATCATAAATCCGTATCTGTTATGATTCTGTGTATTTATGTGCAAAATTATGAGACGATATCCCTTATTCACATTCATCGCCCTGCTCATCCTTCTGAGCTCCTGCCATCAGCGGTCCGTCAAACACTTTGAAGGACAGGCGTTTGGCACGTTGTATTCCATCACATACGTTGCTCCTGACAACGGGGATGCGGAAACGCAACTGCGTTCTCAGATTGATTCTTTGTTGGCGGATTTGTCGCACACCTTTTCCATTTTCGATACCACCTCCATCATCTACCGCTGGAACAAAGGCGAGGATGTCGCGCTGAATGAGGATTTCCTGACCGTGCTGCGGCTTTCCCAAAAGGTAAGTTCGGCCACAAACGGCGCGTTTGATTGCACGGTACAGCCCTTGGTACAGCTGTGGGGCTTCGGCAAAGACGGCATTCGGCACACTGTGGGCGAAGACACGCTGACGGAGACGAGACAGCATATCGGGATGCATCTTATTGAAATCCAAGAGAATAGAATCATCCGAAAAGATTCTCTCGTGCAGCTGAACTTCAACGCCGTAGCAAAGGGTTACGCGGTGGATAAAGTGGCCGATTGGCTTGTGGAACAGGGCTTTACAGACTGCCTCGTGGAGATTGGCGGTGAGATTGTGGCCCGTGGCACCAAGAACGGCAAGCCTTGGAAAGTCGGCATCCAGACTCCGACAGAGACCTCCGACGGGGCGCGGGAGAGCTTCCAGGCAATTCCCCTCCCCGACCGCCGCGCCGTGGCCACGAGCGGCAACTACCGCAACTATTTCGAGGAGAACGGCGTACGCTACACCCACATCCTCGACCCCCGTACCGGCAAGCCCGAACGTACCAACCTGTTGAGTGTCACGGTCATCGCCCCTGATTGCGCCACCGCCGACGCCTACGCCACCGCCTTCATGGTGCTCGGCCACGAAAAGTCCGCCGACATCGTGAAGAAACACCCCGAACTCGAAACCTATTTCATTATCGCCAACGAGGACGGTACATGGAAAGTGGAAAGGCAATAGGAAATCGTATGTATTTTTATTTTGTGTACTTTTGCACCCGATTATAATGTGAACAATTATGCGAAAGGAAGTTGATTTTCTGGTTATCGGCTCAGGCATAGCAGGGCTTTGCTTCGCGCTGAAGGCCGCTAATTTCGGCAAGGTTTGCATGGTCACGAAGGCCAAAATGGACGATGGCTCCACCCGTTACGCACAAGGCGGCATCGCCTCGGTGATTTACAAACCCGACACCTACGAAAAGCATATTCAGGACACGATGGTGGCCGGCGACGAGCTCTCTGACCGCCACATTGTGGAACTGACCATCCGGGAGGCCACCGACCGTGTGATGGAGCTGGTGCAGTGGGGCGTGGATTTCGACAAGAACCAGGACGGCAGCTTTGCCCTCGGCAAGGAGGGCGGGCACTCCATGAACCGCATCCTCCACCACAAAGACATCACCGGCTATGAGATTGAGCAGAAGCTCATTATGGCAGCCCGGAAGAATCCCAACATCGAGATTTACGAGAACCGGCTGGCGGTGGAGATTATCACCCAGCACCACCTCGGTGTGGAGGTCAACCGCCGCACGCCTGACATTACCTGCTACGGTGCTTACGTCTATAACCCTGAGTCCAAGAAGATTCACACCATCCTGGCGAAGGTGACGATGATGGCCACCGGCGGTCTCGGCATGGTGTATGAGCACACCACCAACCCCGTGGTGGCCACCGGCGACGGCGTGGCGATGGTCTATCGCGCCAAAGGGGCCGTGCGCGGCATGGAGTTCATCCAGTTCCACCCGACTTCCCTCTACAACCCCAAGGAGTCGCCCTCCTTCCTCATCACTGAGGCCATGCGCGGTGCCGGCGGCATCCTGCGCGACGCCAACGGGGTGGCTTTCATGGAGAAATACGACAAACGCGGCTCGCTCGCCCCTCGTGACATCGTGGCCCGCGCCATCGACTCTGAAATGAAACAACAAGGTGTCGATCACGTCTTCCTCGACACCTCCCCCATCCCCCAGAAAGAGATTTTCGAACATTTCCCCAATATCTACGCCAAATGTCTGAGCATCGGCATCGACATCACCAAGGAGATGATTCCCGTGGTGCCGGTGGAACACTACTCCTGCGGCGGCATCCAGACCGATGAATGGGGGGCGACTTCCATCCGCAACCTTTTCGCTTCCGGCGAATGCGCGTCCACGGGTCTGCACGGCGCCAACCGACTGGCATCCAACTCGTTGCTCGAAGCGTTGGTCTTCTCGCACCGCGCCTGCATCCGGGCCGTCGAAGATCTCCCGAGCATCCAGATTTGCCGCGAGGTGCCTGATTGGAATAGCGAAGGCACCGTCCTGAACGAGGAAATGGTGCTCATCACGCAGGAACGCAAGGAGTTGCAGACCATCATGAGCAGCTACGTCGGCATCGTGCGCTCCGACCTGCGTCTGCAGCGCGCCTTCGACCGCCTCGAAATCCTCTACCGCGAAACCGAGGACCTCTACAAGAAGTCCATCCTCAACCCCGAAATCTGCGAACTCCGAAACCTCATCAACATCGGCTACCTCATCGTACGCCACGCCATGGCCCGCAAAGAGAGCCGCGGCCTGCACTACTCCCTTGACTACCCCCCGAAGAAATGAAGAATTAAGAATTATTCCTTAAGCAGTCCCGAAGGGACAAAACGCGCGAAGCGCAATTAACCCCACACAAGGCGGTAGCCGCAGTGTGGGGCAGTAAGCGAAGAAACAACGAAGCGCAAGTACCCTCACACAAGCGAAGCGCAAATAACCCTTAAACTTTAAACCTTAACCCTTAAACTTTAAACCTTAACCCTTAAACCTTAAACCAAAAAATATGAACCTCGAAGGAAGAAGAACCAGTTCAAACGTGGAAGACCGCCGCAGAGTGTCTGGCGGCACCATTGCCGGCGTCGGCATCGGCGGCACCTTGATCGTCGTATTATTGTCAATGTTCCTGGGCCGCAACCCGCAGGACGTGCTGCAACAGATTCAGCAGCAAAACTACACCACCACCGAAAACCAGCGCGAATTCACGCAGGAAGAACAGGAACTGGCAGAGTTTGCCAGCAAGATTCTCGCCAGCACTGAAGACGTCTGGACGGAGGTGTTCAAAAGCATGGGCAAGACCTACCGCGCCCCCAAGATGGTGCTCTATACCGATGCGGTGCAATCCGGCTGCGGTAACGCCACCTCGGCTGTCGGGCCGTTTTATTGCTCCGCCGACGAGTGCCTCTACATCGACCTCAGCTTCTTCAGCACGATGAAGCAGCAGCTGGGTGCGGACGGTGACTTTGCGTACGCTTACGTCATCGCGCATGAGGTGGGCCACCACGTGCAGCACCTGCTGGGCACCCTCGACCAAGCACACGCGCAGATGTCGCGCATGAACTCGACCGATGCCAACCGCGTGAGCGTGCGCATCGAGCTGCAGGCCGACTTCTACGCCGGTGTATGGGGCTACTACGAGAACAAGACGTTCAAGTCGCTGGACGATGGCGACTTGCGCGAGGCTATCGACTGCGCGGCGGTCATCGGAGATGACTACCTCCAGAAGAAGGCCACCGGCGGTTTCAACCCCGAATCATTCACCCACGGCACCAGCGACCAGCGTATGAAATGGCTGAAACTCGGCCTCACCACGGGTGACATGAGCAAGGGCAACACCTTCAACCTCTCTGATTCACAATTGTAGAGACGGTGCATGCACCGTCTCTACGGAACGGATAACATTACGTTTCGAATAAACCAAAACATGACTGAACCCATTGAGAAAAACGACAACTTCTTCCTCATTGCAGGTCCTTGCGTGGTGGAGGGCGAAGAAATTACGCTCCGCATCGCCCGCGAAATCAAGGAGATATGTGGTGAACTGAATATCCCCTTCTATTTCAAGGCTTCCTATCGGAAGGCCAACCGTTCGTCGTTGAGGTCGTTCACCGGCATCGGCGACGAAGAGGCGTTGGCCGTGCTCCAGAAAGTGAAGGACGAGCTGAACCTGCCTGTCGTGACGGACATCCACTCCGACGAAGAGGCGGCGTGGGCGGCACAAACCGCTGACGTCCTGCAGATTCCGGCGTTCCTCTGCCGACAGACCAGTCTGTTAGTGGCGGCGGCCCAGACCGGCAAGACCGTCAACATCAAGAAGGGACAGTTCATGTCGCCCGAGGCGATGGGCAACGCTGTGGAAAAGGTGCGCGAGGCGGGCAATCCCCACGTGATGCTCACCGAACGCGGCACCACTTTCGGCTACCAAGACCTCGTGGTCGATTTCCGGGGTGTGAAGGCCATGCAGAAATTCGGATGCCCCGTGGTGCTCGATTGCACCCACTCGCTGCAGCAGCCCAACCAGCCCTCCGGCGTCACCGGCGGCCGTCCCGACCTCATCGAGACCATCGCCCGCGCAGGCGTCGCCACCGGCTTCGACGGCCTCTTCATGGAGACCCACCCCAATCCCTCACAGGCCCTCTCCGATGGCGCCAACATGCTTCCACTGAATCAGTTATGCCCGCTGCTAACCACGCTGATACGAATCCGAAAAGCGATAATTTAGACGTGAGACTTAAGACGTTAGGATAATCAGTTCCTGCGTCTTTTTTCGTCAAAAACAGTAAAAAAACATGAAGAAAACAACGCTACATCGCCTCATTATCACCGTTTTGGCACTTCTGTGCTACGCCAACACATTAACCCTGCATTACGCATTGGACGACCGCATGGTCATCTTGGAGAGCAAGTACACCATCAAGGGCGGGTGGGACTCCGTGAAAGCCATATTCAGTGAGGACACGTTTACCGGCTACTTCGGGGCCGACCATTCCATCGTGGCGGGTGGCCGTTATCGCCCCATGTCACAGCTGACCTATATGATTGAGTTCCAGCTGTTCGGGAAAAGTATCAAGGAGAAAATCGGGGATCTGGACGATTACTACAACCTCCACAACGCCAAAAACGAGGATTACTTCTACGAGACTCCCCTACCCTTCGTCAACCACTTGATAAGCCTGTTGTACTACATCTTGCTGTGTCTGCTGATTTACGAAGTGCTGGCGCGGATATTCCCGCAGCACGAAGGCAAAAAGTGGTTCCAGTCGCTGCCGTTCCTCGCCACGCTGCTCTTCGCCCTGCACCCCATCCACACCGAAGTGGTGGCCAACGTGAAAGGTCGCGACGAAATCTTCGCCATGCTCGGGGCTTTCGCCGCGTTATGGTGTTCCCTCAAATATGTCGATACGCGCAAATGGTACTGGCTGGTTGTCAGTCTGTTGGCATTCACTTTTGGCATCTTCTCCAAGGAAAATGCCATCACCTTCCTAGCCGTGTTGCCCTTGGCGTTATTCTACTACAAAAACGAGAACAAGCGCACCGCAGACTACTTCATCACGCTGATACCCTTGGTGTTAGGAAGTGTCTTCTTCGTCTGGGTGCGCTACAAAGTGCTGGGCAGCATGATGCCGCCGGATCTGACCTCCAATATCCTCAACAACCCCTACGTCCACTCCACGCGGGCGCAACAGATTGCCACCGTGCTGATTACGTGGGGCATCTACCTCAAGCTGCTCTTCTTCCCCCACCCGCTCACCCACGACTACTACCCGCACCAGATCACCATCACCGACTTCAGCAACCCGTTGGTATGGCTGCTGTTAGCCGGCAGCATCGCGTTAGTGGTTTATGGCATCTGGAAACTGAAACAGAAAACCGTGCCGGCGTTCGGCATCCTCTACTTCATCATCACTTTCTCCATCGTCTCCAACCTGCTGTTCAACGTGGGCACCTTCATGAACGAGCGTTTCGTCTTCATGTCGTCCATCGGCTTCACGCTGATTGTCGGTTGGTGGCTCTATCTGCTGGCAACCTCTTCCGTGCCGGCGTTGCAAAAAACGGCGGTCGGGGTCACCGCGGTGATCAGCCTGCTGTTCGGCATCAAAACCTTCACCCGCAACTTCACCTGGAAGGACGATTTCACCTTGTTCCTGACGGACGTGAAGACTTCCGAAAACAGCATCAAGTGCAACATCTCGGCAGGCGGAAGCTGTCTGCAGATTTGGAAGAAGAGTCACAAGGAGCGCGACAAACGCGATGCTTACCGCTATTTGGAGAAAGCCCTGAGACTCGATGACCACGCCCTGAACGCCTACCTGTTGCTCAGCGAGTTGGCCTATCTGGACGAGAACCCCGATTTAGCGTACCAGGCGGCTTACAACGCCACCCTCATTGATCCTGAAAACCCGCAAGGGCAGAATCTGCTGAACCAAGCGACCAATATGCAGAAAGCCCACGAGCTGGATCCCGTGAACAAACTCCTCGACGAGGGCAAAGTGGATGAAGCCTGGCGCGAAGTCAACAAGATTCTGGAGAAAGAGCCGAACAACATCGTGGCCAAAAACGTGAAAGGCAATGTGTTGGGAAGAGGTTACGGCCGTTTAGACGACGCCATCAAAATCTTCGAGGAGATTGTCGCCGAGCAGCCTGATTTTTCCAGCGCATGGGAGAACATGGGCATCGCCTACGCCATCAAGCGCGACTTCACCAACGCGGAGCGCTGCCTGCTGCACGCCCTCGAGCTCTCCCCCGACAACGACAACATCAAGCTGAACCTGTACTATATGTATAAGGACAAGGGGGATGAGGCAGAGGCGGAGAAATATAAGTAATGGTTATTGGTTATAGGTTATTGGTTATTGAGGCCTTTGGGCAACAACAGTTTTTACATAAGATAAACCATTGTAAATAAACAACTTGCAAGAATAACTTATTTTTTTCTTTTTGGGTTGTAACGAAATCGGGACTTAGTGCGACAAAATAAGATGCAAAGGGTTATGTCCGTTTTATGGGAAAGTTACGACACGAGACTCTCATAAGATTGTTTTCGGCGGCGGTGATGCTGCTGTCGGCCGGGAGGGTGTTTGTGCAAGCGCAAGCAGACACTGTCTTTTGGTTTGCCTCGCCCCAAGTCCAAGACATCCACCCTTATCACAACAAAATCCTGACACACAGCACTTTTTACGATGAAGTAACCTACACTTTCGAGCAGCCGGCATTGGGTGCTTGGACTATTGGGAGCGTCCCTTCCTATAACAGCTGGTTCACCCATATTGAATACAACAACGGTATCAGCGGCCTCGACTCCATCTGTCCATATAACGCCGTTTCAAACTACGGCTACCACTATCACGGCTCCGGAGGCAGCCAAATGATATTGAAAATCGAGAACAGCAATATGGGGGACTATATGCTGAAAGGGGCCAACGCGCTCGGAACCCGCTTCATGATTCCCGCCCAATGGCAGTTTCCCAACCACAGCCAGTACCCCGAGGCCCGCAACAGCGTGGAGGTCATCGCCACGGAGAACAACACGGTCATCACCGTCACCCCGTCGGTTGACTTGTATGGCGGCACGCATCCGGCAGGTGTCCCGTTCAACGTGTCGCTGAACCGCGGGCAGGTCTATTGCTTCGCCGCCGCCTCGCAGTCCCCGGAAGGGCATCTCGGCGGCACCGAAATCATCTCCAACAAGCCCGTGGTGGTAGATCTTACGGACGATGCGGTGACCTACGACGGAGTACATGTGGACATCATCTGCGACCAGCTCATCCCGGAAGAGAAAGCCGGGGTTGACTACATCGCCATGCCCGCATCTCCCACCTTCCAGAACACCTACAACGGCCAAAAAAACGACTATGTGCTGATATACGTGCTGGAAGACAACACCGACGTGACCGTTCATAACTCAGGGGCACCGGCTCAATACAGCAATCTCCAGCGCGGCGACCGGCGTGCCTATCAGTTCGTGGACTACACTGCAGCTTACATATCCGCCACCAAGCCTGTTCTGGTGTTCCAACTGACCGGCGGCTTTGGAGAACCGGCCGGACGCATGCTCACCCCTTTGACCTGCCAAGGATCGAGAATAATCAACTATCACATGCAACCGAACGGAGCAACCTTCAATATCCATCGGCACGCCATGCTTACCTTTTTCTGTGATGAGGCGTACATCAACGGATTTCAAATGGCCTACTATATTCCTGGCAACGGCTGGGGTCCATTCGTGCCGGATGAGACTGTTCCCATTAACACGTCTTATTGGGTTTGGCAGGAAATTCCGGGCACAACACTCCGATATACGGGGTTAGAGGCAACAGGATCACCTTGTTTCTACACCCAAAACAGCATGGGGCCGTTCTACACCCATGTTCTCGAATTTGCGGAAGACAGGAACTTGAACGAGAATATCGGCACTTTCTGTGTCTATATTTCCGACTTCGCCAC
>JAGCVQ010000037.1 GCA_017962275.1 Bacteroidales bacterium
AAGTTCGAGTTCCACTATCCGTTCAACGACAAGTTCGCCATCATGGCCGACATCGGGACGAAGCTTGCAGTCGGATACCAATTGATGATGACCTATGGCGATATGTGGATAACGACCTACGAGGAAGCTGCGATGAAGCCGCTGTTCGCCTCTTTGGTGACGGATGTCGGGTTCTACTACCGCCTGCCCTACGGCGACCTGATTAGAGGTTCCATCGGGGCGAATGTGGGTTTCCAGCATGTGACGGACGGCGAGTATCGGTACCAAAATCCCAGCTGCAACGTAGAGGGCGAAGGGACGTTTTTCAGCCGGAACACCAATTTCAACATACAGGCGGCCTACATCCACACCTTCCACCGCTACAAGCAACGCCACGTGACGGAAACCGCTTGGAAGTCGGAACTCCCGCGCCACGAATTCCAGTTCAACGTCGGCGATCCTGTGCTGACCGCGAACAGCAGCAGCATCGGTTTTGACAACTTCTTCTACGACCTTTTCCGCGGATTCCCGTTCACCTATTCGGCAACTTATTGGACGCATCCTGTCGGTGATTACCCCATAACCCGCATTGTGCCGACGTTTTCCTTCAACTATCACTACCGCGCCATCAAGTGGCTTTGGGTGGGCGGTCTCGCCACGGTTTCCGGTCTGCACAACACTTGGCACGACCGTTTCACGGACGAAGTGACCGGCCACGGCAGCGAAGTCCACATCACGCTGATGCCCGACCTGCGCTTCTCCTACCTCAACCGCGAGCACGTGACCCTCTACTCCGGATTCGGGCTCGGGTTGAATATGAAATTGATGAAAGATCCCCATCTATACGGCGAAAAGACACAGTCTTACTATGGATTAGCCTATCAGCTTACCGCTTTCGGCGTGAAGGCCGGCGCAAAACACTGGTTCGGCGACCTGGAACTGGGCTACGGCGACAAAGGCATCATCTCAGCGGGTTTCGGTTATGAGTTTTAAGTTGTAAACAAAGAAAACGTAATGGCATTATGAAGAAATCAATCAAAGTTATCGTAATGATGGTCGCCGCCGTGATGATGGCGGGCTGCGAAGTGGGCGAGGGCGAGCTGATGAAGACCAAGACCGGACATCTGATGTACCTCGGCTGGACCGACGACATCAACGGCATTATGTACAATATAGTGGAGCCGGCCTTCAACCTCAACGCTTGGGTGCAAGCTCCTGAAGAGCAAAAACCTGAGATTCTGCAGAATCACTTTTACAGCAACGCGGTCATTGATGTGTTGTCGGACCACTCGTGGCGAATCCGGATCAGCAGCACTTCGGCCTTACTTCGAGTGGTCTTGGTGAACGGGACTTCGCTTGCGCAAACCGGGGCTAAAATGCGGTTGATATACACGAAAGATTATGATCACAGCGCTTGGGCCAATACGGTTTTTGTCTTGGAGAACAGGGGGGACGGCGTGTGGAATTTATACTCCGAAGACGGGCAAATCTACCTCCAATTCGCGCTCGGCACGTCTGAAGTTCCCGAATCCCTCACCGAAACTTCCCTCACGATAGCGGGTGCCGGCACTTTCGTCGAAAGAACCGTCATTTCGCATTGTTCGGGAGAGGTCTGCACAGAAGAAACCTACTTCACCTACCTGTCGTACGATATCCTGCAGCCGTTCGAGGTCAGCTGGACACAGAATGCGAACCAGCACAACTGGGCAAGCGAGTTCGATTGGAGTGATTACTTTACCGTGTTTTCCGCCGGCAAGGTGCAGTTGCAGGCTCTCGACGAGGAGGGTCAGGGCAACACCGCCGATGTCACCTTGCTCAACACCGAGGAAATCGAAATTGAGATGGACGGCATTGTGCAACGGAGGAAAGTGTGAACAAGTTAGAAGTTAGCAGTTAGCAGTTAGTCCATTTGTCTGAATAACAATAGGTTAAGGATAGCGTTTCCCGATTGATTTTACCTAAGTTGCTGTCTACCAAGCCTTCACGTGCTGTTTCTTGCTGATTTCAGCAAGGTTTCAGCAAGAAACCAGCAAGGAGACAGCAAGGGAGCAGCAAGGAGACAGCAAGGGGGCAGCAAAAGGTCTGTATTGTATTTGTATGAAAAAGGTATTCATATTTCTGGCTTTAACATTTGTATTTCAGGCGTGCGCAATATTTCGTACGCCTGGTTTCAATAGTGGATACAAACGATTGACAGCCGACGAACAGAAGCGGGTATGCTTTGTGAGTTCGGTGGAGGAAATCCCTGACCGAAACGACGGCAGAATCATGGCCGTGACAGCCGAACAGCTGTCGGCGTTGTTGAAGAAAAATGATACTACACTACTTTACTTATGGTCGCCGCACTGCTCAAGTAGCGTTTGCGTCTCTTTGAAAGCCGTTCAAGATTACTGTGACCAAACTATGTTGACTTTATGGGTTTTAACCGAATATTACACCGACGCTTTCCCGCAAAATGAATTTCTGTCAAATCCGATGCTGAGTGTCAACGAGTTTCATTATAAGACCAGTTACTGCAATTCCTACATGAAACGGTTTCTGTCGGAATTGATACCCGATGACAAACGAGAAAGCGATTCGAATCATCGTTTTCTGCTGTTCTCAAAAGGTAGTTTTGTGCAATCGTATGAGAAAATGGAAGGAGTGGTTCCTTGAGCAGCCTCGAAGAGATAAGACAAAAATGCATTATTACGGTAAATAGTCGTTGAAAAAACAGCAGAGTTTTTTTGTATTTTTGCGGTTCTTTTCTTTCAAAGTAAAGGGTTAACAATCGATGAAAAAAGAGAACAAGGACATATTGCTAAAGTTGCTCCAACGGCACAAAGCGTTGGGCATCTCTGATCAGATAGATTTCGACAAGTTCTATCTCTATTCCATCATTGTGCATTCCACCGCCATAGAGGGCTCCACAGTGACCGAGGTGGAGGCGCAGCTGCTCTTCGACGAGGGCATCACCTCTAATAAGCGCACGATGCTGGAGCAGATGATGAACCTCGACCTGAAAGTGGCATACGACTACGGACGAGAGTGGATTCAACGGCACGAGCCCATCACGGTTGATTGGCTCATCCTGCTGGCTTCCAAAGTGATGGCCCGCACAGGAAGCGAATACAACTCCATGGGAGGATGCTTTTCAGCCGCCAAAGGAGAATTACGCAAACTGAATGTCTCAGCTGGATTAGGCGGCAAGTCGTATCTGTCCTATCAGAAAGTGCCGGAACGTCTCGCTGCTTTCTGCGACGAGTTGAACCAACGCCGCAAGACTATCGACCCCTCTGATGTGGCCGCCGTTTACGACCTCAGTTTCTGGGCGCATTATGAGTTGGTGACGATTCATCCGTGGGCTGACGGGAACGGTCGCACCTGCCGACTGCTCATGAACCTGCTGCAATGGGAGTTCGGGGTGTTGCCTACAAAAGTACTTAAAGAGGACAAAGCCGAGTACATTCAGGCACTGATAGACACTCGCGAACGCGAAGAAATCAGCATCTTTCTGGATTGTATGATCGGATTACACTGTCGGCATCTGCAGACAGATATCGACCAATACGTGAAGTCAACGACTGAGAAAATGGTCGATAAACCAGTGTTGAAACAGAAAATGGTCGATAAGTGGTCGATAAAGCCCTCATTGGCAGAGAAACTGGCCGATATTTTGGATTTCGTGGCCGACAAGGAGGAGTTCACCACCGAGGTCATTGTGCAACATTTTGGCATTCCCGCCACCTCAGCGAAGCGTTACCTGCGCCAACTAACTGAGTTCGGCTATTTGAAAGCATTCGGTGGTAACAAGAACCGCACCTATCGGAAGCGTTCATTAAATAATCAATAATTATGTGGTCAACAGTTGTTTACATTAAAACCAGCATTTTCGTGATATGCGCCGCTCTGCTGGCGGTCTTCGCACCGCAGCAAACCTCGGCGCAGGAATTGTTCAACGGCGTGGTGACCTACAAAATGTCGATGAACGGCGCGTCGGCAACCACCTGCACGGTCTATTACCGTGGCCACGACTACATGACCGACATGCCGCAAAACAAACTGCGGACGCTCTATCTCTCCGAAGAGAAGAAGATGTACAGTATCATGAGCATGATGGGCAAACCCATTGTGAGCAGTTTCGACTACGATGTCGAGCCCTCGTCTGTAGAAATATTTGATGAAACGACACCTACTGAGGAGATTGCGGGCCATCATTGTCTCCGCATATCCACTGATAGCGACAACGAGATGATGGAAGGGAGTGTGACCATTTGGATCGACACCTCTTATCACATTGCCTCCCAATATGGCATGGGGTTGCCTGTGCGCACTGAAACGCGGATGCAGATGCAAGGGCGCACGATAGAGACCGTCAGCGAGCTGGTATCGGTGGTGGCGGGAGAAGTCGATGACGCGCTGTTTGCGGTGCCCGGAAAAGAGGGTGCTGTGTGGATGACCATCGATGCCGACGGCAATCCTGTAATCAGCGGCGACACAACGGGACTTTACGCTCCCATCCATTCCAAACGGATTGAAGAGGTGGATTCTGTCGGCTTCCGCAAGGCGATTGCCAAAGGAAAGACGGTCTGCATGTTCACAGCGGTGTGGTGCGGTCCTTGCCGGCTGATGTACCCGCGCCTTGAAAATGTGGCCAAGCAGCTCGGCAGAGGTTACCGTTTCATCAAAGTGGATATCGACCGCTGTCGCACCATCGCCCAGGAATACGACTGCATGACCATCCCGGTCGTCATTCTCTTCGAGAACGGCAAGGAGGTGCGCCGCATCACTTCGGCCGCATACAGCGAGGAGGATATTTTAAGGTTTGTGGAGGGGCAGTAATTTTTCTGTTTTTGGATTTTCAAAACAAAAACTACTTATTTAGCTGTGAAATAGCATACAAGGGTATAATCGTCACATGGCGGATGTCGTTTCCTGCTTTAGGGTCGGTGTAGTCGAATTGGCCGAAGTTCTCCAACGAGCAGCGTATGGCCTGCGTCAAATTTTTGTCGCGCATGAAATCCCATAAGCTCTTCATGCCTCCTTGAACGCCGGCCTTCACTTCGAAAGGCAACACCTTCATATCGTGTGGAAGCACATAATCGACCTCGGCGGTGGAATTCTTGGCCTGTCGTGTCCAGTAGAACAACTCGTAGTGGAGGTTGGGTGAGAGATAATGCAACAGCTCCAATCCCGCCAGCATTTCTGCCAAAGGACCTTTGTTCACCAAGTCGGCGGCCGAGGCTGTAATAATCTGTGTGGTAATGGCTGTGATGTCACCCATTGACATGTTGAGCAACCTTAACATCAGACCTGTGTCCAGCAGCAGTATTTTACGGATAGTATCGTCTCGCTCATCGCCCAAGGGTAGGCCGTTAGCATCGGTATGGGTGACAGGAATCAGAATTCCGGCCTTAATCAGCATCTCAAGAGCTTTCTTTACTTCCGCTGTCTTGTAGTCACCAGGTACCCTCGCATAGATAAACTTCTCAGTAGCCTGGACAGCAGCGCTTTTCATGGTTGCACTCAGCAACTGCGGATCAATCTTTTTCTTGTACTTCGGGAAGTCGGCTTCATAACCCGTCAGGATATCGTCCTGCACCTCCTGGCATTGAAGATAGTCGTTGGTTTCCACCCATTTAGCCACCGATTCGGGCATTCCGCCCACCAACATGAAAGTACGTAATAGTTGCACCAGTTTGTCGTGCAGGGGGGCTGGTAGCGGAAAAGCGGCGGAAGCTTGATTACGAGCCTCCATGAGCAGTTTCTCACCATTGGCCAAAAGGAATTCGTCGAAGGTCATGGGGAACATGTACATTGAGTGGATGCGGCCTACGCCGAAAGTGGGAATGTCATCAAGCACAAACTCCAACAGCGAACCTGCGGCAATCACATGCAGGTCAGGCATATCTTCTTTGAAGAATCGCAACGCCATGATGGCCTCCTGACAGTCCTGTATCTCGTCGATGAACAGCAGGGTATCACCAGGGATGATGGGGATACCACACATCGCAGCCATCTGCGGGACGATACGTTTCACCTGTAGATCCTTGCTGAATAACGTCTTATAGTCAGGCTGTTTTTCAAGGTTGATTTCCACAAAATATTTGAATCGCTCACCCAAATGCCGGACGGCAGTGGATTTTCCAACCTGACGGGCACCACGCAACAGGATAGGCTTATGTACTTTGCGTGCCGCCCATTCACTTAAATAGCTGTCTATGATTCTTTTATAATACATAATCGCTTGATTCTCCGGGCGCAAAAATACAAAAAAATGAAATTATCCAAGGAAATAATTCGCCGAAAATCGAAAAAAACCAAGGAAATAATTGAGCTGCTTTTGAAAAAATCCAAGGAAAAAACAGCAGAGTTTTTTGTATTTTTACGGACAACTGTCATTCGTTGGAAAAAGTGCGACGAAGTTGCAATTATTCGTTGGAAAAAATGTAACAACATGGTGTTTTTTCGTTGGAAAAAGTGTATTTTTGCCACGTGAAAAACGCTGTAACGTTATGTTAAAGAGAAAGATATCAGATACTTTAAAAAAATGGAAGGAAACGCCAAACCATAAGCCACTTGTCATTATGGGAATTCGGCAGTGCGGGAAGACCTTCATCGCTCAACATTTTGCTGCCGAAAATTACAAAGAAGTTGTTTATATCAATTTCATTAAGCAGCCCGAATTTATCACTGCATTCTTGGGCTCGAAGGCTGTAGATGATATTTTATTCAACCTCTCTACCCTGATTAAGGGTGTCAAGTTCTCTCCTGGCGGCACTTGCTTTATCTTTGATGAAATTCAGGAGTGCCCCGAAGCGCGAACTTCACTCAAATTCTTCAAAGAAGATGGTCGTTTCGATGTGATAGCCACAGGTTCGCTATTGGGAGTTCAGGGTTATGGCGATGAGAAGAAAAAACAACGCCGTAAATTGGTCCTGAATCAAGAATTGGGAACCAACTCCGTGCCTGTTGGTAGTGAAGAAATCATTGAAATGTATCCTCTTGATTTCGAAGAGTTTCTTTGGGCTAATGGTATCAACGATGAGGTAATAGAAGCACTCAAGAAATTTTATCGCGAGGAGACTCCCGTTCCTCTGGGTATTCATGTTGCGATGAAGAAACTCCTAAATCTTTATGCGGCTATCGGAGGACTTCCTGATCCCATCAATGCTTTTCTCAACACGAACAATATGAACGAAGTCAGCATGGCTTACAAAACCATTCTCAAGGAGTATCGTGACGATATGGCAAAATACGCCCCAGACAAGGACAAACCTCATATCCGTGAGTGTTTCAATTCTATTCCGAAACAGCTGGCCAAGGAAAACAAGAAGTTCCAATATAGCAAGGTAAAGCCTGGGGGTCGAAGTGAGACCTATTTGGGTTCGCTCCAGTGGTTGGAGGATGCAGGTATCATTTGTCGCTGTTATAATACTGACATAACAGGACTGCCGATGGAAGGCAATGCAAAGGACAACGTGTTCAAAGTCTATTTGTCTGATATTGGGTTGCTCGTTGAGATGTTAGGATCTGGAACTCGCGCCGACATCATTCAAGGTAACTTGGGCGGGTTCAAAGGGGCCATTTACGAGAACCTGATGGCCGACACGCTACATAAAAAAGCCCAAAACTTGTATTATTTTCAGAAGGATTCCGGTTTGGAATTGGACTTTCTGGTGCGGATGAACGGCGAATGTGTCCCGATTGAGGTCAAAGCCAAATCGGCTAAGTCGAAAAGCGCAAAAACGGTGTTGAACCATCCTGAGAAATATCAAGTGGAGCATATTATCAAGTTCGGAGACTACAACGTTGGCCGTGAGGGCGACCTGCTCACTTTGCCAAACTACATGCAGTTCCTGCTCGATCTTGAGCCCAAAGAAGTGGTACTTGAGCCGATAGATATCGACGAACTAACACGATTGGCGAAAGAGGCTTTGGAAAAATGAAGCGATGACATATTCTGATAAAAAAAATTGAGGCAGGGTGTAGTTTTTCAAACATACGTTTTGTCAAAGGGTAAAACGGATCCCCGGAATAATGAAAAAGAAAGAACAACAGGAACGCGACTTCGAGCAGCTGGTGGAGCGGCAACGGCAGACCATCTACTCCGTTTGCTACCTCTTCGCCAACGAGCGGCAGGAGGCTGACGACCTCGTCCAAGAGGTGCTCATCCGCCTGTGGAAAGGCTTCGACAGCTTCGAGGGTCGCAGCTCGGAAAAGACTTGGGTATATCGTGTGGCGCTGAACACCTGCGTCACCGCCGACAAAAAGCAGCGTCGCCGCTTGGACACGTCGCCGTTGGAGATGGATGTCGATCTCTTCGCCGAGGAGTATCGCAATCCCGCCGCCTCGCGACTGCACCAGCGCATCAGCAAGCTGCATCCCTTCGATCGCGCTCTTATCCTGTTATGGCTTGAAGATCTTCCCTACGATGAGATTGCCGCCATCCTCGGCATCAGCATCGACAACGTGAGTGTGCGCTTGGTGCGTGTGCGTGAGAAACTGAAAAAAATCACCGACTAAAGCCTCGAAGAAATGGAACAGAAAGATGATTTTAAGTTAGAATTGCAGCAGGAACTTCGTGAATTGCAACAGGAGATAGCGCAACACAGCACTTTACACAAAGACATGCTGCAGCGTTCTGTGAAACGACGCACTAAAAACAGCTATTTTGGGGCCTTGTTCTCTGCCATATTTTTTGCGTTTCTAATGGTCGCTTCTACCATCTTTAAGATATGGCCATGGTGGTTCCTGATTCCCTTTGACCTGATTCTTGGCATTATAGTGGTGGAGGCTCTTATCTTATCAAATTATTTCCGAAAAGCCGAAGTGCAGAGTCGTGAAGGGCTTCTCTCGTTGCGGGAATGGATGCGCAAGCGAAGCAAACTCTCTAAACGCAAACGGATTTTCGCGCAAATTGTACGTTGGAGCTCCTGGATAGGTACGCCGCTATTGCTTATCTACCTCTATTTATACCAACGCGATATTTTTCTCCCCGTTATTGGCATACTTATTTGCGCTGAAATTGAATGGAGGATGTGGCTTGGCGACTACATAAAGAAAGAAAACGATGATTTCGTCAAGGAAATTGACGAGCTGCTGAAGGAGGAGTAGGGTTCGTATAGCGTCGTTGCACAAGCCCTGCAATGGTTGAAATGATTATTTTATCATCATTTTGGATGGTATTATGCGATCCACAAAGACAAAACTTCCAGACACATGAAAAACCACAGTCCACCTGTGGTTGATGATTGATAGTGTTTTGGCCTTAGGATGTATAGCTTTCGCAATAGCGTAACGGCTGTATGGGTAAGTGTCTGCGGTATAGCTAAGCGATGCCAATTTTCCGAGGATTCGGTTTACATAGTTGTGACCGCTTTCTGGTCGATAAAGCCTTGCCACGTAAGCTGAAACACTATTCAAATCCGATACCGCTTCATTGCTGACGATTACTCTGTAAGTTTTCATAGTTGGTGTCGAGTTTTTGGTGGAAGATTTCTCCGAATCGTTCAAGTGACATGTATCCAGCGGGAATTACAGAGTCGTTTCCTACAATTGGAGTGTGGGAAACTCCGTAAGTGGCAAGCGGTTCTTGCACCTCAGATTGGATTTGCTTTTTTGTCTTGTAGGTTCCTTTTTTCATAACATGAATTAAAGTGGCAAAAATACAAAAAAATAACAGATGAATGATAATTGTGAAATTTTTTCCAACCTACTGCAACCTTTTCAGAATTTTGTATCCTAAATATCAGAGAATAAACTATTTTTGCCGCATAAAAAAATTCAGACAGGGTGTAGTTTTTTAAACACCCGTTTTGTCAAAGGGTAAAACGGATCCCGGAACGATGAAAAAGAAGGAACAAAAAGAACGCGACTTCGAGCAGCTGGTGGAGCGGCAACGGCAGACCATCTACTCCGTTTGCTACCTCTTCGCCAACGAGCGGCAGGAGGCTGACGACCTCGTCCAAGAGGTGCTCATCCGCCTGGAAAAATAGAGTTCGCATGCGTCGTTGTACAAAAGTCGAAGAAAAATCTATTTTTGCAGTTTCAAATCAATAAGATATCTGCCGTATGAAGAAATCGAAACGATTTTTTGCGTTTTTGTTCCTTGTCTTTGCCGTACTGCTATGGACACCGAGGCCCGCGAAAGCGCAACAACAGTTCACGGTGATTCATGACACGGTCCTCATCAATGCCGCCGACTATTTCGATCCCATCTCCACAGTTTCGCTTGGCTGGGTGGCTAAATATCATGACTGGTTCTTCTGCATTTTTGAGGAAATGGACCTTTATGAAATCTGGAAAAAAAAGAACACCATGCTGGCCATCTCCTCGGATGGGAAAGAAATCAGAAAAGTGGAGATGCCTTCCTGTGGACTCGGGCCCTACGGCGACTTCTTTGTTCGGAACGGAAAACTCATCATAAAGCCATATTACACCTACAGAAATGGAGAGGGCTACGTTTTTGATGACAACAGTTGGTCTTGGAGAAAGAATAATTCTACTTCAGACATCATTTACGAGGATGACCGCTACAGCATTGCCTATATGGACTATGGTGAATGGGGGAATTATACTTGGTTCATAAAAAAATCGAACAAAGCCCAATACCTCCGACCCGAACATTTCTCCAGGATTGTAAGGATTGACAGCGTCTATTATTTTGTTCACCCCGATCGGATTGATTCCGCTTCCATATCGGATACCTTGGGCAAGTATTGTGATTATCATTACTACCGCTATTATTATTCGGACATGTGGGCTTTCGAACGCAAAATGTTCCGAGACAATTCTTCATTGTTGGAACATTTCGCGCCCGACCGTCCACAACCATCTGTTTTCAAATTCCAAGGGAAAACTGATTCTACCAGATGGATGTGGCCGAGAATCACCTACGATACCATTTTTAACCAAGCTTTCAGTATAGGAAGTCAGTTGTATGGCATTGTTTCATCTCCCCAAAAGACATGTGTCGCGAAGACGAAACAAGGCCAATTGCAGGAGGTGTTCGACTTCGGGTGCAAATACAATTTTATCAGAAAATATGACTGTTACCGGGGTGTGAACATTGCCAATAACACATGTTTTCTCCCTTTTGAAGAGAGCTATTTTCATACCGGGATAATGAATGTGGAGGATACGGTCATTAGAATCCGACACATCATCCACAACCAAGACACGCTGGATGTTTTGGGCACCGACAATATTGAGAAATTGCTAGACTTTCTCTTGCAAAATCTACAACATTTGTCTCTGAAAAATATGGATGGTTTTGAAAAGCAATTGGGAGGAACCGGAAATTACAAATTCGAACCTTTTGCTAAGGGTTATTTTCCTGATGATTATAAGGAATCCAAAGAATATATCCAAACAAAATACTACAAAGTGGTTGACAGCATTCAGACGCTTATCACGACCTATTGCGTTCGCGAGTCGGATTCCATGGTCAAGGGCGTTTTTCTGGAATGGGTGAACACGAATTTCTTCAGCGCGAGTTCTTTCCGCAGCGGATGGTGCGACAACGCCCAAGAAAAGAGCGAGGAGGTGGCCGCCATCGTCACCCGCCTCACCAGCACCCAGCCCGAACAGATGAAAAACTATCGACAGTGGACCTACAAAGGTCTGACCATCAAGCTCGATGATCGCTGCCGCATGGTCATCTACTGAGTTCCCTGTTGCCTATTATCCTGTTCCCTAAAAAATCGTACTTTTGCCCCCGAATAAACTCCAAAAAGAATGAACCCCGCTTTTCACACCCTGGACATCATCATTTTCGCCGCGTATCTACTGGTGATTGTTGGATTAGGCATCTGGATTTCCCATCGGAAGAAAAACAAAGACAAGACCGCCGAGGACTACTTTCTCGCGGGTAAGTCGCTGCCTTGGTGGACAATAGGTGCTTCACTGATTGCCGCCAACATCTCGGCGGAGCAGTTCATCGGGATGTCGGGGTCGGGATTTGCAGGCGGCTTTGCAGTAGCTTCCTACGAATTTATGGCTGCGCTCACCCTCATCATCGTGGCCAAGTTCTTTATGCCGGTGTTCGTGAAGCAGGGCATCTACACCATCCCCGAATTTGTCGAGAAACGCTATTCCCGGCAGCTCAAGACCATCCTTGCGGTGTTCTGGCTGGCACTCTTCATCTTCGTGAATCTCACCTCGGTGCTCTTCCTCGGCGCCAAGGCCATTGACACCATCATCGGTACAGGCGACGGTTCATTGATACTCCCCGCCATCATCGGATTGGGTGTCATTGCCGCCCTTTATTCCATCACCGGCGGCCTCTCTTCTGTGGCCTGGACCGACATCCTGCAGGTCGTTCTGCTCGTTTTGGGCGGTCTCATCACGACGGTGGTCGCACTGCAGGTCATCAGTCCCGACGGCACCCTCGCACAAGGAATACGCCATCTCACAGACACGGCGGGCGACCGCATGCATCTGATTCTACCCAAAGACAATCCCGAATACCATAATCTGCCCGGCATCGCCATGCTCATCGGCGGACTGTGGGTGGCCAACCTCTACTACTGGGGCTTCAACCAATACATTATCCAGAGGGCGTTTGCCGCCAAGTCGCTGTCCGAAGCGCAAAAAGGTCTGGCGTTTGCCGCATTCCTCAAACTGCTCATCCCCTTCATCGTGGTCATCCCGGGCATGATTGCCTACGTGATGTACACAGAAGGCAGCTTCGGCGCGGTGGAAGCCCTTACCAAGGCCAACGGCGCCCTCAACAACGACAATGCCTATCCGTGGCTCATCAGCACCTTCATCCCGACGGGACTAAAAGGGCTGGTACTCGCCGCGTTAGCCGCTGCCATCATCTCCTCGTTGGCTTCCATGCTCAACTCCGCCTCCACCATATTTACGATGGATATCTTCAAACCCTATTTTACTTCGAAAGCGAAAGAAAGATTAGGCAGGGATCCTCGTCTGGTGCCAGTCGGGCAGATCTCCGCCGGCCTTTTCCTCATCATCGCCATGTTGATTGCTCCGTTGCTCGGCAGCGTGGGACAGATGTTCCAATACATTCAGGAATACACCGGCCTCGTAAGTCCGGGCATTTTGGCGCTGTTCCTGTTGGGACTGTTCTGGAAGAAGACCACCAACAAAGGTGCGGTTACCGGCGTGCTGCTTTCGATTCCTATCGCGTTGGCACTCAAATTCTTACCTATCGGTATGCCGTTCATCGACCAAATGTTCTACACCTGCCTTCTCACGATGGCCATCATCATCATGGTGAGCCTCTGCACGTGTGAAAACGAGGATGATGAAAAGGGTATTCCGTTGACTGCCAGTATGTTCCAAACCCGAAAGGACTTTCATATCGCCGCTTACGCCATCTGCATTTTGCTCGTGGTGATTTATACGATATTTTGGTAAATTTTCCGACTTTTTGCCAAACATCGCTCTCTTTTTGCCATTGGCGGATTGCCAAATAAAATGTTTTTTTGCACTTGAAATTCAAAGCGACTGGATGAGTTGCCCGTATTTCTGATGCCAATGCTTTTTCAGCATACAGAGTACTGACAATCAAAGAAATAAGAAGCAGGTCGTTTGAGTATTTCCCCAATGCGAGACCTGCATTCATGTGTTGTGTTATGTGCGAAAGAGCCCCCACCTCGGGGGCTCTTTCAATTTATGTCCTTCCATAAAAAAAGGCCCCGACAATGCGTTGGGACCTTTATGGATAATCGTTTCTGACCGAAACCTATTGCGACAACATCAGTTTCAACTCAATACCGGTCTCGAAGTTCATGTTGTCATACTGGTTCTTGTTCTTCGGTTTGTTGATAGCGTGGTTGTAGTAGAACTTCAGGCCCACCATACGGCTGAATTGGTAGTCCGCCGCCGCATTGATGGTGATGTTCAACGCGCCGGAGGTCACTTGGTCGTCATCCTCGGTGATACGGCGCAGCATGGTTTGGTTGTCCTTCAACCCGAAACCGGCGGTCACGTTCAAATCGCTGACGAACTGGCGTTTCATGCCGGAGAAAACCAGTCCGATCTTAATGTCCTTGAAACGATAGCCTGCCGAGAACGCAATCTCCTTGCCAACGGTCTCCGTAATCTGCGTGTTGGCGAAGCTGAGGGAGATATTCCGGGATTGCTTGTACTCAATCTTCAGCAACATGCTGTTCTTCAACGTCATGTCAAAACCAATCAACGGAGCGAACTGCTCGCTCAAAGCCATCTGGCTCAATTCGTTGGTGGGAATGAAATCGCCGAGCACATTATAGGCGGTGGGATGCCCTTCCGCATCTTGTGTATAGGCGATATTGGTGGAATAGCTGCCGACATTGTAGTTACAGGTGTAATTGTGGATCAACGAGAAGCTCTGGAACACTCTCTCCATACCCTTGATCTTCGTCAGTCCGTTATAGTTGATACGCCAGTTGGGCAACGGGATTTTCAGGAACGGGGAGAAGATGTCCGCCTTCTGCGCATCTTTGTTGAGATAGGTGGTCATAAACGCTCCCATCAACACATCTTGGGAGATCTCGCTGTAACCGACCGGGAAGCCCGTTTCGGGATCAACCTCGCCCGTGTAGTTGGGGTTATTCTCCGCATAACGCCCAGCCAGCTGTCTCCGCACTTCGCGAAATTCCTGGAAGAGGTCCTCGTGATTCTTGAAGAAGGTTCCCAAAGCGCAGTAAGTCATGCTGAAAGAGCCGTTTCGCTGCGGGGTGTAATGCGACACATTGCCGAGCTCATCCACATGGAAATATTCGGAGAAGTTCTCCGTATAGTTGCGGTTGGCCGAGACATCAATGCGGAAATCCTTGAACGGTTCCACGGTGGCACGGAAATTCATCACCTGGTTCTTAGTGCGCTGATAGGCCGAATTCATCAGCGAATCGGTAGTCAGCCAGCCACTCCTTGCCGCAATCGCTTGAATGTCAGGTTGTCCACCGAACATAAACAGGAATCCGGGCGTGCTGCTCTCCTTTGTGTGACCAACCAACGTGGCCGAGTACATATAACCCGGCAAAACGGTTCCGCGCCCTTGCGTATAAGTCGCAGAGACGTTGCGCAACGACATCAACAGACGCACAGTACCGTCCAAGATGAATTTGCCCACCTGGGGCTTTTCGCGCAGGGAGTCGTTCTTGTCACGTTTGCCTTTCTGAGAATCGTCCTCGTTCTCGTCATCTTCCTCATCCTTGTTCTTATCTCTATCCTTACCTTTACCCTTGGGATCCATGTTTTTACCCTTCTTGTCATCCTTCTTTAAATTCTGCAAAACGCCTTGGTTCACCTTCTTCAGATAGGGCACTGAATTATAGAGCGTTACAAAGTTCAAAGAAGCATTACCCTGAATATTCTGGGAGTTCTGGATGGTATTACCGAGATAGGACAACGACAGAGCGGAGGCCGTGTACATGTACATAGACGTGTAGCGCACGTTGGCGGTCACGAACTTGAACAACGGAATCTTGTTGATGGGCACCTGGTAGGTGGCGTTGAAGTTCTGCTTATAATCCGTCGTGCGGCCGCCCCTGCCGAGACAATGCCATACGGAATCCTTCTCCACGCGGGTGTCAATACGGCCATCCGGCTCATCGATGCGGGCGGAAGCGTCAGCCTTGAACTCCAACTTCAGACTTTGGAAAATATCCCAGTTGATGGCGTAGCTTCGGGTCCAGTCGAACGACTTCACGTAGTTGGTATCGATGATGATATTGCCCTGGCTCTTAGGACGATACTTGAACTCTTGCAAATCGCGGTGAAGGGTGGTGCGGAACACGAGATTTTTCGGCATCGGCGTGATGTTGAAGTCACGGATAATCTGCAACCATTTATTCTTCAACCATTTGGCCTTAGAGAAAGGACGGTAATTCTTCGGATTCGTGCTGAACGTGTAACCGATTTCACCGTTATGGATAAACTCGTTGTTCATCTCCATGTCCTCGTCGCGCTGCACCAACTCGGAGTAGGAGTAGGAGAAGTCGAGGTTCTCCACATCCCAAGGATGCATCTTGCTGCCTTTCGAGAAATCGCGCTCCTTGCGGACGTTCATCAAATTGACGTTCTGGCGGCGCGTCACCTGATTGGTCAGGAAACGGAGGGAATCGCGGGCCTCCGCCGGAAGTTCGGCCAGCTCATCCTTCATCTTCACGTCGGGATTCAGGGGGTTGTATTCGGGTTGCACCACCGCCAAGGAGTAGTCGTAGTGCACCGGAATCTTGATATTCCATTTTTCCGGGAAGAGGAGTTTGCCGCCATCGATGTTGGTGGCGAGGTCGAAGTTGATGTTGGTCTCGTGGGAACGCTCCGTAATCGATTGCTCCAAACCTCCGAAGCCGGGCGAGGAATAGGTACCCGAAATCGTCAGGTCACCTACATCCGCAAGCGTCGTACGGGCGCGCAAGAGAGCCGCGACCCCCTGCCGGTCGTCAAAACCGCTCAGTCGCAACTCGTTGACCCACACCTCCACGGATTTTGGCTGCATGTCGTCGTTGTCGTTCTGACTCCGTTTCTTGGGGTTGCGGATACCGATCATAATCGTGGTCACTTCACCCAAATTGGGGTTACCGACCACCGTGAAACGAGGATCGGTGTCCGAAGTCGGAAGCAGGGTGTAAGGCACCAAAATGCTGGGATGGGTGCCGTTTCGGATCTCCCGGTTACGCCGCATCTTCAGGGAAACCAAAGAATCCAACGTGATATAGACCATGTTCTGCTCGGGCCAGATGGCGTTGGTGTCGCGACCCACTCCCCACGGAGTGATGGCGATCGGAATCTCGTATTCGTAGTAGTTCTCCGTGAAGTCGGAACCCAAACGGATGAACGCCGTCACATCGCCCTGACGAAGGTCGCCAGACGAGAAGACGTCCTCAGCGTGAATATACATCTGCAGGTTGTTGAACTGGCGGAGGTCATAGGAGGTGCTCTTGTAGATGGCGCGGGCGTCACCGTCGGGCAGATCCACCACCTTCATCGTCACCGACTGCTCATTCTCCTGATAGGTCTGGGCGGTCATGCCGTAGGCGGTCTCACGCACGATGCCAGGAGGCAACACGTAGGGAATCGGCACGCGGTTGGCATTCTCCTCATAACTCACCGTCCCTACATAGAAGGAACTCTCGCCGTCGTCCTGCGTCGGGAAATAGTCACCGTCCTCGCGCAGACTCAGGTTGTAGGTGCGCCAGCTGCTGCGGACCAGCTCGAACGTGGCCAGACGGCAGACAATCGGTTCCTCGAACTCGCGCATGAAGACACGCATGAAACGGATGGAGTTGAAGCCCGACATGTTGTTCACCACCTTGTCAGGGTTGTGAATCGGAATTCGGAACTGATACCACTTCGTCGCCGGTCTTTCGCCATTGGGCAGCAGATTCGGGTGGGCCTCATAGACATCGTTGATGTAGTTCTCGCCCACCACCATCTTGTCGGGAGACAAATCAATCACATACTGGTAGTAACGCTCGTCCTCGCTCAACGTGTTGTCGTTATTCATATCCTCCATGTTCGGGATATTCGTGGCGGCGGTAGGATAGTTCTCGGGGCTCTGGCTGTCGGTCGGGGAGTTTCCGTCGGCATTATTGAAGTATTTGTAACGCTCCACCACCTTGAGGTCCATTTCATCGTAGTCGCTGCCTCTGAAGTAGTGGTAGTTATCGGCAGAGGGGTCGGCAACAGCGTTCTGGTAGGCCAAGGAAGCCGGACCAAAGGCGGCCGCCACCCGATCCAAGTAGATTTCTTTGAAATAATCCTGTTCGCGGGTGTTCTGCAATCCATCGTAACCCACATCCTGATATTGCCGCGATGCTTCCTGATTGTCGAAGGAGTTCACAATCAGCTGTTTGGTGGGCACACGACCCCAAACGGTGAACTCCACATCTTCGTCGGAACCATCCTCGGGCAGACCGTTCTCGAAGAATTTTCGGCCGTCACGAAGAATATCCTCGGAAATGTCACCGAGGTTGAAGTAGAGCTTACCGCCCTTGTGGTCGGGATTGTCAATGAACGGATCCATCATCCAGAACTCGATGTATTCGTAGTTGGAAGACTCGAAATCGGTGTTGTCGAACTTACGCATGATACCGCCCCAACGAGTTTCGGGATCACGCAACGAACCGTCCTCGTTCAAACCGCGGGAAAACCCTTCCGAACCATCCACATCGTAGTTGTTGGAACCTCTCTCCGACGGATAGAAGGCCATGTTGAAGACCGTCATGAGCGTGGAAAGCTGCGTGTTGGCGACATCCTTGTAGGGGAAAAGCTCGGGTTCATAGACGGCACGGGCATACGGTTGCGACAGGTCGTCCTTGGTCAGGTTGGACGGAACCGCGGTGCCGCTGTTGTAGAACAACGGGTCGATGATGTACCAAGCCATGCGGGCGCGGTTGAAGCCGTAGGCCAAGATGCGGCGCGCCGATGCCGTGACGCTCACCGGAGAAGCCTCCGGGAAGAGGTCGGGCTGACCTTGCGGCGTAGAAGCCATCACCCAGTTGCTGATGTTCATCAGGTCGATGGTGGATTTCGCCGACTCGAAATTGTCGATGTAGGTTGTACCGCTCTTGCCAATCTGACGGTTGTGGCCCGGGATGAAATGGGCAAACTCACCGTCCAAATTCAAGAAAGATTTGGTGGTGGTGTTATGGAAACTCAACAGGTCGATAGCTTTCGTAATGAACGGAAGCTCCGTCTTATAGGCGAAATTCATACCCCAGATCAGGTTGTTGATGGGTTCGTCGCCGTAGTTGACCTTGTTGGTGATGGGACGCTCGCGAAGGTTCAGCAACGTGGCACCCACCGTGAAGTCGGGGGAGAAAACGTAGTCCAAATTGATACCGAACATGCGCTTGTCGGTCTGGTAGGCATCGTCGGTTTCCGGCTGGATCTGGATGGGCGTGCCGGAGGCCAAGATGCTCTGGTTGATAATGGTGACCACACCCATGTCGTAATTGACGGTGTAATCGACATTTTCGGTCAGCGTGACACCGCCGGCGGTCACCTTCACCGCCTTGGTCGCGCCGCCGCCCTGGAAGTGGAACTCGGAACCGTACGACGACCGGTAACTACCTTCGATGTAATACTTGTTCTTGCTCGTAATCTGCTGCGCCATCGTCTTCGTCATCGTGTATAGCGAGTCGAAGGCGTATTTGTCGGCTAACTCCGGATCGTCGAGCACCGCACGCAAATCCTTGCCGAAAGGTTCCGTGGTGGGGAAATAGATACGGCCGTTGGTGGAATTGATCGTACCACCATTGGTGTGGGCACCGTCGATGAAGTCGAAAACACCATCCGGACTGGGATCCTGCTGCTGGTTCAAACGGTCCAGACCCATCAACCGAATCAACGGGATACCCTTCTGCGCACCTTGCGTGAAGAAGCCGTTCGGCGTGCCCTCGGCATCACCCGTGTAAAGGACGTTGAGACGGAACTTGTCGGAAGAGACTTGGTAGGCCGACAGACTATAGACGTTCTTCATCATCAGCGGCCACAACGGCGACTTGGTGTTCAGGCTGGAACTCTTCAGCAATTTGACGCGAATACAGCCGGGGGTGGCCACCTCGTTGGAAAACTCACCCACCTGATACACATGATCGTCACCAATGACGGTGTATTGGAAAGCCACGGCCAGCACTTGGTCGGAGGCGAGAGCGGAGTTCAGCGAGATGAAACCTAACTTGGTGTTCACTGAATATTCGCTGGGGGAGAGCAACCGCGCACTTTCCACTTTTTCGTAGTCCGTTCCCGATTTGAAGCCGAGAGACTGCATATTGCTCGACACTGTGGCGATATTCCGAATCAGAGAGGTGTCGGCGTAAGTGACAAGGTTGTTGGTCATGTTGTCGGGTAACTGCCCGCCAGCATAGGCCAAGTTGTACGACAGGTTGGGAGATTGCGGGTCATACTCACCCAAGTCCGTGAAAGCCACAATATTACGGTTGTTCGTCGTAGCCGCGCCAATCGTCGTGCGCCACACCTCGATCTTGGTAATCACGATGGGCGAACTCACTAACGGAAGTGTGCTGAGGTATTGGTTGTAGTGCTCTTCGAAGAAATGTCCGATGAAGAAGTGCTTGTTCTCTTCGTATTCGTCGGCGCGGAAGTAGAAATCCGTCTCCTCGGCGCCACCCTGCACGGTGATGGTCTGGGAGGAACCCTTCTTGCGGGAAGCCACCGCCGTGACAAACAGGTTACCGAATTTGAGCTGTGTCTTGACACCGAACAAACTCTGGCTTCCGGTAATCAACGTGCTGTTCAGCGGGAAGGTAATATCGCCGAACTCAACAAGTTGCAAAATATCATCTTCCTTGCCGTTGTATTTGAGCTTGATTTGGTCGGTCTTGGTCGTGACAGCCAGCTCATCAGTGGAATAGTTGAGATTGAACTCGATTTTTTCACCGATTTTGGCTATAAGGTTCAGCTGGATATCCTCGTCGAAGTCGAGCTGCAGCCGTTTACGCTGCTTCACAGGCAAAAGGTAATTGTCTGTCTGTGTATATTTTACGCCCAATTTCAACCCCACATTACCTGACGGGCGGATGTCGATGGTGTTACTACCGAAAATGCCCTCGAAGATGTCGCCGCCAAGGTGAAGCTGAGGAATCAGACCGCTGCCGCGGCGGGAACTGGGTCCTCCGCCGATACTCCGGCTCTGGTTCTGCCAATAGTCGTGAATGCTCTGCTGCAGGTCGTAATCAATATACTCATTGACGTTCATGTACGCGCCGGGGCCGAAAGGCGTGTTGCCGGTCATGTACTGGAAGTTGTAGGTGTTCGTCTCCGGATCGTAGATAATGGATTGTCCGATTCCGGGTGGGTTGTTGAGGTAGAACGGGTTGTTAGGATTCGGATTCAGCGGGTTGTTGTCGGGTTGGGGAAGTGTCGGCGGGTTGGTATCCGGCGGACAAATCGGGTACGACAACTGCACTTTCGACGGAATTGTCTTCCTGACAAACGGACCATTGGCGGCTCTCAGACCCAAATGCCCGAGGCCGACAATGAAAAGCGCTATGATGACAGCGTATATATAATGTCTTACTTTCAAGTTTCTTCTTTTTGGTTACAACAATTTCAATGCCTTCTTAATTAACTCTTCTACAGAGAGTTGTATTCCATCAGCTTTAATTATCTTATCCAAAACGGATTCCGCGCCGGCCTTGGCAAACCCAAGGGCAACAAGGGCGGATAACGCTTCAAACTTGTTATTATTGTATGTGACGTTAATTTTTGTTGAATCGGCCCATGCGGCCTTCTTTGCTTTGTCCTTCAATTCGATGACCACACGCTGTGCCGTCTTCGCGCCGATGCCCTTCACTGATTGGATGGCCTTGACATCTTCCGTGGCGATGGCGTTGAGCACCTCGCCCACACTCATCGAGGAGAGAATCAATCGCGAAGTGTTCGGTCCGATGCCGTTGACGGTGATCAGCAGTTTGAACAACTCGCGCTCCTCCTCCGTGGCGAAACCGTACAGCACCTGCGCGTCCTCCTTCACAATGAAATGCGTGAGCAGCCGCACCTCCTTCAAATCCTTGATTTCGGAGAAAGTGGCCAACGAAATGTTGATGTAGTACCCCACCCCGCCGGACGTTTCAATGATCACGTAGGCGGGATTCACCTCTTCTATTCTACCTTTGATGTGGTTTATCATATTGTGAAAAAACAAGCGGCAAAGATACAAAATTTAGGGCTTCCTCCGTGTCAGTTTTTTCGCTCTCCGGTGAAGCGGAAAGGAATGCCGTTCTCCTTGCAGAAAACGCGCCATCTCTCAATGTAAAACATTGTGTTAGAGCCATCTGCCACAACCTCCCGGAAGGGAAGCCGCGCCATCATCTCGTCGGGTGGCAACCTCGGATTTTGGCGCAGCAGCAGACAGTCCACCGCCAAGCTTCCGTCCCTCACTTCGGGGACCGTCCGTTGGTCGCGGGAGAGGAGGTAATAGGTCCTGTCGTGGAACCGGATGAAATTTCCGCGCTTGCAGAGGAACGGCGTGTCGAACTTAGCGGTGTCGAGCGGCACAATCGGACCGCGAAGATGATGCCGCCGCGCATGGCTGAGGACATTGTATCGGTAAAGATTGTCATCTGTACTCTGGATGGAGTCTGAAAAGAGCACCGTCTGCCCGCAGTAGTTGAACTCCAACGCACTGCATTTGCGGATATGGTAGGCCAAAAACGCCGTCTCGCGAGCCAAAACCATCTTTTTCACAACGAAAGAGCAGCAAAAGAGAGTTAATAGCACATTTGTTGTCCAAAATACTTTCCGGCTCCGGTGATACAACAGATAGCAGAAACCACCTATAACGCCGTATAACAGAATCACTTGCAGGATATGATAGTCGATGTTTTCGGTCACCGAATGCGGCAACTGCTCCACAAAAGTGATGATGGCATTCATCGCCCGGATTTCCATCGTCAAAATCCATGTCAAGTATTTGGATATAAGCGGGATAAAGGAAATCGGGAGCAGCGCCACGCCTGTGATGATGACGGCGAAGGAGAGGGCGATCACCCCTAAGTTGGAGAGCATGAAGTAGTTGGGAAACTGGGCGAAATAGTAGATGGAGATGGGCGAGGTTCCGAGCTGGGCGGCCACGGAGACCGTCAACAGCTCCCAAAAGTATTTCCCGATGCGGGTTCGACAATGATAGAGGGCGGACAATTTCGGTTGGAACAACACAATGCCTGCCACGGCCAAGTAGCTGAGCTGAAATCCGACCTCAAAGAGCAGCAGTGGTCTGATTATCAGCAAGATAAACATCGAAGCAAAAAGACTGTGGAAAACGTTGGTGTTTCGCCGAAGGTGCTGTCCTATCGCCACGAAGCTGAACATGGTAGCCGATCGGGTTACCGAAGGGGCCAGGCCGGTGACGTGCGCATAGAGCCATATCAGGAGCATCACCAATACGGTTTTGAAGATCCGCGAGGTGCGGAACAGCTCCAACGGCTTCAGTAAGAAGTTGACAATCATGAAAATAACGCCGACATGCATCCCCGAGACACAGAGGATGTGGCTCACCCCGGCCGAGCAATACGATGCCTTCAGGTCGGAATCGAGCGTATCATCGTCGCCGAGCAAAATGGCCTTCAGTATGTCGAGTTCATCGCCGCTCATCCCGGCATGTATGTATATATCCGTCAGGTGGTTACGAGCTGCCTGCGCGAGAAACTTCAGCCGGTTGGCAGGCTTGTACCCGATCCGTTTCCACGCGCCGTCTCGCACGAAGCCGGAGTAGTAGATGCCGCGCCGCCGCATGTAAAGCGGGTTGTCGAAAGCATCGGGATTGTGCGGGGGCTCGATGCCGGATAGGTCGGTATGAACGAACAGCAAATCACCGTAGCGCAAAACTTCCGTCGTAGCGGAAGGCTGCAGATAGAGCAGAACTTTTCCGGTAACCGGCATTCCATCAGCAGATTGCAGCACCTCAGCCTCCACCTTCACGCTCTTCTCGCGAGGGGTAGGTTCCGCCGCGACACGCACCATCCAATCGTTTCCGGTCTCCAATCCGCACGTCTGCCGGTGGGGATGAAACTGCCAATCCGTCAAGGAGATACCCGTCATCACGATGGCGAGGTTCATGAAAACAGTCTGGACCCACCGCCATCGGTACGCCTTGACGAACGTCAGGCTGACCACCAGCAAAAAAGAGGCCATAGTCGCCGCCAGCAACCATCGACAAATGGTGGAGGAGAAATCTCCGTAATAGGCAATGAGGATGCCGACAACGTAAGGGAATAATACTTTTACGATGGGATAATTCTCAATTTTCATCGTTCATAGTTTCGTTATAATGGTTTATAATATATTCGTTTACAATGTTTTGCACTAAATAATTTGTTTCTGGTCGGAAACATTTTCACGCCGCAAACATACAACAAAAAATTTACAAACGATTTGTTTGTAAATAATGTTATCAACAATGAAAAGGGGATAGAATGACTACCGGTTGAGGTAGAGCTCCACCAATCCTTCGGGGGTGGAGACATACAGGATCTTGTTCTCGCGATCCACTTGGGTGACAAACTGTTGCGAGGCGGGGATGAGGATTTCCGCGCCGTCGTGATCGACCTGCATCAGCGGATTGTTGGCCAATTCGAGGAAATCCTTGCAAATGCCGATTTCGCCCAATTGGTCGTCCACCACCTTGAATCCGATCACTTCATGGAAATAGAAGCGGTTGCCGGTGAGTTTCGGCAGGGAGGAAAGGGGCAGGTAGAGGTCAGTCTGCGTGAACTCGCGCACATTGTCGATGTCCACATCCTGCAGCTTGACGATGAACTGGTTGTTGCCCTTATATTGCAGTTTTTCAATCATATACGGCAGCAATTCGCCATCGGTTTCGATGAAGACGGCATCGAGGTCGAGGTAGCGCTCGCAGTCATCGACATCAAAAAAGGCACACAACTCGCCTTTCAGTCCGAAAGGTTTCGTTAGTGTGCCTAAGTAGTAAAAGTTTTTGTCTGCCATTATGGAGGCGGAAAAAACTATTCGGCAGCCGGTTGTTCGGCTTCGGCGGCGGGAGTTTCTTCAGCAGCGGCCTCAGCGGCAGCGGCTTCAGCAGCCTCTTGGGCGGCCTTTGCCTGAGCGGCGGCGATTTCAGCAGCCTTGGCGGCCACTTTCGCGGAGATGGCTTCTCTGACTTTCGTCTCGGCGGCAAGGCGTTCTTTCACGACTTTGCGCTTGGCTTCGCGCTCGGCGTTCTCCACGTCTTTCAGCTTGGAGTTCTTCTCCTGCTTCCAGGCCTCGAACTTGCGCTGAGCCTCGTTCTCGCTGAACGCGCCCTTGGCGACACCGCCTCTGAGGTGCTTCATCAAATAGACACCTTCGCGTTTGAGAATCGAACGGGCCGTGTCAGAAGGAGTGGCGCCCACTTCCAGCCAATACAGCGCTCTGTCGAAATTGATGTTGAGAGTTGCGGGATTGGTCAGGGGGTTGTAGGTACCCAGGTCCTCGATGAATCGTCCGTCACGGGGTGCTCGACCATCCGCAATTACAAGGTGGTAGAAGGGTTGGTTCTTCTTACCGCGTCTTTGTAATCTGATTCTTGTTGCCATAAATACGTTTTTTTTAAGGGTTAAAAAATTCGGCGGCAAAAATACACTTTTTTTCGACCCACACGGTTGCAAAATAATTATCTGCTCAACTAACCCTAAATCTTTGACAATCCGGGCGATAGAACCAATTCCCAAAACCGGTTCCTGAACAGTCTCATGAACGGGATGGTGATATATGTGCTGCCGAAACTCCGGTAGAGCCGCGCCACATTCGGATTGGAGGATCCGTTAAAGTCGAGGCAGAGGTCCGATTCTGCGTGGTCGCGGATATAGGTGTCCAGCAGCAGGAACATCGGCTTGCTTTTCGACAATGTGTTGTCGCGACCGGAAAACCAGAACCAGCGACGTTTGCCGTCCTTCACGAACAAAGCACCGGCTGCCAGCTTATTGTCGTCTGTACGCACTCCGTAAACCTCTAACAGGTTGTGCTCCAGCAAGTAATCCGACACACGCTGCAGTCTCTTGTAATCCTTGTCGCGGAAATGCACCTCTTCCCCCTGCCCTCGGTTGTTTCGGAACAATGCGATAATGTCTGCCACTTTTTCCTCTTGAACCGTCACCCGACTTTGCTGATTTTGGGCTCTTTTGATGTTGCGTTTCGTGTTCTCGTGAAATTGACTGTACAATTCGTTATATGGCAGATGCAAAGACAACGTGAATGAAGCGAAATAGGAAGTATGTTCTTTTTTCCTATTCCGGGCGTTTTGCTCGTTCATCAGTAGGTCGGCCAGCACATAATGTTTGGAAATCTCTCCCAAAAACAAATCATATTTGTCCTGTGGGAGTTCTTGTCCATGAAACATTCCCATCTGCGGCAAAAAGAAAGGTGTATAAACATATTTTAACACTCCTTTTTGACGGGTCGGAAGCGGCATCACGACATCGTAGTCGTCATCGACCACTGCATGCCAAGTATCGTCCTCCGTGAGCAGATCCAACAGTTCATATTCAGCCAACACATTAGGAGACAAACTGTTACGGATAGCCTGATTCCATTTTTCAGGATCGATTTCGGAATGTTTCAGGAAACGTATCATTACACAAAATGTTCGGCGATGCGCTTCATTTCGGACGAAACGTTGTTGTTCTCGTACAAAATGCCGTAGATGGTCTCCAAAATGGGGATGTTGGCACCGATTTTCTTGTTGATTTCGTGTACGCAGCGGCAGGCAGTGTAGCCTTCCGACACCATACGCAGTTCTAACAACGACACCCGCACCGACAACCCGTGGCCGATCATGATGCCGAACAGACGGTTGCGGCTGAAGGTGGAATAGGCCGTCACCAACAGGTCGCCAAGATAGACAGAGTCGGAAATATGGCGGTTCTCGTTGGGGTAAACCTCTGATACAAAGTACTTCATCTCTTTCACGCAGTTGGCCACGTAGGCGGCGATAAAGTTGTCGCCGTAACCGAGACCGCTGTAAATTCCCGCGCCGAGAGCGTAGATGTTTTTCAGCACGATGGCAAGTTCCGCACCCATCACGTCGTTGGAAACGGAGGTGCGGCAGTAGCGGGTGGTGAAGAATTTCGCGACTGTCTCCGCCAATTCCGTGTTGGTGGAGGCAGCGGTCAGGAAGGTGAATTTCTCCTGCGCAATCTCCTCGGCATGCGACGGTCCGCTGATGATACATAGCTGATCTAAAGGCACTTTGAACTGCGACTGCATATAGTCGCTGATGAGCTGCATGGTCTCGGGCACAATGCCCTTCACCGCGAGGATGATCTTCTTCCTCGACAATTGCGACCGTTTGAGGGGTTCCAATGTCTTGTGCAGATAGGCCGATGGGGTGACGATGATGACATAGTCCGCCCGCGCCACCGTACTTTTGATGTCCGTGCTCACCTTCACGTCTTCGGGGTTGACGAAGACGGAGCTGAGATATTTGGGGTTGTGCCCGTATTTCATGATACTGTCCGCCACTTCCTCCTGCCTCACCCACCAGTGGATGTGCTCCAAGTTCACCGAGATGATCTTCACAATGGCCGTCGCCCAACTCCCGCTACCTATCACCGCCACCCGGTATCGGGCGCGCATTTTCCGGCTGCGCGGCATGATTGTGGAAGACAAATGTTCGTTCGTCATTTTAACATTTTTTAAGCGTGCAAAAATACGATATTTTTTGGTACTTTTGCAGGTTATTTTTCGAATTGCCCTTTTAAGGTTGATAATGAGGGGGTTAAAGGGTTACATGGTTAAAGGGTTACATGGTTAAAGGGTTACACGGTTAAAGGGTTACACGGTCAGAAATTAAGGTTTATTGATATGAATAGATTATTTCGTTTTTCGATTATTTGGTTTTTATTGGCGTTTTGCGTGCGGGTGAACGCGCAAGTGGTGCTGGATTTTGACGAAACCTACGCGCAGGAACTGCTGAAACCGGTTACGCCAGCACCGGATTTCCAACTTCAGACACCCGAGGGCAAAACGGTGAAATTCAGCGAATTTGCCAAAGGAAAGTATGTGGTCATCGACTTTTGGGCCTCCTGGTGCCCCGACTGCCGCAAGGACCTTCCCGAAATCATCCGGCTTTACAACCAATTCCACCAATACGGGGTGGAGTTCCTCGGGGTCTCTTTCGATACCGACAAGGAGAAATGGATGGACTATATTGCCAAATCGGGAGTTCCTTATCCGCAGGTGAGCGAGCTGAAACGGATGAACCAATCGGACGTGGCCAAAGCCTACGGCGTGCGCTGGATTCCTTCCGTCTATCTCATCGGTCCTGACGGTAAAGTGCTGGTCAGCACGGTGTTGTCGTATAAGATAGAGAAGAAGTTGTACGATGTTTTTATAGAGCCTCTCCCCGTCGCGCGCACCGGAGGTTATGACACGATAACCATCGACGGTAGCAAGGGCAAATTGTGGGCCCGATTGTATAAACCTCATCTGGATCCCGGTCAGCGTTGCGACTTGGTGGTGCTTTGCCACGGATTGAACTGCGACCACGATTTCGAGTTGATGAAACGGATTGCTATCCTGTTGCAGGCGAAAGGTTTTGCCACTCTCGAATTCGACTTCAACGGCCACGGCAAGAGCGAAGGCAAATTAGTGGATATGACCATCCCCAACGAAATGGAGGATCTGGAGCAGGTGTTAGCTTACGTCCAAGACCTGCGTTTCGTCGATGACATCGCTCTCGTTGGGCACTCTCAAGGCGCGGTGGTCGCGGCGATGGTCGCGGGCAAGCACCCGGACGACATCAAGGCTGTGGTGCTGTTGGCACCGGCCTCTTCGGTGCGCGACGACATCGCCCGCGGCAACCTTTTCGGCATCGACTTCAATCCGCTCGATCCGCCTGACAGTCTCGTGCTTCACAACGGCATCGCCCTCGGTCGTCGCTACCTCAAAACCGCGCTGTATCTCCCCATTTTCGAGACTTCCGGCAAGTACTACGGCAACGCCTGCGTCATCCAAGGCAACGGCGACCGCCTCGTGCCCTTCACCTGCGGCGAACGTTTCCACCAACTTTGGAACGGCAGCGAGTACTACGAATTGGAGTATTACGACCACAATTTCACCAACTGCCTCTACCGCCCGGTGGAAATCACCACAGACTACCTACAGCGGGTGCTGAAATAAAAAAAATGATGTCCAATCGGACATCATTTTTTTTAGCCAAAAGCTAACAGCTAATAGCCAATAGCTTATAACAAATTGTACGTATCGGTGGCGATCACCAGCTCCTCGTTGGTCGTCACAACCACTAATTTCGTGGTGGAATCGGGAGTGGAGATGATGCCGTCCTCGCCGCAGTATTTCTGGTTGGCTTCGGGGTCGAGTTTCGCGCCGATCCATTCTATGTTTTCGCAAATCTTCTCGCGCTGGAACCAAGCGTTCTCGCCGATGCCGCCGGTGAAGAGAATCACGTCAACGCCGCCCATAGCCGCTGCATACGCGCCGATGTACTTGCGCACGCGATAGGCAAACATGTTGAAAGCATTGGTGCTGCGTTCGTCGCCAGCGTCACGACCCGCGCGGATGTCGCGCATATCGACGCTCTTGCCGGAGATGCCGAGCAGACCGCTCTTCTTGTTGATGAGCGTGTTCATCGCCTTGGTGTCGAGACCTTCGGTGTCCATGATGTAGAGCAGGGCGCCGGCATCGATGTCACCCACGCGGGTGCCCATCACGAGACCCTCAACAGGGGTGAAGCCCATGGAAGTGTCGATGGATTTGCCGTTCTTGATGGCGCAAATGGAAGCGCCGTTGCCGAGGTGACAGCTCACGATCTTTGCGTTCTCGTAAGGGATACCGGCAATTTCGGCGGCCTTCGGACCCACGTATTTGTGGCTCGTGCCGTGGAAACCGTAACGGCGGATCTTCTTCTCGGTGTAATACTCGTACGGAAGGGCGTAAAGGAACGCTTCCGACGGCATGGTCTGATGGAAAGAGGTGTCGAACACGCCGACGTGCTTCACGTTGGGAAGCAGTTTCTTCATCGCGTCGATGCCGGTGAGGCTGGCGGGGTTGTGCAGGGGGGCCAGGGCACAGAGTTTCGCGATTTCTTCGCGCTCCTTGTCGCCGATGACACAGCTCTCCTTGAAATATTCACCGCCGTGCGCCACACGGTGACCAACGGCGCCGATCTCGTCAAGAGACTTGATGACACCGTGCTCGGGATCGGTCAACATGTTCAGAACCAGTTTGATACCTTCTTCGTGGGTCGGGATGGGAGTCTGTACGTAGCATTTCTCCTTGCCGACGGGCTTGTGGGTGAACTCACCCATTTCCAAACCGACACGCTCAACCAAACCTTTAGCCAAAAGTTCGGGTTGCGGCTCCATCTCCAACAATTGATACTTGATGGAGGAACTGCCGCAGTTAAGTACTAATATTTTCATATTTTCTATATTTTATTGATTGTCTATAAGTTCAAGGTTCAAAGTTCAAGGTCAAAGTTTCAAGAAATTTATACGTGTAGATACGAGCGATACGCGGAGATTATATTATTCCTCGCCGCGGAGGATGTCTGCTATATGAATAATGTCAATATCCACGTCGTGCTGCTGTTTGTAGGCATCGAGCAGTTGCAGGCAGTGGATGTCGGTGGAAGTGATGTATTCGGCCCCCTGGTTGTAGGCGCGGAGCACGATTTCGCCGGTCATTTTCTCGGCAGCCTCGGGATTCAGCATCGGGAAGCGGCCGTTGGCACCGCAGCAGCAGTTTTTCTCCTCGGTGTCCTCAATCAAATCCAGCCCCACCGTGTTGCCCAGCAGCGTCTCGGGAGCGTTGTTATTAGGATAGAGGTGTTTGGCCGAACAGGATTTGAAGTAGAACACGCGGTGACGGAATGCGTTTCCTAGTTTGTTGATCTTCAACACATTGACGATGTAGTCGCATAGTTCATAGACGTTGTTGATGAACGTGTTCAGCTCGTTGGGCAGAGTGGCGTTTTTCAGAATCAGGTCGAAGTGGCGGCGCATGAAACCCGCGCAGGCGGCATCGGGCACCACCACGGGGAAGGTGGTCTTGTGCAAGTTGCAGTACTCTGTGTAGGTTTGGATAACCTGATAACCCAAGTCCTTGGCATACTGCATCTCGCCCTCCATGAAGAAGCGGCGGCCGCAACAGGTGTTCTCCTTGTCGTAATGACAGAACTGGTTCAGCCGGTTGAGCACCGTGATGGCACTCGTCACCGTCTCCGCCTGGAACAGGTCCATCTGGCACGGAACGTACAAAAACACCGTCTGTTGCGTATTATCCATTGTTGACTAATTTCTTTTGCCTTTTCCTTTATCAACCTTCTAACCCTCTAACCGTGTAACCGTGTAACCCTTCAACCTCCTAATTCCCGCATTTCGCGTAACCGCAGTTCGAGCAGGTCAGGCAGCCCTCTTTGAACTCCATCGTATCCTTCTGATGACAGTTGGGACATTCCACGCCTTTCTGCTTGGTACCGTCCTGGATGAATTTCTTGAGGGCGCGGCAGACGCCGTTGCGCCACGAGTTGATGCTCTCCTGACGGAAGTTGAGGCCGGAAATGATGTTCACGACGTGGTTCACGGGGATGCCGTTGCGCAGCAACGCGGAGGTCATCTTGGCGTAGTTCCAGAACTCTTGGTCGAAGCAACGGTCAAGGCCGCGCAGAATCACATCGTAACCGGCTTTGTCTTGGTAGATGAAGTCGTAGGATTTGGTGCCGTCCTCGTTGCGGTTTTTCACAATCGTGCCGTGATCTACCCACTTAGGCAGCAAGAAGCTCTCGTCGCCGGTCTTGCCCGTGAAAATCTCGTAAGGTTTGCCCTCATACAGCCCGATATAGGCCACCCAATCCTCGTTGTTGTTCTTGAAATGGATGACATCGGCATTGAGTTCACGCGGACGCTTGAAATTCTTCGGTTTCTCCTTCGTCTCCTCCTTTTTGGACTGGTCAAGGGAGTTGAGCACGCCGTCGCGGGAACCTTCGCGATAAACGGTGAGGCCTTTGCAACCCACCTCCCACGCTTTCATGTAGAGGTCGCCGACCACCTCCTCGGTGATGGTCGAAGGCAGGTTCACGGTGACGGAGATGGAGTGATCCACCCATTTCTGCACGGAACCTTGCAGCTCCACTTTCTTGATGTAGTCGGTGTCGGCAGCGGTGGCTTTGTAATAGGGCGACTGCTCCACAAGCGCGAAAATCTCCTTCTCGCTCATGTTCTTCATCTGCTCCAACGTGTAGCCTTTGGTTTCGGCCCAGACCACGAATTTGTGGTGGAAGACCATATACTCCTCGAACATGTCGCCGACGGTGTCTTTCACCACGGTCTTCTTGGTGGCCATGTCGTTGGGGTTGATTTTGCGGCGACGCTTATAGACCACGTTGAAGGCCGGCTCAATGCCGGAAGTGGTTTGCGTGCAGATACTTACGCTTCCCGTGGGGGCGATGGTGAGCAGGGCGATATTGCGGCGGCCGTAGCGGATCATGTCGTCATAGAGTTTCGGGTCGGCATCGCGAAGACGCTGGATGAAGGGGTTGTGCCCCTCTTTGATGCAGCTGTAAATCGGGAACGCACCACGTTCCTTAGCCATCGTGACAGAGGAACGGTAGGCGGCGAGAGCCAGCTGTTTGTGCACTTCCGTGGAGAAAGCGTTGGCCTCGTCGGTGCCGTAAGTGAGGCCGAGGGCGGCGAGCATATCCCCTTCAGCGGTGATGCCCAAACCGGTGCGGCGGCCTTTCAGCGACTGCTTGCGGATCTTGAGCCAAAGCTCCTTCTCCACACGTTTCACAGATTCGCTTTCGGGGTCGCTTTCGATCTTGGAGAGGATGGCATCGATCTTCTCGAGCTCCAGGTCGATGATGTCGTCCATCAGGCGCTGTGCGTACTGCACATGCTGGCGGAAACGCGGCATGTTGAAAACGGCGCGCTCGGTGAAGGGCTCATCAACATAGCTGTAGAGGTTCACGGAAATCAGACGGCAGCTGTCGTAAGGACAGAGCGGGATTTCACCGCAAGGGTTGGTGGAAACCGTCTCGAAACCCTCGTCCTTGTAGCAGTCGGGAATGGACTCCCTGCGGATGTTGTCCCAGAAGAGGACACCGGGCTCGGCGGATTTCCACGCGTTGTGGATGATCTTGTCCCACAGCTTCTTGGCGTCGGTTTCCCGTTTCACTTTGGGGTTGTCGCCGCTGATGGGATACTGTTGAATGTAAGGGGTATGGTTTTGGACGCTTCGCATAAACTCGTCATCGACGCGCACGGAGACGTTGGCGCCGGTGACCTTGCCTTGGGTCATTTTTGCATCTATAAACTGCTCTGCATCAGGGTGTTTGATGGAGATGGAGAGCATGAGGGCACCGCGCCGTCCGTCCTGAGCCACCTCGCGGGTGGAGTTGGAGAAGCGTTCCATGAAGGGCACGATACCGGTGGAGGTTTGGGCGCAGTTCTGTACGTGGCTGCCGGAGGGACGGATGTCAGACATGTCGTGGCCGACGCCACCGCGCCGTTTCATCAACTGCACCTGCTCCTCATCCATCTTCATGATGCCGCCATAGGAGCCGGCGTTGCCGCTGTTGCCGATGACGAAACAGTTGGAGAGGGAAACCACCTGGTACTTGTTTCCGATGCCGGCCATGGGGCTGCCCTGCGGAATCACGTACTTGAAATGGTCTAAAAGGTCGAAGATCTGTTCCTCGCTCATCGGGTTGGCATAACGGCGCTCAATGCGGGCGAACTCGCGGGCCATGCGGCGATGCATGTCCGCCGGGGTACGCTCCACCAACTCGCCGTTAGCGTTCTTCAGCGCGTATTTGTCAATCCAAACGCCAGCCGCCAGTTCGTCGCCACCGAAATATGCCGCCACGTCGGGGAAAATCTCCTCCTTGGTGTAGGTGACGGGTTCCGGAACGGGCTCGTCAAGCTCCGCATCCGGCATCACGGCTGATGTGTCCTGAGCGTACCGCTGCATGGCTGAGCTGCGGTTGGCCATCAGCTCGCTCATCGACTTCTGCAGTTGCTCGTTCATTATTTCCTGCTCCACATCCTCTTCGTTCGCTGCGCTGAAAAGGGATAAATCTTCGTTCATAATATGGCGGTTTTTGGTTTTGTCTTATCTATACTTTCTTTTGCTCGTTTTTCTCAAAACAGAGGCTATCTTTCGCATACACTTCACCCACAAATCTTTCAAAAAACTGATTCTTAACACATTACAAAAATCCTATAGCCTATCTTTCGAGTTTGCTAAAATAGAAAATTGTATCGGAACTTTCCCCTTTCCGACACCGATAATTATTAACAAGAAGCCGTTGATATTTTTTTCGGGTTGATTATTAGCGACTTATTCGAGAAAAAAAATTTAAGCGAAAAAATGGCACGGAAAATGCGTTTTTTTTCAATCAATTCAGGCTCACCCTCGGATCCAACCATCCGTAGATAATATCACACACAATGTTGATAATCACCAAGATAATGGAGACATAGAGCAAAGAACCCATCACCACGGGGAAATCGTACTTGTCGAGGCCGTCGAGGATGACCACGCCCATGCCTTTCCAGTCGAAGATGTATTCCACGAAGACCGCGCCCGCCAGCAGACCCGCTAACCAGCCCGAAATGGCCGTCACCACAGGGTTCAGCGCGTTTTTCAAGGCATGTCGCACGACCACCGTTTTCTGTCCCAGCCCCTTGGCCTTCGCCGTGCGGATGTAGTCCTGCGACAGCACGTCCAACAGCGAGTTTTTCGTCAACTCAATCACCACCGCCAACGGTCGGATACCCAAGGTCAGCGCGGGCAGAATCAGGTTCTTGAGGTTGACGTATTGTCCTGATCCATAATCATCTACAGTGTATAAGCTCCCGAACATGTTCAGTCCGGTGATGTCCGACAGCAGGAATGCGAACACCCATGCGAAGAGGATGGCCGCGAAGAACGACGGCACCGACATGCCTAAAACCGAGATCACCAGTGCACTCTTGTCGAACCAGGTGCCTTTGTGCAACGCGCAGAAAATGCCGATGATAATGCCCACAATCAGCGCGAACACGATGGAGACCACTGCCAACAACACGGTTTTCGGGAACGCCTCGCCGATGATTTCCGTCACCGGGCGCTTGCTCTGATACGACCGCCGCAAGTATGGCGCTTTCAGCACGATAGCCGATTTTTTCATCGGTATCACCTTGACATAGTGGTAGTTGTCGTCGTTGAGGTAGAAGAACGAGGTCTTGTCGTCGGTTTTGTGCCAGGAGATAGGCGACACATCGTTGAGGTAGGCCAGATACTGCACCCCGAGAGGCAGGTCGAGACCCATCTCCTTGCGGATGGCCTCCTCCGTCTCCAAGTCGCTGCGCTGTCCCATGCTCATGCGTGCCGGATCCGACGGCAACACGGTGAACAGGAAGAACACCAGCGTCGTCACCCCGAGCATCAACAGCAACCCGTACCCTATCTTTTTGACGATGTATCGTAGCATATTCGTAAATACCGGCGGCAAAAGTACTATTTTTTTAGGCAATAGGCAATAGGCAGCAGGCAATAGTAGAGACGCAATATATTGCGTCTCTACAAATAAAGGGAAAACGTGAAAAAAATGTATCTTTGCAGCCCTAATTGGAAAAGACAGAAAGGCTTATATATGAACGATTTACTGGATAAATTAGAGCTCATTTACCAGCGGTGGCTGCAGATCGGCGAGGAAATCACCAAGCCGGACATCATGTCCGACATGAAGAACTATGT
>JAGCVQ010000038.1 GCA_017962275.1 Bacteroidales bacterium
GGCGAACGCATAGAATTCCGATCACTGAACTACAGCAAGCTGCTGGTTCTTATGATGTCGGAGCCTGTTCTCACGTTGGAAGAGATGCAGCGACATCTCAACATCAACATGTCGGCGGTGAAAAAATTGGTCAACCAACTGCTTGAGAAAAAATATATCGAGCGGGGAACAGAAGACGGTTCCTGGCGGGTGTTCATCACGCCGTCGGTGTGATGAACAAAAAAATTTCCTCCCCTACTGCAACCTTTTCAACTTTCCGTGTCTTATAGTGCGGAAAAACATTATTTTTGCCGTGCTGTTTTCCCATTGCGGGATTCACCGGACTTCGCCCCGCTTATGGCAGCAGCACGGAAAGAAAAACAGAGAAGTCCCCATAAAATGATGAAAAAAATCACCACCTTGCTGCTGACCTTTCTGGCTTTCGCCGGGTACAGCCAAACCCAAACCGATGTGCTCTCCGCGGCGCAGAAGCTGGTTGACGCGAAAAAGTACGAGTCCGCGTACGTCCTGCTGGACAACGACGACCCCGACAACGAGAAACCCGACGTCGTGCTGATGAAAGAAGATATCGTGCTCAACTACTTCGTTTCCAGCATGATGCACCAGGTCTTCGCACTCAAAGACCTGAAAAAGAACGAGGATGTCATGGACTATCGCGGCAAAACCGGCACCTTCAGCTTGTTCCCGTTCCAAGTCGACAGCGTCCTGCTCAAACTGATTGCCGCCTACCCGGACAACTGCAAGCTGTACCGCGGACTCGCGTTCTACTACACTGAAGTGCTGAACAAATACGGAGAATTCTGGCTTATAGACGAGGAGGAACTGACGCAAAAGGCCATCGACAACGGCAAGAAAGCCATTGACGGCGGATGCGGCGACTACAACACCTACCACAACACGGGAGTGGCGCTACTGATGCAAGAGGAAACCGCGCAGAGCATCCCCTACCTCAAGAAGGCCACCGAACTGGAGCCCAAGAAGGCGGACGCGCACTACAACTTGGCCTACGCCTACCTGTTCACGGATCAGCTCGACAATGCGTTCCCGCAGGCCAAGGCCTCCTACGACCTCTACAAGAACAAGGACCTCAAAGGGGATGCCGCCCGCATGACCGGTCAAATCTTGATGGAAAAGGGCGACTACCGCAATGCCCTGAAATATTTTGAAACGGCGGACAAGCTCATTCTGGACGACTACTACAACCTGTCGCCCCTGCTGCGTCTCTATTTGGTCACTGGCAACCAAAAGGCATCCGCGACGACCAAGAAGTTGTTCGAACTAGCCCCCGAGAATCCGACCATCTACCAGGCCATGATCGAAGCCTACCGGTTCGCCGACAGGGAGCCCGAACTCGTCCGTTTTTACAAAGCGCAGCTGCCGAAATACGTGAACAACGACAAGGTTTTCGGCAACCTGCACTTCTACTTGGGCACCCTCGCGATGGAGCACGACAAAGCCGCCGCCAAGAATTATTTCCTGAAAGCCAAAGAGATTTTCGGGCACGTTTATGACAAGGACCACTACGTGTTCGAGGTGATCGACAACGCACTGGAAGGGCTCTAAGGTTCCTGATGCCAACCCCGCGAGCGGAAAAGCCAAAAACGAAAAGCCAATCGCAAAAAACTCGCCCAACCTACCGAAATTTTTCCTATATTTGCAGGTTTTTAGAGAAAAAGTAAAACCGTTGATAATGAGTGAGTTAGAAAATAAGACAATGAGCGAAGAAACCTATAGCGCGGGTAATATTCAGATTCTGGAAGGGCTTGAAGCAGTAAGAAAGCGCCCGGCCATGTACATCGGCGATGTCAGCGACCGAGGTCTGCACCATCTGGTCAACGAAGTGGTCGATAACTCCATTGACGAGGCCCTCGCCGGATTCTGTGACAATATTGAAGTTAAGATACTGGAAGGCAACGCGATAAGCGTCCTTGACAACGGCCGTGGTATCCCCACCGACATGCACCCGAAGGAGAAACGTTCCGCCCTGGAGGTCGTCATGACCGTCCTGCACGCCGGCGGTAAGTTCAACAAGGACTCCTACAAGGTTTCCGGCGGTCTGCACGGCGTCGGCGTCTCCTGCGTGAACGCCCTCTCCAAGCACCTCACCGCCGAGGTTTTCCGCGACGGCAAGCACTTCATCCAGGAGTACGCCTACGGCAAGCCCCTCTACCCCGTGAAGGTCATCGGCGACAGCGACTACCGCGGCACCAAGATCACCTTCCTGCCCGACGACACCATCTTCCACACCACGGTGTATGAGTTCGACCGCCTCGCGCACCGCCTCAAGGAGCTGGCTTACCTCAACAAGGGCATCCATATTTCCATTGAGGACCTGCGTAAGACCGATGAAGAAGGTAACCACCCCAAAGAGATCTATTACTCCGAGAACGGCCTTCGCGACTTCATCATGCACCTCGACAGCGGCCGCACCAAAATCACGTCGCAGCCGATTTACATCGAGGGCGAACGTCAAGGCGTGCCCGTGGAGGTCGCCATGCAGTACAACGACTCCTTCACTGAAAACATCCACTCTTACGTCAACAATATCAACACGATAGAGGGCGGCACGCACCTCACGGGCTTCCGCCAGGCGCTCACCCGCACCCTCAAGAAATACGCCGACGACAACAAGCTGCTCGACAAGCTGGAGAAGAACAAAATCGAGATTTCCGGTGACGACTTCCGCGAAGGTCTCACTGCCATCATCTCCGTGAAGGTTGCGGAACCGCAGTTCGAAGGCCAGACCAAGACCAAACTCGGCAACAGCGAGATTTCCGGTGTGGTGAACCAAATGGTGGGCGAAATGCTGACCAACTACTTGGAGGAGAACCCGAGAGACGCGAAGTCCATCGTTGACAAGGTGGTATTAGCTGCCCAGGCGCGCCACGCCGCCCGCAAGGCACGCGAACTCGTGCAGCGCAAGACCGCCTTCAGCGGTTCCGGACTGCCCGGCAAGCTTGCCGACTGCTCTTCCAAAGACGCGACAAAATGCGAGCTCTTCCTCGTGGAGGGTGACTCTGCAGGCGGCACCGCCAAACAGGGCCGCGACAGCCACTTCCAAGCCATCCTGCCTCTGAGAGGTAAGATCCTGAACGTGGAGAAAGCCATGCAGCACCGCGTCTTCGAGAGCGAGGAAATCCGGAACATCTACACCGCCTTGGGTGTGACCATCGGCACTGAAGACGACAACAAAGCGTTGAATATCTCCAAGTTGCGTTACCACAAAGTCATCATCATGACCGATGCCGATGTCGATGGCAGCCACATCGCCGCCCTGATTCTCACCTTCTTCTTCCGCTTCATGCGCGAGCTTATCGAGCAGGGACACGTCTATCTGGCCACGCCGCCGTTATATGGTGTCAAGAAGGGCGACAAACTGCAATACGCTTGGACCGACGAGCAGCGCGACCAACTCACGGCTGAGGCCTCCGCCGGTGGCCGCAAGGTGCACGTGCAACGCTACAAAGGTCTCGGTGAAATGAAGGACGACCAGCTGTGGGACACCACTATGGATCCCGCCAACCGTTTGCTGCGCCAGGTCACCATCGAGAACGCCGCTGAAGCCGACCGCATCTTCTCCATGCTCATGGGCGACGAGGTGCCCCCGCGCCGCGAGTTCATCGAGCAGAATGCCACCTACGCCAACATCGACGCGTAATCCAATTCGGAATTAAGAATGCAGAATAAAGAATTATAATATTCCTTGAGCAGCCCCGTAGGGGCAAGAGCTTGGTAGCCCTACACAAGGCGACAGCCGCAGTGTAGGGATTGTAACGAACCCCAAATCATCATGGAAGAACCCGAAATCATCACCACAGTAGAAGAGGCCCCTGTTCCCGCTCAGGAGCAGGAGCAACCCACGGTCCCCGCCGATGTCATCTCCTTCAAGCATGTGAACATCGCCCACCGGAAGTTGCGGGTGCTGTCCGACATCAGCTTCAACATCAAGCAGGGGGAGTTCGTCTATCTCATCGGGAAGACCGGCTCCGGCAAATCCTCCATCCTGAAAACCCTCATCGGCGAGCTGAAGCCCGAAGGCGAGGAGGCGATGATGATCGGTTACGACCTGCTGAACATGAAAAAGAAGCAGATCCCCGAAATGCGCAAGAAAATCGGGATGGTGTTCCAAGACTACCAGCTGCTCAAGGACCGCACCGTCATCGAGAACCTGATGTTCGTGCTCCGCGCCACCCAGTGGAAAGACAAGAACATGATGCTCAACCGCTGCGAAGAGGTGCTCACCCTTGTCGGACTGGAGACCAAGGACTTCAAACTGCCTTCACAGCTCTCCGGCGGCGAGCAGCAGCGCGTCTGCATCGCCCGCGCCCTGCTCAACAGTCCCGACCTGATCCTCGCCGACGAGCCCACCGGCAGTCTCGACCCCATCACCGCCGAGGAAATCTTCCAAGTTTTCCACCACATCAACCAAAGCGGCACCACCGTGTTCATGGCCACTCACAATTTCTCTATGATCGACAAGTTCCCCTCACGCGCCATTTGCGTCGAAGACGGGAAACTGATTGATTCTTTAGTATGACGTAAGACGTGAGACGTTGGACGTGTGACAAGACCGTCCCACATCCAACGTCCCACGTCTCACGTCCCACGTCAAATATGTTATCGGTATTAATCCCCACATATAATATCAATTTGCATCCGCTTGTTTCGGAATTACAAGCGCAACTCAATGATGTCCAGATAGAATACGAGATCATCATCGAAGACGATGCCTCTTCCGACAAGACGACCCAATACCATAATTCGCTGTTGGGTGATCTGGATAATGTCACTTACATCGAGCATTCCGAGAACTTAGGCCGCTCCAGGTCACGCAACCATCTGGCCGACACGGCACGGTATCCCTATTTGCTTTTCTTAGACTGCGACGCTCGAATCAAAAAGCAGGGCTATATTGCTTATTATCTGCACTTTATTTCCGTAAAGAAAGAGCAGACCCCAGAGTTTGCCGTTTCCGGTGGGCTGAGCTACCGTGAAGATCTGCCCGAAAGGTCCAAGCATCTGCGTTACAAATACGGCATAAAGCGCGAAGTTCGTTCTGCCAAGGAGCGGAATGAGCATCCCTACGACCATTTCACGCCTTTCAACATGCTGATTTCGAAGTCGGTTTTCGAAAAATGCCGTTTCGACGAATCCTTGACGGATTATGGCTACGAAGACACTTTCTTCGGGATGGCTTTGGAAGGAGCGGAAATCCCGTTGTATCACATCGATAACGAGCTTTATCATGACGGTTTAGACGAGAACCGTGAATTTCTGGCCAAGACCGAAGAGAGCGTGCGGAACCTCGACAAGCTCTACAAGTCGGGCAAAATCAGCGACCGATTCATCGCGCAAAGTCACCTCCTGCAGACCTGGAAACGCCTTTCCGAAAAGCGTTCCGGCCGGTTCTTTCTCCGCGGCCTTCACCTCAGCAAGAATTTCCTCATCACCCTAATGCTGAAATACAACAGCCTGAAAGCCATGGATTTGTACAAACTGCTGTTGCTTGACGAATTACAACGAGAGACGGACGAATAATTATTCGCCCCTAATCGTGTAACCATGTAACCAATATTTTTTTACTTTTGCGCTTTCAATCATCATTAAAATTTTAACGCTATGGGATTTTTTAAAGAATTCAAGGAATTTGCGATGAAAGGCAACGTGATGGACATGGCCATTGGTGTGATCATCGGCGGCGCCTTCGGAAAAATCGTCACCTCTCTGGTGAATGACATCCTGATGCCGCTGGTCGGTGCGTTGATCGGCAACGTCAACTTCACGACGCTGTCCGTCACCCTCCGCGCCCCGAAGCTCAACGAAGCCGGCGAAGTCGTCAGCGAGGCCGTCACCCTGAACTACGGCAACTTCATCCAGGTGACCGTTGACTTTTTGATTGTGGCGCTCTGTATCTTCTGCGTGATCAAGCTCATCAACAAGGCCACGAGCCTCGTGAAGAAGGAAGAGGAAGCCGCTCCGGCACCCGCTCCCGAGCCCACCGCAGAGGAGAAGCTTCTCACCGAGATCCGCGATCTGCTGAAAGAGAAATAGGTCGTTGATTCCTGCCCATTTGTAGAGACGCAAAATTTTGCGTCTCTTTTTTTATGGTTTCAAGTGTAGAGACGCAAAATTTTGCGTCTCTACAAGACAGGAATTTGAAACCTGAAACCAGATATCTGCAAAATATGTACCTTTGCAGAATCAAAAATTCTCGTGAGTTTTTATCAAAAATTCCAAAATATGAACCGTAAGTTATTCATTATGAGCTTAGTTATGGCATCCGCGATTCTCGGCGGAGCATGCAAGAAAAAAACGTCCGAAAACGACAACCTGGCCCACAACCCTTTCATGAAAGAGTGGGACACCCCCTACGGCGTGCCTCCCTTCGACCAGATCAAGACCACCGACTACTTGCCGGCTATCGAAGAAGGTATCCGGCAGCAGAAGGAGAACATCCAGGCCATCTGCGACAACAGCGAGGAGCCGACCTTCGCCAACACCATCATCCCCTACGAATACAGTGGTGAACTGCTGACCAAGGTGGCTTCCGTTTTCATGAACCTCGCCGAATGCATGAACAGCCCCGAGATGGAGGCGCTTTCCGACACCATCTTCCCGATGCTCACCCGTCACGGCGATGACATCATGCTGAACGCCCAGCTGTTCGACCGCATCAAGACGGTTTACAATAACCGCGACAAGGAGAACCTCAACGACGAGCAAAAACGTCTGTTGGAGGTCATCTACAAGGATTTCGAGCGCGGCGGTGCCAACGTTCCCGCCGACAAGCAGGCCCGTTTCCGTGAGATTAACGAGAAACTGTCGGCCCTCACCCTCAAGTTCGGAAACAACGTGCTCGGCGCCACCAACGGCTACGCCCTCTTCGTGGACAACGAGAACGACCTCAAAGGCTTGACGGAAAGCCAGTTGGCCGCTGCCAAAGAGGCCGCCGACGGCATGGAAAAAGCCAAAGGGAAGTACGCCTTCACCGTGCACGTGCCCTCCATGGAGCCGTTCCTTCAGAACTGCCAGAACCGCGAACTGCGTAAGGAACTTTGGACCGCCTACTCCACCCGCTGTCTGAACGGCGAGTACTCCAACTCGAAGATTATCAACGATATTGTGAACCTTCGTTTAGAGAAAGCACAGATTCTCGGCTTTGACAATTACGCCAACTACGTGCTTGACGATTGTATGGCCAAGAACGCCGACAACGTCTATAACCTGCTGATGAAAGTATGGGAGCCCGCCCTCGCGAAGGCCAAGGAGGAGGCCGCCCTCTACCAGAAGATGATGAACAAGGACGGCATTGCCGGTGCGCTGCAGCCTTACGACTGGCGTTATTATGCCGAGAGACTGCGCAAAGAGAAATACGATCTCGACGACGAGGCCATCCGGCCCTACCTCGCCCTCGACTCCGCCCGCAAAGGTCTCTTCTACGTCTGCGAGCGGCTGTACGGCCTCACTTTCAAAGAGAACACCGAAATCCCTGTATATCACAAAGATGTGAAAGCATTCGAGGTGATTGACCACAATGAAGTGATTGCGGTGGTCTATATGGACTTCTTCCCGCGTGAGAGCAAGCGCAGCGGCGCGTGGATGACGAATTTCCGCGAGCAGTACTACGACCGCGACGGCGAGAACCACATCCCGGTCGTGTCGCTGGTCTTCAACTTCACGAAGCCCGTCGGCGACAAGCCCTCGATGCTGAACATCGACGAGACGCAGACGCTCTTCCACGAGTTCGGCCACGCCCTGCACAGCATCCTGTCACGCTGCCACTATCCCACCCTGTCGGGCACCAACGTCCCGCGCGACTTCGTGGAGATGCCCTCGCAGTTCATGGAGCACTTCGCCTTCGAGCCGGAGGTGCTGAAGGTCTATGCCCACCACTACAAGACCGGAGAGCTGATTCCGGACGACCTCCTCAAGAAGATCGAAGCTGCCGCCACCTACGGACAGGGCTTCATCAACACCGAGCTCCTGGCCGCATCTCTTCTCGACATGGACTACCACACCGTGACAGCATCCGCCACGTTCCAGCAGCCTGACTACGAGAACCAGCAGATGGCCAAGATCGGATTGATCCCGTCCATCATTTCCCGCTATAGAAGTCCGTACTTCCAACACATTTTCGCTGGCGGTTACGGCGCAGGCTACTACAGCTACACTTGGGCGGCCGTTCTGGACAACGACGCCTACGAGTGCTTCAAAGAGCACGGCATTTTCGACCCGACCACGGCGACCTCGTTCCGCACCAACATTCTGGAACGCGGCAACACCGCGGACGTGCACGACCTGTACCTCGCCTTCCGCGGGCAGGAACCGTCGATCGAGCCGCTGCTGAAGAACAGGGGGTTGAAGTAAGACGTAAGACGTAAGACGTAAAACGTGAGACACGAGACGTGAGAAAAAGAGCCGTTGCCAATTAGGCGCGGCTCTTTTATTATATTGAAGTCTCGGAAGATTTTACTGCCCCGACATCCTGTTCACCCGCTTCGTGGCCGCACGCCAGACAATGAAGAAAAAGACGAGGAAAAACACGTAGAGGGCGAGGGACAGGGGGCCAACCTCCTGCATCGTCTCGGCGTCGCCGTTGAGGTTGTTCATGTACATGAGCACGAAGTCGTAGGTGCCGTGCAGCAAGACCGGAACAATGTAGGCGAGCGTCATGAATTTCCTGCGCTCAGAATAGCGGAAACGCGCCATGGCGAAGAAATAACCCATGAAGATGGCGAAGAAGAAGTGCGCGGGGACGGCAAAGATGCCACGGCTAAAGGCCAATCCCAGACCGCCTTGCAGAATGTAGAGCACATTCTCCAGCCCTGCAAATCCGAGCCCCACGAACGCCGCGTACTCCAAACCGTCGTAGTATTCGTCGAAATAGGGATTCTTCCAGATGCAGAGATAGAGCATCAGCAACTTGCAGAATTCCTCGGGGAGGGCCGCACTCACGAACGCGTTGTAGAGCGCGTCCACGAACGGGGTGTCCGCCAGCTTCGGGACGATATGATTCAACGCGCTGGCGACGAGCATGTCGAGGAATGCAGCCAAAATGCCGAAGCCGAAGGCTTTCATCAGCATCGGCCACGGTTCCTTCTGGAACGTGTCGCGCTTGTAAATGTAGCCCATTAGAAGGACAACGGGGAGCAGGGAGGCGATGAGGATGATGGACATTATAATTAAGAATTAAGAATAAAGAATTAAGAATGAAGATTATTATGCATTATGCATTCTTCATTCTTCATCATCGAAATAGTTCTCTTTGATGAAATCGAGTTGGCGGCGGTCGCGTTTGGTGGGACGGCCGAGACCGTGGGGACGGAACTCCTGGGTCTTGAGCGTCTTCATGCGGTCGTACTCGCTCTGCGGCGTCAGGTCGGTGCAGTACTGAGGCACCAACGGCGCCCCCACCCTGCTTTTCGGTGCATCCACGACCTCCACGGTCTTGTGCAGCGAGCCGATATGTACTTCATAGACCTCGCCCCTGCGCACGTCGCGGGAGGGCTTCACGTTGTCGCCGTTGAGCTTCACCTTTCCGGCGTTGCAGGCCTCCGTGGCGATGGAACGGGTCTTGAACAACCGCACCATCCAGAGCCATTTGTCGATTCGCACGTTTAGGTTTTCCATTGTAAAAGGGTTAAAGGGTTACACGGTTACAGGGTTAGGGGTTGTAGAGACGCAAAAATTTGCGTCTCTACGATATGTGATTTTGCATCTCTACGACAATTTTTTCCAAGTCATTGTTCTGCCGAGGGCGGGCACGCCGATGTAGCCGCGCACGCGCAGGATTTTGTCGCTCTCGAACCACATTTTGCACTTGTAGGTTTTGCCGTGTATTGGGTCGTAAATCTCCCCATCGACCCACTGGTTTTTGTTCGCGTCGTACCTGAAATGGAAGACGAGCGGAATCTGGTCGCCGGGGGTGTTGCGCTTCGCCGGGTCCGGATTCTTGATGTCCCGTTTGAGGGTGCCGTCCTTGAAATAGGGATTCTTCACCCAGATGATACGACCGCTGTAAGTACCTGACTTGTCCTTCGTTATCTTGACCTTGCAGTCTTCGTCGGAGGTATCGTCCTTGACATAATACGTCCCCAAAATTTTATCTGCGGCCTCCGTTTGGGCGACCGCAGACAAAACAGGAAGTATAAAAAATGCACAAAAGATTAGAATCGATTTTGATTTTAACATTGACTATTGACTTTGACTATTGACATAGACTGTTGACTTTTGACTTAGATTAAAGCCAATGTCAACAGTCAATGTCAAGGTGCATTATGCTTCGGCAGGAGCTTCGGTCTCGGGAGTCTCTGCTGCGGGGGCTTCCTCAGCGGGAGCCTCGGCGGCGGGAGCCTCTTCCTGCTCAGCAGCCTTGGGGTTGTTCATCATCTTGATTTTGTACTCCAGCTCCGCGACCTCTTTCTTGGCGGCCTCGATCTTCTTACGGAACTCGGCGGTCAGGATTTCGGCGTTCTTGGAATTGGAGAAGAAACCCAAGTTGTTCTCCCACAGCACGATATCGTCTCTCAGGCGGGCAAGCTTGGTGGTCAGGAAGTTCTTCTCCTTGTCGATCAGCTTGTCGGCGTTGGGGTTGCGCATGATGTCGTTGATGCGGGACTGGTAGCGGCTCTGACGCATGTCGTCGGCGCTGACCTTCAGCTCGGCAAAACGCTTGTTGATGGCGTTGCGGTACTCGGTGTAGATGCGGTCCTTGTCGGCGCGCGGCACGAAACCGATCTCCAGCCACTCCTTCTGGTAAGCCTTCATCGCGTCGAGGTTGGCGTTGCGGTCCTCACCGAACTCGTAACCCAGAATCTTCTGGATGAGTTCCTCCTTCTTCTGGAGGTTCTCGTTCTCCTCACCCTGGACGTTGCTGAAGAACTTGGCCTTGGCTTCGAAGAACTTGTCGCAAGCGGCGCGGAAACGTTTCCAGACCTGGTCGGAGTATTTGCGCGGGGTGGCGCCGATGCTCTTCCACTCGGTTTGCAGCGCGAGGATCTCGTCGGTGGCCTGCTTCCAGTCGGTGCGGTCGGCGATGCCCTCGGCCTGGATGGCGAGGTTCAGCTTCTGGTTGTAATTCTGCATCTGCACGTCCTTGATCTGCTGGAAGTGTTCCTTCTTCTGCTGGAAGAATTTGTCGAGGGTCGATTTGAAGCGGTTCCAGATCTCGTCGTTCAGCTTGGCGGGAGCGGGACCGAGGGTCTTCCACAAGGTGAAGAGTTCGGTCAGCTTGTCGCTAACGGCGTTGTATTCAGAGACTTGCTCCACGGGTTTGGCGACCAGTTCCTCAGCCTGCTCGCACAACACGACCTTGGCGTTGTAGTTGTTCTGCTCTTCGGCGAACATCTTGTCGTAATGTTCTCTGCGGCGCTGGTTGATCTGGTCGGAAGCGGTTTTGAAGCGTTCCCAAATCTCCTCTTTTTTGTCATCCGGAACGGGTCCGATCTCCTTCCACTGACGGTGGAGTTCCTGCAACTCGTTGAACGACTGGTTGATGGATTCCTCAAGGAGCAGCGACTCGGCCTTTTCGCAAAGGAGGAGCTTGCTTTCGAGGTTCTTCTTATAGTCGAGCATGCGCATTTCGCGGTTCATGCGGACAATGTCGAAGAATTTCTCGATATAGAAGTGATAGTTCTGCCAGAGGTTGGTGGACTCGCTTTGCGGCACGGGGCCGATGGCCTTCCACTGTTCCTGGAAGGCTTTCACATGGTCGTTGAGGACCTTGAGGTTGGTTTCGGTTTCGAGGAGGCGTTTCAGTCCCTCGATGATATTGGATTTTAACTCTAAGTTCTTGGTTTTCTGTTGTTCGAGTTCTTCAATGAAGGCGGCCTTGTTGTCCTTGAAGGTCTGGAAGGCGGCGTTGAAGCGGGTCTCCAGCTCATCGGGCTCCATCTTGATTTCGGGAGCGGCGGGAGCCTCTTGTCCTTCGGGAAGTTCAGCGGCGGCAGCTTCGGCAGCGGCCTTGGCAGCCTCGAACTCGGCCTGGCGGGCACGTCTGCGCTCACGCAGGAACTCTAACGCTTTGGCGCGGATCACGCCCACGCGCAGCTTGATGAGGTTGAAGTTAGGTTCCGCGACGAGTCTTTCGAGCTCGGCGACGCACTTTTCAAGGTCGAAGTCGGCATATTCGGCTTCCACCTGTTCCAGCGTTTCCTCGGGTTTCTCGGGTTCCTGGGCCTTGGGTTCCTCCGGCTGTTCGGGAGTCTCGGCAGGGGCTTCCGTCTCAGCAACGGGTTCCTCAGCGACAGGCTCTTCGGCGGGTTGCTCCACTTCGGGAGCGGGTACTTCCGCAACGGGCTCGGCGACGGGCTCCTCAGCGGAAGTTTCGGGTTGCGGTTCCGCTACGGGTTCCGCGATTTCTGATTCCACTGCGGATTCGGGAGTTGCCATTTCATTAACGGTCTGGGTCTCTTGGGAGGCCACGGGGTTCACCTCATTGTTCTGAATCTCAGAATTTTCCGGGTGAAGAAGTTCTTGTGATTCCATACTTTTTGGAGTTTTTTGTGATTAATAGAAAACGGCCGCGAAGATACAATTTTTTCGGATGTAGTAATAGCGAGCCTGAATGTCTTTTGTTTCTTCAATGATTCTAACATGATGCGTGAACGGTACTCTAAAGAAATCCTCTATTGGAAAATCCTTTGATACCGGTATTTGTAAAGAGTGGAAAATATCTATCTTTAATAGACGGCTAACTGTATGCGGTTCACCCCTTTGGAGGCTTCATACTGTCCTTGGAGAATAGCCTCTTTGATGGTTTCCACTGCATGTCGTAATCCTGCGGATATGTGTTTTTCTTGTTCCATACGGTCATTTTGAATATCAAGATGCAAAGATATAACAAAACAATGCGAATGATGGGGAAACGCCTCGTCCAACACCGCGCAAAAAGAAAGTGGAGCCATCATTCAACAGTCTCCACTCGGTAGGGCCTGGACTCCCTGTTAGTAAGATACTGAAGAACAAGCCCCACCTTATTGGCATAAATACTCAATAGGCAAGCTTGATTCCGGGTATCCGTACTAACTTCTGTAAACTGTCCAGGTTCACCGAGACGGACAAGCGAAACTCGCTTTCTTTTCAATAAAATCCCGTTGCCTCGTCTCGCGACGAAACAACGGGGCAAAGATAATAAAAAGATGGATTGGTTGTGTGGTTATTTTTCGTTGAGCGCTGGTGGTAGAGACGCAAAATTTTGCGTCTCTACGGTGCGACGACGACCGGAAACAACATGGTTTCTTGCGAAATCTTGTTCTAAAAATTAACAATTCACAAAACCAATTGTTAAATCCATCTACGTATTTGTTTGGCCGCCAATTGGATGCAAAATTTCGCAGATCCCTTGACAAAGGGCATTTCTTGTTGTATATTTGCAGACGGAAATTCATTAACCTAAAGACGAAAGAACATGAACCAGAACAACGGCGAAATCATCCTCTATCAACCCGACAGCAGCATTCGGTTGGAAGTCCGGATGCAAGAAGAAACAGTGTGGCTGACGCAAGCACAGATGGCCGTGCTGTTTGGCACACAAAGGGCTGCCATAACAAAGCATCTGAACAACATTTACAATAGTGGTGAAATAGAACGAGAAACCACGTGTTCCAAAATGGAACATGTGGGCCAAAATGGAACACGTGTATATTCTACAAAATACTACAATCTCGATGCAATACTGTCGGTCGGGTATCGTGTCAACAGCAAAAACGCCACATCTTTCAGACGTTGGGCAACACATACATTAAAGGAATTTCTGTTACACAGATATAGTTCTGTTCAACATGTTCAATTTGTAGAACAGCGAATCGACAGGCAATTAGAGGAACATTCAATGAGAATCCTTGCCCTTGAAGACAAGGTCGGTTTCTTTGTCCGTAGCGCACTGCCGCCTGTAGAGGGCATCTTCTACGATGGGCAAATCTTTGATGCGTACACTTTCGTGGCGGACTTGATTCGTTCGGCACGGGAACGAGTCATTATTATCGACAACTACGTGGACGACTCCGTTCTGAAGACCCTCACCAAACGTAATGACGGAGTTAGCGCCTCCATAATAACGCGGAAGATTTCGGATGAGTTGGCTGTGGACCTCGAGCGTCACAACCAACAGTATCCACCGGTGGAAATCACCACTTCGGATCGCTATCACGACCGATTTCTCATCATCGACAATACCGTTTACCACCTCGGTGCCTCTGTTAAAGACCTTGGAAAGAAGCTCTTTGCGTTCAACAGGATGGAGGTGACAGCAGAAGAATTATTAGCTGACAAATGAAAAAGAAAGTGGAGCCTTCATTCAACAGTCTCCACTCGGTAGGGCCTGGACTCCCTGTTAGTAAGATACTGAAGAACAAGCCCCACCTTATTGGCATAAACACTCAATAGGCAAGCTTGATTCCGGGTATCCGTACTAACTTCTGTAAACTGTCCAGGTTCACCGAGACGGACAAGCGAAACTCGCTTTCTTTTCAATAAAATCCCGTTGCCTCGTCTCGCGACGAAACGACGGGGCAAAGATAATAAAAAGATGGATTGGTTGTGTGGTTATTTTTCGTTGAGCGCTGGTGGTAGAGACGCAAAATTTTGCGTCTCTACGGCGAGACGTATGTCACACCCACACATCATTCACTTCTTCTGCCGGAGGCAGATCCTTTCAGTAACCCCATACGGCAGTATGGGGTGGTGCGCACCGACAGGCCACGGTCGCCCAGTATATAGTCATCGGCGCTTGCGTATATAGGCATCGGCGCTTGCGTATATAGGCATCGGCGCTTGCGTATATAGGCATCGGTGCTTGCGTATATACTCATCTGCTCTTGAGTACCTTCCCGACTCCGCCCTCGGTGCGCAAGAAATAGACCCCGGCGGGAAACGACGAAAGGTTAACGATGTGGGAGCAATCCGGCAGGTCATCAATCATCAGCACAAGGCGGCCGTAAAGGTCATACACGGCAATCTGCCGCAACGGGAGAACGCTTTCCACGCGGACGAGACCTGCGGCAGGGTTCGGCCAGACACGGAGTTCCTCGCGCACGTGCGACACGACCGCGCTGTGTTCCGGAGGCACTGTCCCGACGAAAAAAGCCGCACCGCCCGCGTAGTTGCCGAGAAGCAATTCCGGTTTCCCGTCGCCGGTGAGGTCAGCCACAGCGACAGCAACTCTCCTACCCTCCCGGAACGGCTGCGCAACGCCCTCGACCGTCTCCGCAAGGTTACCCTCCGCCTTCTCGAAGACCCCGTCCAAATTGCCGTCAACATGCTTGTAATAAGCTACTTCGCCCAACTCTCCGGCGCAAAACAACACCGTGCCGTGCTGCGCGTCACGATAGAAACAGGGAACGCTGTACCCGAAATAGGACTGCGTGAAATCCCGCATGTCAACACCGCCGAGCGTATCCGTTATCTGCTGAAATTCAGGGATATTCGTACTGATGTTACGGTAATAAGACAACAAACCGCGGCGATTTCCGACAATCAAATCCTCGCGCCCGTCGCCATCCAAATCGAAACACTGAGGCGTGCTGTATTCTCCGACGTCTATGTTCGAAAAGTGCTCCGTAATCGGCCCCTCTCCGGTCTGCAAACGCTGGTGCGGGACAAGGAGCAACGTACCGTCCTCCAACCCGCAGAGCATATCCACCGCCCCGTCCCCTTCGAAATCCCCGAAAGTGGGATGCAACGCCTTGAACCCGAGACTTTTGAGGTTGCCAAAATCATCGGTCTGCAAGGTAAAAGCGGGGGTGGTCGCCGTACCCGTATTGCGGTAGTAACGCACCGACGAGGAAAAATAGGCGGTCAGCCAGCCATTCACGGTCTTGGCACTGTCGAACGAGCCGTAATTCCCTATAAACAAATCCAATAACCCATCGCCGTCAAAATCGTGCAAGACCGGATGACAGCCACTCCCCACATCCACCATCTCCCCTTGGAGAAAATCGGTCTGCGAAAGCGTATATTGTTGTAACGAAGCATCATATTCATATACCCACACACTATTCCTGTCCTGAGATTTCGTGAGCGAAGGGTCCGAGGGCGACACCACCAGCGACGGCGCGTCGTGTCCAGGCAAGGTCACGAAGGAGGCCGCCGGCATCGAGTAGAGCTGGACCGGCATCTGCGGCGGCCAGCTCGTATCCTGCACCGTCATCCGCGCATCGGAAAGCGTGCCGTGGTTGTACAACATGATATTGTACGGCGAATCCACATCGCCGAGCAGCAGGTCAGGCAGACCATTGCCATCGAAATCGTGAAGCAACATCGAGGAGCCCGTATGGCGCGTATGGTCGTCGCCCGTTTTATTGTCACAATCCGAAAAGAGTGTCACCGCATTGTTGTCAGCGGCCTCCTCGAAATGGCCCCAGCACTCATTTTCCAGCCGAAAATCGAAGTCCTCATCTGCATCGGCGTAGTTGCGCAGATGATGCACATAACGGCCCATCACCCAGAAGTTCAGGATATCGAGATGGCCGTCGCCGTCAATGTCATCCACCACTATATAATCGTCAGGCGAAGCGTAGATGTTGGTATAGCCGTTGTAGTAGAAAGCCTCCAGCGGATCCGCCACGAGCTCGAACCGCAAGGTGTCGTCGGAAACGTTCTTGAAAACGCGCACCGAAGCCAACCCGTAAGTGAAGATGTCGGCCTTGCCGTCGTGGTCATAGTCGTAAAGGATGACCCAGTCATGTAGATCGGGAAAACGGCGGGCATACTGCGGGGCGTACTCGTAACCGCCGCCCACGCGCAGGAAGGGCAGCAGCCGGTTGCCATGCTTCTCAAAGCCAAGCAAGTCGGGTTCACCGTCGAGATCAAGGTCAATTTCAGAAAAACGGACGGAATTGAGACCACCCGCCCACGGAAGCTCTAACGGCTGCCCATTTCCGACGACAGGTACAGACAGGTCGCGTTCAAAACCAAAGTCGTAATAGGTACTCTGCGCCGGTGCCGAGACGAGCCACAGCGTAAAAAGAAGAAGACCGATAAGGGGTTTGGGGCTCATGGCTACCGCACGCGCAAGCGTTGGCCCTCGCGGATAAAGTCGCCGCGCAGATGATTGAGCTTCTTAATCTTAGAAACCGTTGTGTGGTATTTGATGGCAATCTTGCCCAAGTTGTCGCCCTTGCGCACCCTGTAATATTGGGGAGATCCAGAGGGTTTGGAGGTCTGCTGTTGCTGCTGCTGTTGCACCGTCTGCTGGTTCGGATTGGGCACCGAAACCGTGTAACCGGAGATGAACAGCGTGTCGTATTTCGTCTTGAAATTCTCGAAATCGATGAGGCGGTTGGGGTTGATATCGTTGCCGAGATAGCGCACCTCGAAATGGAGGTGAGAACCGTAAGAACGACCGGTGTTGCCGCCAAGACCGATAATATCGCCAGCCTTCACCATCTGGCCGGGATTGACGAGACGGCGGGAGAGGTGGGCGTAGTAGGTTTCAAGGCCGTTGTCGTGGCGAATGACCACAAGATTGCCGTAACCACCCGTATTGGCCGTACCCTTGGAAATGCGCACGATGCCGTCCCACGCAGCCGACACAGGCGTGCCTTCGGGGTACCCAAGATCGACGCCGCGGTGCATCCTGCGGTGACGATAGCCATAGTTGGAGGTGATGCGGTAGTTAGCCGGATGGTGGTAGCCCGTCAGGTCAATGGTGTCGCGAGCCGCGGAGCCCTGATGACGGTAGTGGATGGTCACGATGTCGAAATTCTGATAGAGATTGTACCCCGGCATCCAGTTGAAGTAGGTGAACAGCAGGCCGTTGCCATGATCGACGTTGTCGAGGTTGGAGTCGTACATCGAATTGATGAGATTGCCCAAGGAATCTTCTTCAATGACGGCCTCGATGTGCGCGGTGTCGTTCACCACGTTAAATTGGATATGATTTTCCTGCGCCACGAGTCTCCACGTGAGCGTCAGGCACAATAATGCTATGTTGAAAATGCTTTTCTTGTTCATGCCGCTCTTGGTCTATCGTTTGATTTTCTTACTGTCGTGACTCTTCCGGGTTGAGTTTTTCTTGATGTAATAGGTGGTGCTTTGCGAAGTGGTGGAGTTCCATTTAGGGGTATGGCGGGTGCGCGTCTTCTGATATTTCGAAGGCTTATGCACCTGGTTTTGGGAAGACTGGCAGGAGCCGAAGGCAAAAATCAGCACTGCACAGAACAGAAAAACAACAAACTTCCAATATTTTTTATTCGTAATCATTTCTCAAAATTTAAGCCGCGAAAATACAATTTTTTAGGATAGGCTCGGACGATATTTCCATTTTCACAACCATCTCAATGATAATCAACCTGTTACAAAAAGAGAATACTAATAAGTCATCTTTTGTGTAACGAAATGGTCGTATGAGGCTACTAATTCAACGAGGGAATAATTACGTCCCTCCATCATTCAAAAAAAAATGTATCTTTGCAGGATTAAAAAAGGATATTTATTATGCAGTCATACTCAAGTTCAAACCCGATGAACAACGTCAAGAAGCTGTTATTCAGCCTCCTGATGTCCATTTTGTTCTCTGTTCCTCTACCGGCACAGATCGACAACATCTTCTGGTTCGCCGCACCGGATATTTCCCCCAACCATGCGCACAATCCCATCACCTTCTGTTTCACTTCGTTCAGCAGTCCGGCCACCGTCACGATTTCGCAGCCGGCCAACCCGGCCTTCACGCCTGTGACCGTGAACCTCAACCCCTACAGCTACTACGCCTTGGATGTCACCAGCCAGGAGAGCACCGTCTCCACCGCGCCGGTGAACACCGTCTGCAACTACGGCTTCAAGATCGTCTCCACCGCCAACATCACCACCTACTACCAGTTGGGTGCCAACAACAGCGAAATCTACACGCTGAAGGGCCGCAACGCCTTGGGCACCGACTTCACCGTCCCGATGCAGAACTACCTGCTCGACGGACCGCCCTCGGATGCCAAGAACAGCATCGAAATCGTGGCCACCGAAAACAACACCACCGTCACCATCATCCCGTCGCAACCGATTGAAGGCGGCATCGCAGCGGGGACACCCATCACCATCACCCTGAACCAAGGTCAGTCGTACTGCATCAAGTCGGCCTCGCAGACCGCTGCGGGACATCTCACCAACACGCGCATCGTCTCCGACAAGCCCATTGCGGTGAACTCCACTGACGACTCGGCTGCCAGCAACCAGGTTTCCGGCTATTCCGGCCAGGACCTTGTGGGCGAGCAATTGGTCCCCGACGATTATGCCGGCGACTTTTTCATCGCCATGTACAACAACCGTTTGTTCGAGAACATCAACATCATCCCCATACAGGACAACACCAACGTTTATATCAACGGCAGCACCACCCCGACAACAACGCTCAACCAGGGACAGAGCTACACCTATCTGCCCAGCAACTCCCCAACCGCCGCCACGATGATCACCTCCGACAAGCCGATCCACGTGTTCCAACTTACCGGTTCGGACGGCGAAGCAGGCGGCACGCAACTCCCCGCATTGGGCTGCACCGGCTCCATGGAGGTCGTCTATGCGCGTCCCTCCTACTCCACCCACCTGCGTCTCTCCATCGTGGTGCCCACCGCCTACATCAACGGCTTCACCATGACCGTGGGCAACAACAACGTGCCCGTGCCGGCCTCCTACTTCACCACCCTGCCCTACAACAACAACTGGTCGTACTGTTACCGCGACTTCGCCTCCTCCGTGCCCACCCAGCAAGTGATGATCCTGCAAAATTCCATCGGGCCGTTCCACCTCGGCATCCTCGACTACTACTCCGGCATGTCGTCCTCGCTCGGCTACTTCAGCGACTACAGCAGCGTAGGCCGTATCGACATCTATATGAAGGAGTTATACTGCTTGCACGATACCGTGACCTTCAACTACCTGACCGAAAATATCGACACCGTGCATCTCGTCACGCCCACCGGCGACACGCTCACGCAGGAACCATACGTCATCACCGACCTCACCTTGGCCGACACTGGCTGGTACTATCTACTGGCTCACAGCGAGATAGGCTGCGAGGACACGTGGGTAAAGGACAGCATCAACATCCAGTTGGTGAACTCCTATAAACCCGACCTCGGCCCCGACATCTACCTCTGCACCGGCGAGGTGGCCGTACTGCACGCCAATTACGCCGCCGACGGGGTGGAATACTATTGGAACACCGGTGACACAGGCGATTCTATCGAGGTCATCACCTCCGGGGATTACATCCTCAACGTTTCTTTGGACGACCCCAACGCCACTTTCACCTGCGAAAGCTCCGACACCGTGAAGGTCTATTTCTACCCGCTGCCGCACGCCGATTTCGAAGCCGACATCACCTCCGGCTGCACCCCGCTCTCCATCCGCTTCACCGACATCTCGACACCGGAAGTGGATAGTCTGACCACCGAATGGATCGTTTTTGACGAAAATCTCACCATCGTTAACTATTCCAGCGAGGACAACCCCGTGTTCGACTTCAACGACGCGGGTTCCTACTCCGTAAAGTTAGTCATCACCACGCCCGAAGGTTGCAAGGACTCCATCACCAAATGGAATTACATCACCACGGCTGCACAGCCGACCATAGACTTCATCGCCAACCCGGAAATCTCGATGCTGAGCGAAAACGGCGGCAATGTGGATTTCACCGCATTTTTGTCCGAGAATGTGGCCGGCAACCCCACCAACAACCTGGTCTGGGACTTCGGTGACGGCGAGACGACAGAAGGGGCTGAGACCTCCGTTTCGCATATTTATACGGAATGGGGCGACTATGTGGTGACGCTGACCTTAGTGACGGGCGGCGGCTGCGGAGACTCGATAAGCCATACTGTGGTCATTGAAGACGACCTCTTCTTCCCGAATGTCATCACGCCCAACGGCGACGGCATCAACGATGTGTGGGCCATCGAGAACCTCAACACCGACATCGATCCGGAGGATCCGGACGAGTACCGCCACAACGAGCTGCGCATCAGCGACCGCTACGGCAAGGTGGTGTTCCATGTCAAGAACTACGACACGTATGCCAAAAACGGGGAGATTTTCCCGGGGCAGCACCCCTTCAACGGTGAAAACCTCAGCGACGGCGTCTATTATTTCGTCTTCTCCTACAAAGGAAAGGCCAAGACCTTCCAATGGCACGGGTCAATCACGATTATACGTTGATCTGCGTAATCTTTCCCTTTTGTTGCTCATCATAGGGATATTTCCTTTGTTGAAACGCAGGACGATGAGACTGGGCGTATGAAAAAAGGCAGGGACGTATGAAACGCCCCTGCCTATAACCATGTAACCCTTTAACCGTGTAACCCTTTTATCTCAGTTCCGCGTGCTGTTTCACGCGTTTCTTGTCCTTGAACCAGAGGCCGTAAACCTCGCTCACGTTGCCGGCGGTGATGAACGCCTTGATCTCCTGCTTCCCGATGAATTCCATCAGCTTGGAGAACTCATCCTTGGTCAGCAAAGTTTCCAGTTCAATGGATTTCTCGTTGGTGTAGCCGCCGATGACCTCGTAAAGCGTGCAACCGCGTACCAGCTCGTCGATGATATAGCGGCGGATTCGATCCCAATCCTTGGAAACAACACAGACACGTTTCCGGTTGTTGAGGTTGGCGGTGAAATAATCGACCACCAAACCGTTGATCCACGTGCCGATGAGGCCGATGACGACCATACGGAAGGGGTTGATGGCAAAGGCCGTGCAGCAGATGCAGGCACCCGCGATGGTCACCGACTTGCCGATGTCGAAATGCAGGTACTTGTTGACGATCTTGGCCAAGATGTCCAGACCGCCGGTGGAGGCGTTGATGGAGAAGAGCACCGCCTGCGATGCGCTCAGCAAGAGCACGAAACAGCAGAGGTCGAACCAGATGTCGCCCATCACCGAGGTAGAACCCTCCGCCACGAAATTCGTGTAGGGCAAGAACTTTTCCAGCAAGGCCATCAGCGGTCCGAGAATCAACGCCGTATAGACCGTTTTGGTACCGAACTCCTTGCCAATCAAGAAGTAAGCCAGCACCAAGAGGATGGCATTGACCACCAAAATGACGGTGGATACCGGCAGCGCGACCCCAAACAACTGTTCGGAGACCCCGCTGATCACGATGGACAAACCGGAAATGGTGCCGATGATCAGCTTGCTCGGCACCAGGAAGTAATAAACTGCAATGGCCGTGAACAGCATACCCACGGTCATAATCAGAAGTTCTACCCAGAACTTCTTGGATTTTAACACATTAAGGATTTTTTCCATATCTCTTAGATTGAAAAATGACAATTTATAACGACTATAGCCCGTTGCCTTACAACTCCTTCCGGAGTCGCGCCACGGGAATCCCCATCTGCTCGCGATACTTCGCCACGGTCCGGCGGGCGATGTTGTAGCCCTTCTCATTCAGCAGAGCGCAGATCTTGTCATCCGAAAGCGGTTTTTTCTTGTCTTCCGCTTCCACTAAGTCGCCAAGAATCTGCTTGATCTCCTTGGAAGAGACATCATCGTCGTTCACCGCCTCGGAAAAGAGGTGCTTAAGCGGGATGATGCCGAAGTCGGTCTGCACGTACTTGCTGTTCGAGACACGGGAGATGGTGGAGATGTCGGCCCCGACCTCCTGCGCGATCGTCTTGAGAATCATCGGTTTGAGGTCTTTGTTGTCGCCGGAAAGGAAATAGTCGCGCTGGTGCTGCATGATGGCGTACATGGTGTTGTACAACAGCATCTCGCGCAACGACAGCGTCTTGATGAACTGCTGCCCGTCATCAACGTATTTCTTGATGAACTTTTCGGCCTCCGCGCTGCGACGTTCGTACTCCTCCTTCGACAGGAAACGGTACTCGTTGCTGAACGCCTTGTTAATCCGCACTTTAGGGACGTACTGGTTGTTCAGCGTCAGGGTCAGCTTGCCATCGCTGTTGGTGATGGTGAAGTCGGGAATGATGGTCTCGGCATTCTTCTGCATCGGGGTCTCCTGCGAGGCCGGACGCGGGTCAAGCTTCTGAACCACATCCAACGCGGCCTTCAGCTCGTCGTTGCTGATCATCAACAGTGAGAGTATCTTATCGTAGTGCCTTTTCGTCAGCAAATCAAAATATTGCGAGATCAGCACTCTTGCGAGCTGGTGCGCGGGCGTGGGATCGGGAATGCGGTCGAGCTGCAACAGCAGACACTCTTGCAGATTGCGGGCACCGGTGCCGGGCGGGTCGAGCTCCTGCACGAAATGCGTCAGCACATACTCTACCTCGGCAATGTCCGTCTGGATGTATTCGGTATAGAGCAGCTCGTTCACAATAGCCTGTAAATCAGCATGTAAATAACCTGCGTCATCGAGCGTGCCCATCAGATAGGTGGCGATCTGCGACTGACGTTCGGTCATCTCCATCTCGTCCAACTGCCACTGCCACTGCTCGCGCATCGACTCGTAATAGACATCGGACTTGGGGTTGCGACGCTGCTCGTCAGGCGCGTTGACCTTGGCGATGTAATTCTCCAACTGCGCATCCGAAAAGCCCTCGTCATAGTCGTCGCTATCACGGTAATAGTCTTCCTTAAAGATTTCATCCTCAGGAAGTTGATCATTCGACAACTCCAGTGGATCGCCGTTGGCATCGTATTCTTCCCGCGACACTTCCTCATGGGTTTCCTGTTCGGCAGCATCGTCGTCGTAAATCTCCAAGGCGGGATTATCCTCCACGGCGTTGCGCACCTCCTGTTCCAACGAGGCGTAGGGCAGCTCTACCAGATGCATCAGTTGAACCGTCAACGGCAGACCAACCTGCCGTTGAACGTTCTTCTGCTCTAATCCGATTTTATTCTGTGAAGACATTTAATCAATTAAAATTCAGCGTTTTGCGGAGTACGCGGGAACGGAATCACGTCGCGGATATTGGTCATGCCGGTGACGAACAGCAGCAGTCGCTCGAAACCGAGACCGAAACCGGAGTGTGGAGCGGAACCGAAGCGGCGTGTGTCGAAATACCACCAGTATTGTTCCTCGGTCATGCCCAGTTCATGCACGCGGGTGAGCAGTTTCTGATAGTCGGCCTCACGCTCGGAGCCACCGATGATTTCGCCGATGGTCGGGAAAAGCACGTCCATGGCACGGACCGTCTTGCCATCGTCGTTCTGCTTCATGTAGAACGCCTTGATCTCCTTCGGATAATCCGTCAGGATGACCGGCTTCTTGAAGTGGTTCTCCACGAGATAACGCTCGTGCTCAGACTGCAGGTCGATGCCCCATTTCACGGGATACTCGAACTTTTTCTTAGCCTGCAGCAGGATGTCGATGGCCTCAGTGTAGCCCAAGCGCACGAACTCGACCTTCGTGACGGATTCCAGACGGGAAATCAACTCCTTGTCGAACATGTCGTTGAGGAACTTGAGGTCGTCCATGTTGTTGTCCAACGCATACTGCACGAGGTATTTGATAAAGTCCTCAGCGAGATCCATGTTATCCTTGATGTCGTAGAAGGCCATTTCCGGCTCAATCATCCAGAACTCGGCCAAGTGGCGCGGCGTGTTGCTGTTCTCGGCGCGGAATGTGGGTCCGAAGGTGTAGATGTTGCCGAGCGCCATGGCACCAAGCTCACCCTCCAACTGTCCGGAAACCGTCAGGTTGGTGTGCTTGCCGAAGAAGTCCTGCTTGAAATCAACTTTGCCTTCCTCCGTGCGGGGAATGTTGTTGAGGTCGAAGGTGGTGACGTTGAACATCTCGCCGGCACCCTCCGCATCGGAAGCGGTGATCAACGGGGTGTGGAGGTAGAAGAAACCTCTGTCGTTGAAGTATTTATGGATGGCGAAAGCCATGGCGTGGCGAAGACGCAGCACACAGCCGAAATAGTTGGTACGCGGACGCAGGTGGGCGATCTCACGCAGGAACTCCATCGAGTGACCCTTCTTCTGCAACGGATAGGATTCGGGGTCGGCAGAACCGTAAACCTCGATAGTATCCGCCTGAACCTCAACGGTCTGACCCTTACCTTGGGACTCCACCAACGTGCCGGTCACGTGGATACACGAGCCAGTGGTAATCTGCTTCATCAGGGCCTCGTCGAACTTGGCCGTGTCCGCCACCACCTGTAGGTTGGTGACGATGGAGCCATCGTTGAGGGCGATGAACTGCACAAAGTTGTTGCCGCGGCGGGAACGCACCCAGCCTTTCACGTCCACGGGGTTGCCAATACCGACCACCTCGGGCGTCTTGATGATATCTTTCAGTCTTAATTTATTCATGTTCTATTCTAATTTACATTTATTGCTTATATTCTCCAAGAATATTTGGCTATTAACTGTTGGCTAAAAGCAAATAGCTAATAACTAATCGCTAAAGATAAGATTGCAACGCCTTGCACTTCGCGTTGTGGCGGAGGCGGCGGATGGCCTTCTCCTTGATTTGGCGTACGCGCTCGCGGGAGAGGTCAAATTTCTCACCGATCTCATCGAGAGTGAGCGGGTGCTTGCTGCCAAGACCGTAGAAGAGCTTCAGAATCTCCGCCTCGCGCTCCGGCAGCGTGTCAATGACCGTACCGAGCTCCTGTTGCAGCGACTCGTAAATCAGCTCCCTGTCGGGCGGAGCGATGTTCTCGTTGCGCATCACATCGTACATATTGGTGTCATCGTCGGAGGTCAGACTGGCATCCATCGAGAGGTGCCGCGGGGAGTTCTTCATCGAATCCTTGACCTCGTCCTCGGTCATGCCCATGCGCTCGGCAATCTCAGAGATCTTGGGTTCGCGCTGAAGCTCCTGCTCCAGAATACCCATCGTCTTGTATATTTTGTTGATGACGCCGACCTTGTTCATGGGCAGACGCACGATACGCGACTGTTCGGCGATGGCCTGCAGGATGGCCTGACGGATCCACCACACGGCGAACGAGATGAACTTGAAACCCTTGGTCTCGTCGAAGCGGTGCGCCGCCTTGATGAGGCCGAGGTTGCCTTCGTTAATCAAATCGGAAAGGGTAATGCCCTGATTCTGATACTGTTTTGCGACAGAAACGACAAACCGGAGGTTGGCGTTCGTCAATTTCTCCAACGCGTCCTCGTCGCCGTTCTTGATACGGCGCGCCAACTCCGCCTCCTCGTCAGCGGTCAGCAAGGGTACCTTTCCTATATCATGCAGGTACTTGTCCAACGACGGCGTCTCGCTACGGTTGGTAACCTGCTTTGTAATTCTTAATTGTCTCATTTTCAGTAAATAAAGAGCCTGTTTTGTTAATATTTGCTATTGGCTTTTGGCTGTTAGCCTTTTGCCTATTGCCTTTTGCCTAAATTAGAAGCTATAGCCGATGCCTAAACCGACCACTTCCTTGAACTGCACACGGGCACGCGGGCCTGCATCGTATTTGCCCCAAGCGGGACCGTCAATCATCACCTTGTCGTAATACTTCAAGGAGGTCATCAAGCTGACGCTGAACACTTTGAGGAAGTTGTACGTAACGGCGACATCCCAATCCACGTCGAAGTTGCCGAACTTCTGGCCGTTTTCATCATGAATACGAGCCGTGTAAGGCGTAAAGAGCGTGATCGTGGAGATGATCTTCAGGTTCTTCACGAGGGTGTAGTTGATACCGCCGTTGATACGGAGACCCATGTTCAGGGTGATAGGCTTGTATGTGCCGTCACTGCGCATCGACATGCCGTAGTTGGGACGGAGAGATTCTTCCAGACAGGTGGTCATACGACCGGCAACCGGATACACACCGACGCAGAAGATGTCGTTCGGACGCCACTCGACACCAAGTGCCAAGTCCGTGTAGGACGGGGAGAGCCATTTTGAAATCAACGTAGGCTCAACGGGATTGCCATTCTCATCCACTTCGCCTGCATCCACGGCCTTATAATCCTTGCCGGGTGCGTACTGGGAGCGGAAACTGCCCAACAGGGAGAGGTACCACTGCGGGTGCATCTGATAACCCACCTTGGTCATAAAGTTGAGTTTGTCATTGGCTTTTCTCCAACGATAGCGCTGGTAATCGCTGGAATACATCTCACCCAGCTCGGTGTCCAAGTTGGAATCCCAAGTCCATTTGTCCTTCTTGTAAGACAGCGTCAGGTTGGCGAAAACGAAACCGGTTACGTTGTTATTACCACCGGCAGCCCAGTTGAAAAGAGCAGTCTGGGCGGCGTTCAAACCGGTCACACCCGTGAATTTCCAGTGCTTCGCGCTGTCAATCTCGGCCGACTTCACTTTGGTCTTCAACGCCTCATCAGCCGCGGTTTTCTCGTCCACCTGTGCATTGGCGAACACAAACGCCACCGCACAAACACAAAACAGTAAAACTTTCTTCATAATCAATATATTTTATTAAACTTAAACTCTAAACTTTGAACCTTGAACTTCGAACTAAGGATTCACCTTATGGTACGTCCTCCACCACCTGTCCGAAATCTTGTCCTCACAGGCAAGATCGTAGTCGCGTTTGGAACAAGGCAGGTAGTAATGCTGCACCCTATCCTTATCTTTCTGATACATAGGCACCAACACCCACCAACGGTCGGACTTCTTGCTATGGAAGAAAACCAGCTCGTCCAAGGCACCGGTAACGGAAATATTGAACTGGCGGTAGTCCTCCTTGTTCTTGAACTGCCCGTCGTTCTGGCGGAAGATGAAGCCCTCCACAAAATACCAGAGAATATGGGCGATGAGCTGCGAGGTCTGGTTGTTGAAATCAAGGGTCGGGTCGTACTCGTAAATCCCGAAAGAGGAAAGTTTGTCGCTGAGACCCACATACTTGGCAATCTGGCAAATCTCCTCTCCGTAGAATCCGTTGGAGGAGCTGTGCGGACAGCCGGGAGCGTCGGGACGGCGCACGGCAGAGATGTCGAGCGACACCATGTCGGCGTTGCGGACCACCGGTTCCACCTCTTCCAAATTGCGACGCATGAAGCCCACGCGGTAGGTCTCGAAGAAGAGCTCTTCCATCATGCCCAACGATTCGGGACTGTTCATATAGCTCTGGTAGCCGATGTTAGCGTAATTCAACAGGAAATTGGGTTGCTGAAGCACCATCTTGTTGACGTACGCGTCGGAGCGGATCGGCTTGTTCTCATGCCCGAGGTCGAAACAGGAGTCGATAGCGACCACATTGGCCACGCGTTCCATCAGTTCGTAAGCGCGGTAATTGGCGTAAGCGAGGTCATTGCTGCCTCCCAAGATAATCGGAACCACCTTGTTCTCAATAAGATGCGCCAACACTTCGGAAACGGCGGAATAGGTATCCTCCACAGAATTCCCGACACGCAGGTTGCCCAGATCAAGGATGCGCACCTTGCGGCGCCATGCGTACAGCTGGTAAAACTGCCGGCGAATCTCGTCAGGTGCGAGCGAGCACGAGGGATTGCGGTAGGCGTTACGCGATTCCGGCACCCCGATGATGGCGATGTCCGCTTCGCTGATGTCCAACGACGACGAAGGGTCGTAGAACATCACCGTGTGCAGCAGACGGTCATTCAGCTCCTCGGCATCCGGCAGATGGAGCGAATCCACCGAGACCGGTTCGAAATACAGTGACAAATCCATAGTCCTTACTTTCTTTTTCTCGACACAGCACGTTTTTTGGCGGTCGGGGCCGTCTCCTGCATAATCTTCACACAGTCTTGATAGGTCAGCTTGTTGGCCGGTATCTCTTTGGGTATCTTGAAATTGTCAGTTCCGTTGGTGATATAGGGACCGTAGCGACCGTTCATCACCTTCAGGTTGGCATCTTCACTGAACGACAGCAGCACGTTGCGGGTCTCCTTGTTCTTGATGAAGTCGATAGCCTGCTCCTCTGTCAGGGCATTCACATCCGTGCCTTTGTCGAGGGTAATATTCTTGCCATCATATTTAATATAAGGACCGTAGCGACCGGCGGCGGCGAGAATCTCCTTGCCATCAAGATAGCCCACAACATGCGGGGCACGGTCAGCGGTCTTCTTCATCTTATTCTCTATCAGTTCAATACAGCGTTCCAACGAAATGGAATAGGGATCGTCGGTCTTCGGGATGGACTCGAACGTACCGTCGTAGCGCACATACGGACCGAACCGTCCCACACCCACGGAAACCTCCTTGCCGTTCCATTCACCCACAGTACGGGGCAGACGGAACAGGTCGAGGGCCTCCTCCAAAGTGATGGTATCGATGAACTGGTCAGCCTGCAGACGGGCGTAACGCGGTTTCTCGTCGGCGTAGGATTCCCCAATCTGCACCATGGGACCGTACTTGCCCAATTTGGCGAAGACCTTCTCGTTGGTCTTGGGATCGTAACCCAACAGCCGCTCGCCGCTCGCCTTGGTCGAATAGTTGATAGCGGTATCGACCTGCTGGTGGAAGTCGCCGTAGAAACGGTGCATCATCTCCTGCCAGTTGGCCTTGCCTTCGGCGATGTCATCGAATTCCTTCTCCACATCGGCGGTGAAGCCGTAGTCCATGATGTCCTTGAAGTTCTCCTGCAGGTAATCGTTGACCACAATGCCCACGTCGGTGGGGATGAGTTTGTCCTTCTCGTAGCCGTATTTCTCCTTCTTGGTCTCCTCTTTGATGCCGTCGGGGGTGAGGGTAAGGCAGACATACTGCCGCTCCTTGCCCTGGCGGGTAGCCTTGCGCACATATTCGCGTTTCTGGATGGTGGAGATGGTGGGCGCGTAAGTGGAAGGACGACCGATGCCGAGCTCCTCGAGCTTCTTCACAAGGCTCGCCTCCGTGTAACGCACCGGCGGCTGGGCATAACGCTGCGTGGCCGAAATCTGACGGGCGCTCAACGCCTCATCCAGCTCCATGGCCGGCAACATACCCTTAATTTCCTCATTATCTTCATCTTTCGATTCCGTATAGACCTTCAGGAAGCCGGGGAAGAGAATCACCTCACCGGTGGCCACGAACTTCTCCGAACGTCCCTCCACGGGGATGGAAATCGTCGTCTTCTCGGTCTTCGCATCGCTCATCTGGGAGGCGATGGTGCGCTTCCAAATCAGCTCGTAGAGGTTCTTGGCGAAAGTGTCTCCGGGGATGGTCTCCCGGGCGATGTTCGTCGGACGGATGGCCTCGTGCGCCTCCTGTGCCCCCTTCGACTTGGTGACATACTTGCGGGTCTTGGCGTACTCCTCACCGTATTTCTCGGCGATGACGTTATGCGCAACCCCGAGGGCCATGTTCGACAGGTTCACAGAGTCGGTACGCATATAGGTGATGTAACCAGCTTCGTAGAGCTGCTGGGCCACCACCATCGTCCGCGACACGGAAAGTCCGAGCTTGCGGGCGGCCTCCTGTTGTAGCGTGGAGGTGGTGAACGGCGGCGCTGGAGTCTTCTTGCCGGGGGATTTCTCAATGGCCGCGACCTTGAAGTTGGCGTTGCGGCAGTGCTCGAGGAATGCGGTGGCATCCTCCTGGGTGGTGAAGCGCTTGTTCAGTTCCGCGCTCAGCTCGATTTTCGCGTCGCGCAGGGGCGTGAAGAGACCATCGACACGGAACGAAGAGGTGCTGTTGAACTTCTCGATCTCATGCTCGCGCTCCACGATAAGCTTCACCGCCACCGACTGCACACGACCCGCCGACAACGACGGACGCACCTTGCGCCAGAGCACGGGTGACAACTCAAAGCCCACCAACCGGTCAAGGACACGGCGGGCCTGCTGCGCGTTCACCAAATCGACATTCAGCGTGCGCGGGTTGGCCAAGGCCTCCTCGATAGCGGATTTTGTAATTTCGTGGAATACAATACGTTTCACCTTTTCAGGATCCATCTGGGTCACCTCCATCAGGTGCCAGGAGATAGCTTCACCTTCGCGGTCATCATCGGTTGCGAGCCAGATGGTGTCCGCCTCGGCCGCCTTTTTCTTGATGTCGTTGATGAGTGCCTTCTTGTCATCCAGAACCTCGTACTGAGGTTCGAAATCATGGGCGATATCAATGCCCATGCCCTTGGCGGGGAGGTCGCGCACGTGACCCTTACTCGAGATCACGGTGTAGTCCTTGCCGATGAACTTCTGGATGGTTTTCGCCTTCGCCGGAGACTCGACGATGATTAGATTTTTGCTCATATAGTTATTATGTTTACTTTTTCTTGTCCCCACACTGCGGCTATCGCCTTGTGTGGTCTTCCTTTCCCAAGCCCCCCACACTGCGGCTACCGCCTTGTGTGGTCTTCCTTTCCCATGCCCCCACACTGCGGCTACCGCCTTGTGTGGGGTTAATTGCACTTCGTGCGTTTTGTCCCTTCGGGACTGCTCAATGATAATAGTCTTTTTTCTATTGGGCTCCTATATTTCCCATTACTAATTACTAATTACTAATTACTAATTGAATAGTTGTAGCCGAGCATCGCATCGACCGTTTCCCAATCCTTGCGGCGGATGTGGTCGCGGATGACGGCGGAGTGGACGCCGGCGGAATGCCACATCTCCTCGGGGATGTCCACCACCTGGAGGTTATGGTCGCGGCAATATTCCTTGATGCTGTCGTGATGACCTTCGCGATGACGGCCGAACGCGTGGTTCGGGCCCATCACCAGCGTGTGCGCATGAAGCGTGCCCATGATGACGTCGCGGATGAACTGCTGATAGGTCATTTGGGAAAACTCCATGGTGAACGGCAACACGATAGCGACGTCAACACCCTGTTTCTCAATCAACTGCAGATTCTGTTCCAACGGATTGATGGTGAAGAAATCCGAATCCGGACGGAGGACCGTACGCGGATGCGGATCGAAGGTCATCACCACACTCGTGCCGTCAACCCGCTCCGCCTGCTCACACAGGAAGCGCAGGATGCGGACATGCCCGAGATGGACGCCGTCGAACGCGCCGACCGCGACCACCGGATTCCGGAATTCCGGCAAATGATCTGTTCCGTTGAAAATCTGCATGTTAATCCTAATGACGAGATAAATTAACGCAGTTTCGCACCCGCTTCACGCTCGTAAGCGGCAATCAGCTTGTTCATCACCTTGTTGATTTCCTCGTCGGTGAGGGTCTTGTCCGCGCTCTGCAGCACGAAGTTGAGGGCGTAAGACTTCTTGCCCTCCCCTACTCCCGCGCCTTCATAGACGTCGAACAGGGTCACCTGGCGCAGCAGTTTGGAGGCGTACTTGCGGGCAATCCGCTCCAACATGTCGTAGCTCACCCCCTGGTCCACCACCAAAGCCAAGTCACGGCTCACGGCGGGGAAAGTGTTGATGGTCTGGTAGGACACGGAACGGCCTTGGATCAGCTCGTTGAGCATCCGCACGTCGATTTCAGCGTAATAGACCGGCTTCTTCAGGTCGAAGTAGCGGAGGATGTCGCCGCGAAGGACACCGACCTGCACCGGAGCCTGCTCACCGACTTTGTAGGTGAGGTGCTGCGCGAACATGCGCGGCTCGCCGTCGGTAACTAACTGCACCTTCTCCAACGGGAAGTTGATCTTCAGCAGGAAATTGTCGATCATGTTGCGCAGATAGAAGAAGTCGGCAGGAGCGGACTTGCCCTCCCAATTGTCTTCGCCCAACTTGCCAGTGACAAACATCGACATTCTGTCGCGCTCTTGATAGCGGACGGTAACATCGTCGCCCACAGCAGTTTCCGGGTTGAAATGGTAGGTCTTGCCAAATTCGAAAAGACGCAGGTCGGCCGCTTTGTTGTTGACGTTGCGCGCCACATTCTCCAAACCGGAGAAGAGCAGCGTCTGACGCATGGCGTTGAGCTCGCTGCTCAGCGGATTGAGCAGTTTCACCGTCTCACGCTCATCGAGGAAGTCGAACTTCTCGGCATACTCGGCTTTAGTCAGCGAATTGTTCATCACTTCGAAGAAGCCATTGTCGGCCAGATACTTGGAGATGGTCATCTGCATCTGATAGGCACTGTCGTTCTGCCGCAGACACGACATGTCGTAGGTCAGCGTGGTCGGGATTTCAATATTGTTGTAGCCGTAGATACGCAAAATTTCCTCAATGAGGTCGATGGGGCGCGTCACGTCGGCCTTGTTCTGGGGCACTGTCACGATGAGCTTGTCGTCACCGGCGGGTTTCACCTCCATGTCGAGCAGCATCAGAATCTTCGTAACCGTCTGCTTGTCAATCACTTTACCCGCAACATTATTCACATCCTCATAGTAGAGCGTGACTTGGACGGGCTCGATTTCGCTGGGATAGCGGTCCACGATGTTCATCACGGGATAGCCGCCGGCGAGCTCGGTCACGAGTTCCACGGCGCGTTTGAGAGCATAGACCGTGATGGAGGGGTCGCAACCACGCTCGTAACGGAAGGAAGCGTCGGTCTTGAGTCCGTGCCGTTTGGCCGTCTTACGGATGCTCACGGGATTGAAGTAAGCGCTCTCAAGGAAAAGACGGGTGGTGTTCTCGGTGATACCGGAGTGCAGACCGCCATAGACACCAGCGATGCACATGCCCTCTTTCTCGTTGCAAATCATCAGGTCGGCGGCGCTAAGCTTGACCTCGTTGCCGTCGAGGGTCACGAAGGGGGTACCTTCGGGCAGATTCTTGACGATCACCTTGTTGCCCTCGATCTTGTCGGCATCGAAAGCGTGCATGGGCTGGCCAAGTTCCAGCATGATGTATTGGGTGATGTCCACGATGTTGTTGATGGGACGCACGCCAACGGAGCGGAGCTTGGTCTGCAACCACTCGGGAGACTCCTTCACCGTGATGCCTTCAAGCAGCACGCCGGAGTAGCGGGGGCAATCCTTGGTGTTCTCAATGACGATGTCCACGCGGGCATGAACGCCGGCCACAGGTTGCACCTCGCGGGCGTTGCGGCGCACAAGCGTGGAGCAGGGAATGCCGCGTTGGGAAAGGGCGGCATAGAGGTCGCGGGCCACGCCGAAGTGACAGATGGCATCGCAACGGTTGGGGGTGAGACCGATCTCGAAGACGGTATCGGACTCTACCTGGAAGTACTCCGCGGCGGGAGTGCCGGGGACGGCCTCGTCGGGCAGCACAATGATGCCGTCGTGGGAAGCGCCCAGTCCGATTTCGTCCTCCGCGCAGATCATGCCCTCGGAGGGCTCGCCGCGCAGTTTGGACTTCTTGATGGTGAAAGACTCGTCACCGCTGTAGAGCACGGTGCCGATGGTGGCGACCACCACCTTCTGTCCGGCCGCGACATTGGGAGCGCCGCAGACGATGTGGAGGGGCTCCTCGCCGCCCACATTGACGGTGGTCACGTGAAGATGGTCTGAGTTGGGGTGGGGCTCGCAGGTGAGCACCTCGCCGATGACGATGCCGCGCAGACCGCCGCGCACCGTCTCGAAGGTCTCCATGCCCTCGACCTCAAGGCCGCAGTCGGTGAGGCAGGCCGCCGTCTCCTCCGCCGTAAGGTTAAAATTCAGCAAATCTTTCAGCCACTTGTACGAAATCTTCATATATCTAACTTTTTAATTATAAACAAGTTATTGCAAAATATCCAATATTTTTTTGCGGCTGCAAATATAATATATATCAATATAATGTCGGTGGCCAAATGGATTTTTTTTTAAACGTCGTTTTTCCGCTTCCGGACATGAATTTTTGTATCTTTGCCGTTCGAAATGAATATTCAAAAAAACAATCATAACAATATGAACAATAACCTTAATCCTTCCAAAAAAATTGTTAAATGGACAATTTACGGTTTCCTGGGGCTGCTTGCGCTCATCACGCTTTTCAGTTCCTTCTACACCGTGAAATCGACGGAGCGCGGCGTGCTCTCCACCTTCGGGAAAATCCATGACAAGGCCGTGAGCGACGGTCTGCACCTCAAGATCCCGTTCATCCAGACCATACAGAAGGTGAACGTGCAGCAGAAGAAGTTCGACGGCACGGAAGATTCCTACACACGTGACGTGCAGACCTCCGAGGTGTCGTACACCATCAACTACGACCTGGTGCGGGAGAATGTCAGTCTGCTCATCAAGAACGTGGGCGCGGACTACCACACACGGATTGTGGAGCCGTACATCCGCAGCGCGGTGAAGAGCAGCTTCGGCAACTTCAACGCCACGCAGATTGTGGAGAACCGCGACAAAGTGCGCCACGAAATCGAAGACAAACTGCGCCAGACCCTCGACAACCGCTACTTCACGAACATCCATTTCCAGCTGGTGAACATCGACTTCGACGACCAGTTCGAAACGGCCATCAAGGAGAAGCAGGTAGCGGAACAAAACGCGCTGAAAGCCAAAAACGTGACCATCCAGATCGAGGAGCAGGCGAAACAGACGAAAATCAAGGCGGAAGCCGAGGCCGAAGCCATCCGCATCAAGGCCAACGCATTGGAGAAAAACCCCCGATTAGTGGAATACGAGGCGGTGCAGAAATGGGACGGCCAGCTGCCGGAATACACAGGCGGCGCCATTCCCTTCCTCAACATCAAGTGATGAACGGATAGCTATTGGCTGTTAGCGGTTGGCAGTAGAAATACAGAATTAAGGATTACGTGAAAAAAGAAAGCGGTTAACGAACCTTCGAGGATGTTAACCGCTTTTTTTGTACCGGGTAGGGGATTCGAACCCCTGATTTTAAGAATGAAAATCTTACGTCCTAGGCCGACTAGACGAACCCGGCATTGGTGTCAAAATTTGACGCCGCGAAAATACACTTTTTTTGATATGCGCCGACAAATCCGGAAAAATATTTTTTCCTACTCGTTTTTGTCTTGTTCAAACCTGAATCCCAGGCGTTTACCAGTCCGAAGAAGGTTCGTTTGTTCCTCCAATTGCAGGATATCGTTCACCGTGATGATCTTCATATCCTCATAATTTGGCACCAAAAGGTCAAAATTCAGCGTATATCGGATGGCCGAAGCGAGGATTTCCTTGACGGCTTCGGGTGAAATTTCGTTCGTGCTGAAGTTGTTGATCACCTGCGCCAGCTCACGCTTGCCCTCGATGTAGTAGTGGCCCTCCTTGTTGATGAAGATACGGCCGATCATGTAGCCGAGGTCGTTCACGCGGTCATACTTCAGAGAATCGCCCAAGAAGTTGAAAATCTGGATCATACCGCAGTACGAGCGGTCCTTGTCCTCCTTGATGTAGGGGGTGCGCATCACCTCGTGGTCGCGGGAAAACTCGAATATGTTAGTGTGCATCAGGAAGATGAGCACATCGCCGCCGAACTTGAGCATGAACTGGTACTGGTTCTTGTTGGTGAAGAGCACCGGGATGTTGTCGTGGTCGTCGGCATAATGGTCACGATAGTGTTCCTCGAAGCCCTTGGCGGCATCTTTGAAGAGCTGCATGGTCTCCAAGGTGACGGTGAAGATGTTTTGTTTCAATTCACCTTTGGTAATCAATAAGTTACACAGACTGTCATCCATATTATTTCCTAATAAAATTGAGCGGCAAAGATACAAAAATTGTAGAGACGCAAAATTTTGCGTCTCTACAATAGAATTAGTACTCCATCATCGGGTCAAGTTCCTTGGCCTGGTCGATCATCTTCTGAAGTTCGCCGGCGGTGGGAACGCGGCCCACAAGGTGCTTCTGTTCGTTGACCTCGTTCATTTTGGCGACGAGGTTCTCAGCCACGCGATTGCGGAACTCTTTCACCGTATCGACGCCAGCGGCCTCGAGAAGTTCGGAGAACTGCGGACCGACACCGTTGATGCGCATCAGGTCAGCATGGTTGGCCCAGGTGAGGACCAATTTCGGGGAGATACCGGTCTTTTCGGCCAATGCGGCACGACCTGCGGGTTTCTTCGCGGCTTCGAGCAGTTCTTCCACCGTGTTGATACCGGCTTCCGACAATTTTCCGGCGTAAACATCGCCGATTCCTTCCACGTCAATAATCTTGTAACTCATAATCTTGGATTTTAAGGATTTGAAACGGCAAAGATAACATTTTTCACGACGTCACGTAAAAAAATGTATTTTCGCGGCCAGTTTCAAAGTTAAAAGTTCAAAGTTCAAAGTTCAAGGTTCAAAGGTCAAGGTTCAAAGGTCCAAAGCAACAGACAACCACATAATATATATATTCATCGAGCAGTCCCGAAGGGACAACATCTTAATAACCCCACACAAGGCGACAGCCGCAGTGTGGGGATCTGAAACAAAAAAAACATGAAGCGAATCATCAACCCCTGGGTGGGAAATACAAAAGGTTACAACTGCTTCGGGTGCTGTCCCGACAACCCGAGCGGTGCGCACATGAACTTTTTCTGGGACGGCGAACAGGTGGTGTCGGTCTGGAAGGCGAACCCGAACTTCGTGAGCTGGATCGACACGCTGCACGGCGGCCTCCAGGCGACCCTGTTGGACGAAATCTGCGGGTGGGTGGTCTTCTACCAGCTGCAGACCTCCGGCGTGACGGCCAAGATGGAGATGCGTTACCGCAAGCCGGTGAGCACGCTGTGGCCTTACATCCGGCTGAACGGCAGGCTGGTAGAGCAACGACACAACGTGGCGGTGGTGCACGGCGAAATCCTCAGTCCCGACGGAGTCTGCTGCGCCGAGTGCACCTGCACCTACTTCGTCTTCACCGACGAGAAATCCCGCGAGATGGGCTACATGCCCGCCGTCCTCGACGACGTGGAACTCACATTGGACGAAGCCGTCGTGCTGCTGGGACGATAAGAGTTCAAGGTTCAAAGTTCAAAGTTCAAAGTTCAAGGTTCAAGGTTCAAGGTTCAATAATGACGGAAAGTAGAGACGCAAAATCTTGCGTCTCTACTTTTGTCTTAATTAACAACCGCCTGTTCGTTTCCCGCTGGATACAGCTCTCTTCGCGCATTGATTTAACGAAAATTAACACTCCTATTTTTCTGATTATTAGTTTATTGAAGCAGAAAGAATACGATTTCTGACCGAGCGTCCAAGAAATTTTGTACTTTTGCCGCCGTTTTTTTTTTGCCGGCAAATATATTCGGCAACAGAATCGGATTTTGCGAATCCGAATTATATAAGGAATAAATAAAGTTAAAGATATGAAGAAATTTACGATTTTTTGTGCGCTGCTGTTCTTGACGGCAAGCATGGTGAACGGTCAAACCATTACCCAGACCAACACCCAGTTCCCGAACCCGGGGTTCGAGAAATGGACAAACCACACTGGAGCAGATGTGTATCAAGGAACCTCCTATGTTCCTGACAATTGGCATACTTTTGATGAAGTCTTATGCCAAACTACACTCAATATCGGTTGTGGCGAAGCGGTGAAAACCAGTCATGAGCGATTATCAGGAAGTGACGCACTAAGCGGTTCTTATTCTTTAGACTTATTGACCCATAGGGCTGCAGGTATTGCCAGGGCTAACGGAACGATAACATCCGGCCGTACGCGTGTGGGAAGCATAACCGTAACTAACTATCAAAATTACAATTATTCAGACCTATCTAATAGCAGTTCATACGGAAACGGGCATTTCTACTGGCCTTTTATTGGCTGTCCCGATTCCATGTCTTTCTATTATAAAACAAACTGGTCAAGTTCATCAAACCAACCGCTTATCAAGGTATATTTGCACAAAGGAGCATGGTATGATCACGCCAATGGGGCTGTGAACGCCAGCGCATCTAGTAGCTCTTCTGACTTGAACAATACCAACCTAATAGCTTACTGTCAAACAGCATTCTCCCCCTCCACATCTTGGGCACGATTTGCTGATAAGTTCATCCACTATTCCAATAATTCAGCTAACAATGACAACGACTACTCTACCATCACCCGTCCTCAATACATCTTGGCTTCTTTCTCAACCAACGAATCAGCCGGTGGTGGCACCGATAATGATAGACTAGCCCTTGATAACCTTTGGTGCATTTACGACAAAGGACTCTCCTCCGTATCCATCGGCGGCACGGCGAACAGCGCCGCTTTGAACGCTTTCAATGCAGCAGAGTTCGCCACACACGAGCCTGCATGCGCCTACGATGCCAGTGGGAATCCTATCTTCAACAACAGCGGAAGCACGACCTTCAACTACCCCACCCCGGTTGCTTGTAACAACATTCCGCAAGTAGCTGCGCAACCCAAATCGAAGCTCATCACCGCGTTCACCGTCACGCAGGCCAACGCTGACAACGGCTACAAAGCCACCATCCACGTGGTGCATAACGACAACTCCACCTTCGATTACTACATCCAGTTCGCGGTGGACCTCCCCACGTTGACCGCCACGGCCACCCCTCAGGTCGTTTGTGAGGGTGCTTCGGCCACGCTGAACGTGACGGGGGCCAACACCTACAGCTGGAGCACCGGTCAATCCGGTTCCTCCATCACCGTGACCCCGACCCAGCAACACACCACCTACACGGTCACCGGCACAGCCTCCAACGGCTGCTCCAACACAGCCTCCGTTTCCGTGGAGATGCAACCTCAACCGACGGTCTCCATCTCCGGCAGCACTTCGATTTGTGCCGGCCTTGCCACCACCCTGACGGGTACTGGCGCAGCAAGCTACGTTTGGTCGAACGGCAGCCATGACAGTTACATCCAAGTGACGACCGGCGGTTCCTACACCGTGACCGGCAGTACCAGCTACGGCTGTACCGCCACGGCCACCGTGACTGTCACCGCTCACGACGCGCCTACCGTCACCATCGACGGTCCGACCTTCCTGTGCAGCGGCACCACGGCCACGCTGACCGCCTCCGGACTGAGCAACTACACCTGGAGCGGCAGTGCTCAAGGCAATGACAATCCGCTGACCATCACCTCCGGCGGCACCTACACCGTGAGCGGCACCGATGCCAACGGTTGCAGCGGCAGCACCACCAAGAGTGTCACGGGAAAGACCACCCCGACGGTCACCATCAGCGGCACCACCGCCCTCTGTGACGGGGCAACGGGCACGTTAACAGCCAACGTCACCCCGGCAAATTCCACCCTCACTTGGAACAACGGCAGCACGAGCAGCAGTCTGGACATCACCTCAGCAGACACCTACACCGTGACGGCCTCGTTGGACGGCTGCGAAAGTTCTGTCAGTGTGACCGTCACCTCGGCAGCGTCCCCGACAGCGCCCACCGCGAACAACGGTTCCCGCTGCGGCGAGGGCACGGTGGAGCTTTCTGTCAACAACCCCGTCGATGGCTACACCTACCACTGGTACACCCAGCAGTCGGGAGGATCAGAAGCTGGCAACGGCACCACCTTCACCACGACTAACCTCGTAAACCCGAACACATACAACTACTACGTGAGCGCACAGAACGAGGGTGGATGCTTCTCTCCCCGCACACAAGTGACCGCCACCGTCAACGCAGTCCCTGCGAATCCCGGTGTCGACGGCATGAGCGTTTGCGGTGCAAGCGACATCACCCTGACGGCCACCTCCGCTAACACGGTAAAATGGTACTCCGATGCTGCCGGCAACAATGAGATCACGGCCGCACAGCACGTCACGGGCGATGCCACTTTCTATGCCGCTGCCATCAGCAGCAACGGTTGTCGCAGCGCACTTGTCCCGTTGACCGTCACGGTGAACGAGATTCCCGCCGCGCCTGTCGTCACCACGACCCCGGCCTCCCCGATTTGCTCCAACAACAGCGTGAGCGTGCAGCTCAACGTCCCCCAATTGACCGGTTACAACGTAAAATGGTACAACAGCGAAATGCAGTATGAAGGTCAGGGTTTCCAAATGACGAGGACGGTGAACGGAATCACCACATACTATGCTACCATCACCAACAGCAACACCCAGTGTGTGAGCGCGGAAACGCCGGTCGAAATCGTCATCAACCCGCTGCCCACCGCTCCCAGCGACGTCACTAACGCCAGTGTTTGTGGATCGGGCGACATCACCCTCACGAACCAGTCCACCTCCGCGACGAACTGGTATTCCGACCCCAATGGGGAAACCGAAGCTGCTGTAAACCAACATATCACTTCGAACACCACCTTCTATGCCGCCGTTGTTGACCAGAACAACTGCCGCAGTTCCCTCGTCCCGATGACCGTGACAGTGAATCCCGTCTATGCGCAAACGGACGATTACCAGACTGCTTGCGGTTCCTACACCTGGCAAGGCGAGACCTACACCACTTCGGGTGACATCACGAAAACCATCTCCAGCAGTCTCGGCTGCGACAGCACCGTGACGCTGCACCTGACCATCAACAACGGCTACAATGTCTCCTTCGACACCACCGTTTGCAATGCGTTCACGTGGCTGGGTGAAACGTACACCACCTCCCAGACTATTGAAAAGAACCTGCAGAGTGTGAGCGGCTGCGACAGCATCGTCACTTGCCACCTGACCGTGAAGCACAGCTCGACCTCCACGCAAACGATTACGGTTTGCAACAACGAGATACCCTTCATGTTTGCAGGCACGGAAATCACCTCAGCCGGTACCCAAACCATCACGTTACCCAACGCCAACGCCGACGGCTGTGACAGCATCATCACGTTGACCGTGAATGTGAACCCGACGCCGGGCACTCCAACCCTCAATTCCACCGTTCTCTCCAGATGCGGTGCCGGAACTCTCAACCTGAATGTTTCCAAGGGCAGCAACAGTGACGGTTGCCGCTGGTATGCAACGCAAACTGGCGGAGAGCCGATCCACACCGGCCTTAGCTATACACCCGAGCTGACGGAAAGCACCACTTTCTACGTGTCGAGCTACAGCAACGCCGGCTGCGAAAGCGACCGCATTGAGGTGGCTGTCACCGTGAATGAGGTTCCGGGCGACCCGCAGATTACCACCGCCGAGGACACCCGCTGCGGTGCAGGTGATGTCATTCTTTCCGCCGCTGTGGGCGAGAACGGCACGCAATGCCGCTGGTATGGCAACAACAATCCGAACAACACTACGGTACTGAGCACGGAGAGCACTTACACCGTGACCTTCAACAACAACCAAAACACCACCCGTACTTTCTACGTGGAGAGCTACAACGTAGCCACTGGCTGTAAAAGCGCGACCCGTGTGGCTGCTGTGGCCACGGAGAACGCTGTTCCCGCCGCCCCGCAGGTAACTGACGCAACGAATTGCGGACCGCTCACCGCCGACCTCGCCGAATATGTAAACACTTCCGCAGACCTCTTCCGCTGGTACGACAGCGATGAAACCCAACTGGCCGAGAACGCCCATTACAACACAACCGTCAATGAATCAACCAATTTCTTAGTCAGCGTGTACAACAGCGAGACCACCTGCGAGAGCCCGAAGTCAACCTTGACGGTGACTATCCGTCCGACCTACGAACCGCAATCCATCCACGACACCATCTGCCAGAATGTCCCCTACCAGAACTACGGCATCGCCCAGACCTTCACCACTGCTGGCGAAAAGAGCTTTGTGCTCAACACCGTCACCGCCAATGGCTGCGACAGTCTGGTTACATTATATGTATATGTCAAACCGCAGGTGACCAATACCATCACGGCCGAAGCTTGCAACGAGTATGTTTGGAACGGAGAGACTTTCTCGGAATCAAACACTTATGTAAGAACGCTCACAGCTGCGAACGGATGCGACAGCGTGGTGACCCTGAACCTGACCATCAACACCGCCCAGCATCAAGATGTGTACGAAACCGCTTGCGACAGCTACGAATGGAACGGCGAGACTTACACCGCGTCGGGCGATCACACGATGACCTTCACATCGGCCAACAGCTGCGATTCTGTCGTGACGCTGCACCTGACCATCAACTCGTCCACCTCATACACCGACGTCCACGATGTTTGCAACAGCTTCACCTGGATTGACGGCAACACTTACACCGAGAGCAACAACACCGCTACCTTCACGATGCCCAATGCCGCCGGTTGCGATTCCGTAATCACCCTGAACCTCACCGTCAGAAAGGCCACGGCCTACACCGACGTCCACGACGTTTGCGACAGCTACACCTGGATTGACGGCACCACCTACACCGAGAGCAACCACACGGCCACCTATACCACGACCAACGCTGCAGGCTGTGATTCCGTGATCACCCTGGACCTCACCGTCAGAAAGGCCACGGCCTTCACGGATGTCCAAGAGGCCTGCAGCAGCTACACCTGGATTGACGGCATCACCTACACCGAGAGCAACCACACGGCCACCTTCACCACGACCAACGCCGCGGGCTGCGATTCCGTAGTGACCCTCGACCTCTCCATCCACCAACCTGTCGTCAAGAATTTGACCGACACGGTCTGCCAAGGCACCCCATACAACCGCCACGGCTTCCAGCTCGCCACGGATGTGCCGGGAACATACACCGAGACCCATAATTTGACGACCGTCTTCGGTTGTGACAGCACCGTCACCCTCGAGCTCACCGTGAATCCCGCGCATCAGGTGCAACTTGCCGATACCATCTGCATCGGGGAGCCCTACACGGAAAATGGCTTCAACATTCCCGCCGCCACGCAACCGGGTACCTTCCCCCACACCCTTTCCCTTCAGAACGCATACGGCTGCGACAGCACCGTCATGTTGAGCCTCACCGTGGCTCCCACCCAGTACATCGTGCTGAACGATATGGTATGCGCAGGTGAGCATTACACTAACTACGGTTTCGACACCACCCTCAGAGTGGCGGGCACCTACACGCTGACCCACAACGACCTGACGGTCTTCGGATGCGACAGCACCACCACGCTGTCCCTCGTTGTGACACCCACCTACCAGACTCACCGGTACGACACCCTCTGCTTCAATGGAAGCATTTTCTTCAACGGCCAAACCTTAACGGCACCGGGCATTTATAGGGACACCCTTCCCTCCGTCCACGGCTGCGACAGTATCGTCATCCTGCACCTGAGTGTCCGTCCGGAGAAACGTCGGGACATTGTGGCGCACATCTGCAACGGCAGCGACTACACCGAGAACGGATTTAACATCACAGGCGCTACCGAAACTGACGACTACGAAAACAACAACCTCGATGTGAACGGCTGCGACAGCACGACCACGCTGCACCTTTTCGTCCATGACCCGGTCATCACGGAGCTGTCCGACACGGTTTGCCAAGGCACTGCCTACAACCGCTACGGATTCCAGTTTGACGCCGATGAGGCCGGCATCGTCACCCTGACGCAGGAGTTAGAGACCTCTTTCCACTGTGACAGCATCGTCATCCTGACGCTGACCGTGAACCCCTCGCACGACCTGACCTATGATGTTGACGGTTGTGTCAACGAACCCGTCTCTGCCTACGGTTTCGACACCACGTTCAACAAAGCCGGCCACTACACGCTGGTGCACCAAGGACTGAATGTTTACGACTGCGACAGCGTGACCACCCTGAACGTCCACATCTACGCAAAACCGCAAACTTACCTCAACGCCACCATCTGCTACAACGACGAGTATGATTTCCATGGCGTGATGCTCACCGAAGAAGGTCTTTACACGGACACTCTGACCTCTGCGCACGGTTGCGACAGCATCGTGAGACTCTACCTGACCCAATATCCCGAGAAGAGCCGCAGTTATGAGGCGCACACCTGCTACGGGGAGGAATACAACGGTTACGGTTTCAGCATTCCGAACCCGACAGTTACTGACGATTACGTGAATAACGACTCCGACGTGAACGGCTGCGACAGCATCACCACGCTGCACCTGATCGTGCATGAGCCCGTCACCACCATGCTCGAAGAGACTCTTTGCGTGGGCGAGGTTTACAACCAGAACGGCTTCCACATCCCGGTCATGTCCGCCATCGACACCATATACACCCAAAACCTGCAGACCGTGTTCGGTTGTGACAGTGTTGTCAACCTGCACCTTATCGCCAACCCGGTCCATTACATTGAACTGACCGACGATGTTTGCGCAGGTGTTCCCTACAACGACTATGGTTTCGACACCACATTCGCCAACGCAAACACCTACACCCTGATGAACATCGACCAGAATGTCTATGGCTGCGACAGCGTCACTGTCCTGTACCTGAACGTTCACCCCAACTATAACATCAATATCTCCACCACCATCTGCGCCAACACCAGCTACAATTTCAACGGCAACGAGCTGACCGTTTCCGGTGTTTACACGGCGGAGCTGAGCACGGTTCACGGCTGCGACAGCATTGTCACCTTGACCCTCAACGTGGGTGCGGAATTCCGTGACACCATCACCGACCACATCTGCGAAGGCGCTTCCTACGACAAGTACGGATTCACGATCGAGTCCCCGGAGACCGGTTTCTACGACCAACATCTGACTTCCCAGAGCGGTTGCGACAGCTTTGTGGTGTTGCATCTTTATGTCCATGAGCTGAACACCACCGAATTGTTCGACACCATTTGCGAAGGAAATCCATACACGCTTTACGGCTTCAACATTCCCACCCCCGTCCTTGGTTCCCAAACCATCACCCGCACCGTCCAAACCGCCTACAGCTGCGACAGCGTGGTGGTGTTGAATCTGGAAGTGCTTCCCGTGCATCATTTCGAATATGAGGACGATATCTGCGTCAACGGGCATTACAGCGGTCATGGATTTGACACGGTGATCACGCAACCCGGTACCCACACCCTAATCCACTCCGAGGAGAACATCCACGGCTGCGACAGCACCGTCACGCTGCAACTTCGCGTCCACCCCGCCTACGACCAGACCATCAACGCCGCCATCTGCTACGGGGAGACCTACACCTTTGACGGCATGACCCTGAGTGAAACCGGCACCCACACAGCCGAATACACGACGGATTTCGGCTGCGACAGCATCGTCACGCTGAATCTGACCGTCTATCCTGAATACCGCAAGGACATCGAGGCGCACATCTGCTTGGGTGAATCCTATTACGCCAACGGCTTCACTATCGATAGCCCGACCGAGACCGACTACTACACCCGCACCACACAGCTTGCCAACGGCTGCGACAGCATCACCTATCTGCATCTGTTCGTGCACGAGCCTGTCGTCACCGAACTGTACGACACCCTCTGTGGTCAGGGCGCATACTCCGGTTACGGATTCATCATTGCCAACACGACCATCGGCACCAATCTCTACACCCGCCATCTCGAGTCCGCCTATGAATGCGACAGCACGGTCAACCTGCATCTGACGGTGAATCCGGTGCACCACATCGTGGTGGACACCCTCCTCTGCGCTGGCGAGCCGTTCACAAAGTTCGGGTTCGACACCACCTTCGCTGAAACCGGCAGCTACACGTTGGCTTACGAAGGGCTGAACAACTACGGTTGCGACAGCACTTTCACCGTGAACATCGCCGTTCACCCCGTGTTCCAGCATGAAATCGAGGCAGCCATCTGCCATAACGAGACCTACCTGTTCAACGGTGTGGCGTTAGCGGAGACCGGCAATTATACCGATACGCTGGCCACCATTTACGGCTGCGACAGCATCGTCACGCTGCACCTGACCGTCTATCCGGAGAAGCGCGACACCCTTGAGGTGGCAATCTGCGAAGGCGAGAGCTACACCGAGAACGATTTCGAGATTTTCTCTCCTTCTGAGACCAAGTATTACAGCCACGCGACGACCGATGTTAACGGATGTGACAGCACCACGGTTCTGCACCTCATCGTGAATCCGCGTGCCTACACCAATTTCACCCAGACGCTCTGTGTCGGTGAGAGCTATACCGAGAATGGCTTCAATGTCTTGGCTTCCGTGCCCGGCACGTTCACCCACACACAGCATCTGCAGACCACCAACGGTTGCGACAGCATGGTCACGTTGCAGATCACGGTGAACCCCACGCATCAGATGGTGTTCAACGACACCGCTTGCGCCGGAAGTGCCTACACACAGCACGGCTTCGACACCACTTTCAACGAGGCCGGCCTCTACACGCTGATCCACAGCGAGCCGAACGTTTACGGTTGCGACAGCACCATCACGCTGCATCTGCGCGTATGGCCGTCCTACCATTACAGCATCTCGACGATGATCTGCGAGAACGGCAGCTACGAATTCAACGGGGAGACCTATACGGAAGCGGGCAGCTACACCGCCGAACTGCAGACCTCGCACGGCTGCGACAGCATCGTGATACTGAACTTGTCAGTCGGTGCCGAATACCGCGACACCATCGTGGCACATGTCTGTGAAGGCAGTGATTATACCGAGAATAATTTCAATCTTACCAATGTCACCGAATCCGGCTACCACACCCAGCAAGGCTTGGCCCAGAACGGCTGCGACAGCATCACCGTGCTGCACCTCATCGTCCATGGGCTGAACACCACAGAGCTGAACGCCACTGTGTGCTTAGGCGAGAGCTACCAGCTGAACGGTTTCGACGTGACACCCACGACCGCTGGCGACACCACCTGCACTCGCATAGTGCCCACCGAATACAACTGCGACAGCACGATTGTGCTCCACCTCACAGTGAATCCGACCAACGCTGTGGCGTTGACGGATGAGGTCTGTGCCGGCATCCACTATCAGGCCAACGGCTTCGACACCACGTTTGCCGAGGCGGGCATTTATACGCTCACGAACACCGGTCTGAACATCTATGGTTGCGACAGCATCACAACGATGACCCTGACCGTGTGGCCGAACCTGCAGTCCGAATACTATGACACCATCTGCCACAACACCACCTACGATTTCCACGGCACTATCCTCGCGGAGGCCGGTGATCATACCGTCACACTCCAAAGCGAACACGGATGCGACAGCGTGGTGACCCTGCATTTGGCCATCCGTCCCGAGGTGATTTCCGAATTTGCCGAAACCGCCTGCACGAGTTACACTTGGAACGACTCCGTCTATACAACCTCTGGCGATTATGTGCAACACTTCCAGGATGTTAACGGTTGCGACAGCACCGTGACGCTGCACCTGACCATCCATACCGCCGATGCTGTCCAAATCACCGCTACCGCTTGCGTGAACTTCACGTGGAATGACACCATCTACACGGAATCCGGCGATTACACCCAGTTGTTCCAGAATGCCAACGGTTGCGACAGCCTTGTGACGTTGCATCTGACTATCAACCCGGTCTATAACATCAACCTGCACGACACCATCTGTCTCGGCACGCATTACGCTGCCAACGGCTTCGACACGCTGCCGACCGACGCAGGCACCTACGTCCTCGTGCATGAAAGCCAGAGCATCCACGGCTGCGACAGCACTACCACGCTGCACCTGACCGTCAACCCGACCTACAGCATCGACACCACCGTCAACATCTGTGACGTGGAAGTGCCTTACATTTGGGACAACGAGCAGTACTGGGAAACCGGTGACTTTGACATCCCCTACTCTACTGTCAACGGCTGCGACAGCATCGTCCATCTGCATCTGAACGTCAACCCAACTTACAGCTTCAACGTGTCGGCGACGGTCTGCCAAGGTGCGCTGCCTTACTGGTTCGACGAGGAGCACAGTTTCAGCCAAGGCGGAGACCACACCATCACCCTGACGACGGTGAACGGTTGCGACAGCGTATGTCATCTGCATCTCACCGTCATCCCGAACAGCGAGCACTACGTGACACATACCATCTGTGCTTCCGAACTGCCCCACACCTTCATGGACAGCACCTTCACTGAAGCCGGCGAGTACGAAATTGTGGTGGCGGACATCGACAACTGCCTCACCATCACGCACTTCACGCTGAATGTCAACGACACCTACCATCACTATGACACCGTGACCGTGTGCGAGGAGACCCTGCCTTACACCTATGGCACTACCTCGCTGAACACCACAGGCGACTACGACATTCTCTTCAGCACTGTCAACAGCTGTGACAGTTTAGTCTCCGTCCACTTCACGGTGATCCCGACTGCGCACGGTGTTGAGGAACAGTACGTCTGCGCCAGCGACTTCCCGATGGTTTACGGCGGCAACACCTTCACGCAGGAGGGCACTTACGAGGTGGTCTTCCAACGCGACGGCCTCTGCGACAGCATCGTGACCTTCACGCTGCACCAGGCTCAGGAGTACCTGATTCCCGAAACCGCCGAGGTTTGCGACCACAGCCTGCCGTACGAATGGCGTGGAATGCAGTTCAACGAGAGCGGTATCTATTACGATTCGTTGACCACCGGCCACGGCTGTGACAGCGTCTATAAGCTCACGCTGACCGTCAACCCGACCGTGGTGATCACCGACAATCCCATCGTGCTGTGCGCAGGCGGAAGCGAGATTTGGCGCGGCATGACCCTCACGGAGAGCGGCACTTACCGTGACACCGCGAACAGCGTGACTACGGGCTGCTACGAAATCCACGAGGTGACCGTCACCGTCAACCCGACCTACCATATTTACGACACCGTGACCATCTGTAGTGACGAGCTGCCGTATCTGTGGCACGGCTTGACGCTGAACAGCGCCGGCTCACGCGAAGACTACCACCAGACCGTCAACTTCTGCGACAGCATTTACTACCTCACGTTGTTCGTCAACCCGTCGTATCACGCCACGGAGACCGCCTCCGCCTGCGACTACGACCTGCCGTATCTGTGGCACGGCCAGACGATTACCGCCAGCGGCATCTACTACGACACGCTGACCACCGCCAACGGCTGCGACAGCACCTTCATGCTCACCTTCACGGTGAACACCTCGAGCTACGTGACCGAAACCGAGACAATCTGCAACACCAGCCTGCCGTATCTGTGGCGCGGCTACACGCTCACAGCTGCCGGCACCTACTACGACACGGTGCCCAACACCTTCGGCTGCAACGACGTGTATGAGCTGCAACTCACGGTGAACCAGAGCGATGTAATCACCATCCACGACACCATCTGCCAAGGCGGTTATTACACGCTGAACGGTTTCGACACGCTTGCGGCACAACCCGGCACGCTCTATGACCAGTTAACGCTCACCAACACCAACGGCTGCGACAGCACGGTGAACCTCATCCTGCAGGTGATGCCGACCTATCTGTTCGAGACCACGGCGTCCACCTGTGAGAACGTGCCCTACGAATGGCACGGCGGCAGCTACAGCGTCGAGGGCGACTACTACGACAGCCTGACCACCGTTTACGGCTGCGACAGCGTCTATGTGCTGCACCTCTCCCTCAACCCGATTTACGACATCTACGTGACCGATACGGCCATCCGCGAGCACGAATACGTCAACGGCAGCTTCGTAATCACCCCTGCTGACAGCGGCACGTTCGAATACGACATCCAGTACTTCACGTTAGTCGGCTGCGACAGTATCGTCCACCTGACCCTCTATGTGGCCTTCAACGACGGTGTTGAGGAGTTCACGATGGAGCCGGAGTTCTCGTTCTATCCGAACCCGACGAGCGTGATGTTGAACATCCGCGGCGAGCGCATGAAGAGCGTGGCGGTCTTCAACATGGCCGGCAAACTGCTCAACCAGCAAGACGCCGACACGCCCGACTTCACGCAGATTGACGTAATCAACCTCCCGACCGGCCACTACTTGGTGAAAGTGACCTTGGACGACGGCAAGACGGTGACCGGAAAGATCATCGTGAGCCGGCGGTAAACTATGATACCATAACGTTTTTGTAGGGGCGGATAAATATTCGCCCCTACGTTTTTATAAGCTATCACATTCATCCAAAAAACGTATCTTTGCCGCCGAAACTTTGAACCGTGTAACCGTGTAACCGTGTAACCGTGTAACCGTGTAACCGTGTAACCGTGTAACCGTGTAACCGTGTAACCGTGTAACCATAAACCTTCTACAATGAGACTACGTGAAAAACCCTACTGGATCCAACTTATCGTGCTGGCGCTCTTCATGCTCGGCGGGATGCTGGTGTTCTCGTCGCTGGGGACGCTGATCGTCATGCTCCTCTACCACACACCGAACATGTTAGAGGCATCCGACCCTGTGACCGCCATCCGCATCACGCAGGCGCTGACCACCATCGGGGCGTTCCTCGTGCCCGCGCTGCTGTTCGCCTACTGCCAGAACCGGCAGTGGTTCGACTACAACGCCGCCACCCGGCGCCCGAACCAGACAATGGTGAACATGGTGCTGATTTTGTCCGTCACCTTGCTGCCCGTGGTGGGTGTGCTGTCGGCGTTCAACCAGAGCATCATGCCGCAAGAAGGCTCCGTGGCCGAATTCATGCGCGACATGGAAGAAGCCGCCAACCACATTCTGGAGCTCGTGACCTCGCAGCGCAGCAGCTGGGATCTCATCTCCAACATCCTGGTATTCGCTGTGTTAGCCGGCATCTGCGAGGAGTTCTTCTTCCAAGGTTCCCTGCAGCCGCTGCTGATGAACTGGACGAAGAACCCGCACGTCGGCATCCTGCTCACCGCCCTGATATTCAGTGCACTGCACTTCCAGTTCTACGGATTCATCCCGCGGTTCCTCTTAGGGGTCTATCTCGGCTACCTCTTCTACTGGAGCCGGTCGCTGTGGCTGCCCATCCTGGCGCACGTGCTGCACAATGCGCTCTCCATCATGGTGGACTACACCCTTCAGGGACGCGGCATCGACACCGACAACATGCAGTACACCGACGTGCACGGTTCGCTGCCCACAGCCGCCGCCTGCGCCCTCATTAGCGCAATGGCGATTGTCTATATCTGGCGGATTTACCGTGACGAGACGGAAGACGTGAGACGTGAGAGGTGAGAGGTGAGAGGTGAGATGTAAGAAGTAAGACGATACAAAAACACCAAATATGAACAAGTATTGGTCATGGATAGGAATAGTAGCCGTTCTGCTGCTGGGACTGATGACATGCTGCAAGCCACGGGAGCACGCGCAGCCGAAGCCGCACTGGTTCAAGCATTACACCCAATTCCACGAGAAAGAGTACATCCAATTCATTGAAAGTCAAATCGACAACGACCGCGATTCGACTCTAAGAGCGGCTATGGTCCGCGATTTCTACCGCAGCCGCCACTTCCAGCCGTTTTGGACGCAGAAAGGGTTGCAGGAGGCGTTTACCGACTCACTGCTCACCACCCTCGCCAACGCCTACCCGCAGCACGGCATCCCCGCCGAATACTTCCAGCTCGACAGCATCCGGCACGCCATCAGCCAGTTGGTGGAGCATGAGATTCCCAACAACGAAGAGCTATACCCGCATCTCTACCGCCTCGAACGGCAGCTCACCGACCAGTATCTCCGCTACGCCTGCGCCCTGCGTTACGGCGCAGTGAACCCGAAAGCCGTCCACGGCAGCAAATGGTACTACGAGACCCTCTCCCCAGACAGCGCTTTCCTCTTGACCGCCCTCGACAACATGCACCGTTTCGCCGACTACCTTCCGGAACTTTATCCGCAATCCGCTGACTACAAAATCCTTCAGAAGGAATGGAGGAAGCTGTTAGCAGAACCGGACAGCGTTGCCATCATGGATACGACCCTGCTTCCGCTGCAATTCCGTCGCGATGCCATGGTCGCCAACCTCGAACGCTTGCGCTGGCAAACGCGGCACCGCAAAGAGGACGACACCATCTACATCGCCGTCAACATTCCCGACTACACGCTCTGCGTGGTGCAAAAGGACACCGTGGTGATGCGCAACCGGATTTGCTGCGGCAGGACCCAGAGCCCAGAGAAGGTGCCGGCCCGTCACAAAAACGGTCTTATCACCCCTTACAAGGCCGAGACCCCGCTGATGTACAGCCAGATACGCACCCTTGTGCTCAATCCCGAGTGGAACATCCCTTATGACATCATCAAGGACGAATACTACCCGAAGCTCGTCCGCAGCAATACGGCGGTGGTCAAACGCGAGCACCTCTACATCCGCGACAGCCGCAACGGAAAGTATGTCATCCCCGACTCCATTGACTGGAACCGTGTGAACCGCGGCAACATCCCCTACCGGCTGCACCAGACCTCCGGCCGCTATAACGCGCTGGGGCTCTACAAGTTCGTGTTCGCAAACTCCGAGTCGGTCTATCTGCACGACACCAACAACAAAGGGGCGTTCAAGCGGAACAAACGGGCCCTGAGCCACGGCTGCGTGCGCGTGCAGCATCCCGACAGCGTGGCCGAATGGGTCTATGCCGTCAACCGGTTCGACACCAACTACATCGAACAGTTGCACATCATCTCCGGCGCGGAACCGACCACCGAAAAGGGCGAGGAGTTCCTGGAGAAAAAGCACGAGAAAGACTCCCTCTATTACGAAAACCTCAGCGACTGGGACAAGCTGTTCTACCGCGAGCTACGTCCCAGCAGCGTCACCCTGCGCAAGCCCATCCCGCTCTTCATCGAGTACTACACCTGCTTCGTAGGCGACGACGGCACCGTGCAATACCGCGAGGATGTCTATTACAAGGACGGGAATATCCTGTATCTGATGAAGAACCCCAATTAAAAGGATTTTTTGTACCTTTGCCGCTCATAAAACCTTTCACAATGATCAGACCCGACAAACCCTATTTCCCGTTCCTCGCCGGCGAGGAGAGTATGCGGAAGCTGGCCGACGGCATCCGCGAAAGGATGTATAACTACGTATCGACAAGCAAGTTGCAATCGCTGGTGCTCGGCATTTCCGGCGGCATCGACAGCACTTTGTGCGCCGCGTTGCTGCGACCCGTGTGCGACCGTCTCAACATCCCGCTCATTGGCCGATCCATCACCATCGAGACCAACAAGGCCGATGAGATTGCCCGATCCATCGCGGTGGGCGAGGCTTTCTGCCACGATTTCGAGCACCTCGACCTCACCGAGACCTTCTACGCCAACAAGAAGCTCCTCATCCGCTTCGATGATTCGATGCTCTCGAAACTGCGTCAGGGCAACATGAAGGCCCGCATGCGGATGATGGTCCTTTTCGACCTCGCCCAGCTCAACCACGGCATGGTCATCAGCACCGACAACTACACCGAATACCTCACCGGCTTCTGGACGCTGCACGGCGATGTGGGCGATTATGCTCCCGTACAACATCTCTGGAAAACAGAGATTTACAACCTTGCCACCTATCTTCTCGGCGAAGAGAACGAGCAGCAGAAGGCCGCCATGCAGTCGTGCATCGACGCCACGCCGGTCGATGGGCTCGGCATCAGCTCGTGCGACTGCGAACAGCTCGGCGTGGAAAACTATTTCGAGGCCGACCGCATCTTCGCCGCCTACTTCCAAGGCGACGAATCGCTGCGCGAACACACCCTCATCAAACGCTACTACAGCTCCGAATACAAACGGCACAACCCGGCGTGTCTGTCCCGCGAAGAGCTGATAAGTTAGCAGTTAGCAGTTAATCGTTAACGACAGATTGATATGGATTTTTCCCCACATAACGCGCATCTGCTGGTAGATGCGGGGGCCACCAAAACCACTTTCGCGGTGGTGGACGGTACTTGCGAGCCTTTTCGTTGCCAGTGCGCGGGCATCAACGCCAACTACACGCCCGAGGCGGACATTCTGCGCATCTTGGCGGAAGCGGTTTCGCAATTCCCGAAAGAGGTAAAAATCAACAAGATAGACTATTACGGTGCCGGTTGTGCGACTCCGCAGAACGCATTGCGTATGGAGGGCTATCTCCGCATGTACTTCCCAATGGCCGACATCCGGGTCTGGTCCGACCTGATGGCCGCCTGTCACGCGTTGGCGGGCGGGCGCGAGGCCATTGTCTGCATCCTCGGCACCGGCGCGGCCTCCTGTCACTACAACGGACAGGAGATGATTCACCGCGCTCCCTCCCTGGGCTGGATGCTCGGCGACGAGGGCAGCGGCACCAACCTCGGTAAACATCTGATTACCGCTTACTTATCCGAAACGCTCCCCCATCCTATCAAGGACAAGTTAGAGGAGCAATATCACCTCAACCGCGAGCTCGTGTTACATAAGCTCTATCAGGAACCGCAGCCCAATCTGTTCATGTCGCAGTTCGCCCCGTTCCTGCGGGAGAATCTTTCAGAGCCGTCTGTGCGACAAATCGTCTCCAATGCTTTCTCCACCTTCTTCGCCAAGCAGAAGAGCTACTATCCCGGCTGCGACGACCTTCCGTGGCATTTCACGGGCTCTGTCGCCGCGCATTTCGAGGAGGTGCTGCGCGAGGCGGCAGGAAATGCAGGGTGCAAGATCGGGGAGATTGCAGGGGACCCGATGGAGCAGTTGATTGGGTTAGAGAGGTTAAAGGGTTAGGAGGTTAGAGGGTTAAAAGTGTAACCTTTTGGTTTTTTTGCGTCATATTATAAAAACAGTATCTTTGCTGCGTATTTCATCTAAATCCAACCGTCATGAAAAAGAGCACAATCACACATTATCTGCCCGTTTTTGTCGGGTTGTTCCTGATGGTTTGTCTTGCGGCGTGCACACACGGTCCCATCGAACCGCTGCCCACGGATCCGCAGCCCATTGTCTACACTCCCGAAGAGCAGGAACCTATCATCAACGACTTCACCCTAATCAAGGCCTGCATTGGCAAATCGCATTCGGAGGCCGCCGCGCTGTTGACCGACCATGGCTTCACCGCCGTAGAGGACAACAAATTCACGAAAACGGAAAATGGTGTCACGAAGGAGGCTAAAATCTATTCCACAGGAAATGTCTGCTTGACCTTACGTAACAGTGATTTCGACATCCTAAAAACCGGATTCATCCAATGGCTAACCGAGGCTCGAAATTCGGTGGCTTATACCCATTTAGTCCGCTCCAGTCTCGAACTTAGCACTGGCTGGGGCAACGGATACCAATCTTTTAATACACCCGAAGAGCTCATAGCGGCTCTCATTCCAACACCACAGGCTGACGGCATGGAGGCCTCGTTCGACGGGAACGATTATTACGCCAATCAATACAGTTTGGTGATGATGCCTTATCTCAACGGCGTTTTCATGCAAATCACCAACCCACGTGCCGGACAGCCTTCCGACGACTTCACCGAAAGCGACCTCGAGACCGCCGACCTGCAAAAGCACATCCTGATTTCCAAGGTGGACTATCTGACCTTCCGCTACAAGGGTTTTTATGCGCTCAATGTCAGCAACAAGCAAAACTCCGGCGATGAAATTCCCTTTTTAGCGGAATACCGTTCGCCGGGCGATTTCGGGTACATCAAGCTGTTCTACCGCAACACCGACAATCTTCTGATGGACGGCACCATCATCTGGAGCGGCTGCGGCGAGCTCAGTTTCCCCGACCATTTCCGTGCCGGTCTGCCGATGGACAACGGTCTGCCCTACCCAGGGCAAAGCTGCATCGCTTTCATCAACAATTCGGGACAATACGTAACCGTCACCGACGAAAATGAGCTGAAGTACATCTGGCAGAGCGTTTCCCGCCAAAAAGAATTCCAGCACTACTACAACAACTCCCACAAAAAGGTGGCGGTTTATCTTTACACCCCCAGCGTGGGTATCGGCAATCCCGCGGATGCCTACTATCTGGTGTTCACGGAGCAATAGATTGTTTTTCCCAGTCGGTGCGTATTCGAATTTTATGTATGTTTGCGAATCAAAAAGGAATGGATAACAACCTATCCTTAACTATATGATTCACAAAATGATAGCAACAGAATCGGAATTATCCGCAGTGGCGCAAGCACTTTTGGAGGCGCACCCGCAGGAGCGTGTGTTCGGCTTCTTCGGCGAGATGGGCACCGGCAAGACCACCCTCATCAAGGAGATCTGCCGGCAGCTCGGCGTGACCGGCGGCATGACCTCCCCCACCTTCGCCATCGTCAATGAATATTGGACCCGCGACGGCGAACCGCTTTACCATTTCGACTTCTACCGCATCGACGACCCCGATGACGCCACCCGCATCGGCTTCCAAGACTACCTCTACAGCGGCAGCTACTGCTTCATCGAATGGACCGACAAGGTGGAATCCCTCCTCCGCGGCGAATACACCCCCGTCTATATCGAACGTATCGACGACCAAACCCGTAAATTCACCTTTTAACCGTTACCCATAGCTCTACCAAGCTCTTGCCCCTGACGGGGCTGCTCAAGGAAAACCTCTTGTCATATAACCCTTTAACCCTCTAACCTCTAAACCCTAAACTATGAGCTCCGAATACATCATCCTCCAAGACACCCCGCACGTGGAGACCCAAGCTTGGGAAGCCGCTGTGGAAACGCCCACACGCAAGCTCACGCTCGCGTTAGCAAAGCCCGAGGCCGCGCATCCCGACAGCGGGTTCCTCACCCCGAACGCCGTAAGCAACCTCACCGACGAGCAAGTCAAGGTGTTCGCGCAGTTCGGTTTCGCGAACCACAACCCCTTCTCCGACACCGACTACGCCGACGCAGGGGTGGAGTTCACCCAGCGTTATGCCGATTTGTCAATGCTGAGCAACCTCATCCTCAAATTCGATGCTTTCACGCTTGACCAGATTGCCTTGTCGAAGGAGAATCAGATTCTGGTCTCCATACTCCCGCCCGCAGAGCTGTCGCAAGAGTACATCGAGGCCGTCAACGGAAAGAAAATCACGCTGTTGTGCATCGATTTGCTGCGGAATGACGAAGGTTGCTCCGTGACGGAAAAAATCCGCAAGGCGACCCTCTCGGAGGCCGGCTTCCAGATCGCCCTCTCGAACTTCGTGTTCCCGCTGGCCGACACGCTCGTCCATGCACCCTCGATCCCCTACGCCCTGCAACGCGCCCCCGAGCTCACACAGGCCGTCATCTGCCACAACGGCACCCTATGCCATCAACCCACCGCCGAACGGCTGCACTTGCCCTGGCGGGATGTCATTTCGCTCTGCTGGGACTTGAACTGAGAGTTCAAAGTTCAAAGTTTAAGGTTCAAAGTTCAATATTTCGGGAAGTAGAGACGCAAAATTTTGCGTCTCTACTGTTACCTTTTGCCTTTTGCCTATTGCCTAAAAAAACAGGAACGGAATAATCGTCCCGTCCCTGTCTTATTGCATGAAGCAAACGAGTATTACATCTCGCAGAAATGCTCGTAGAAATGGGTGATAACCTCGATGCCGCGGCGGAAGTGTTCGAGTTTGTAGTTCTCGTTCGGGGAGTGGATGTTGTCCTCGGCGAGACCGAAGCCGCAGAGGATGGACTTCACGCCGAGCGCCTTCTCGAAATGCGCCACGATCGGGATACTGCCGCCGCTGTAGGTCGGGATCGGACGCTTGCCATACACGTCCATGTACGCCTTTTCGGCTGCCTGATAGGCGGGCACGTCCATGCCGCAACGGTAAGCCTCTCCGCCGTGCGCGGGAATCACCTCCACCTTCACGTAGTCGGGCGCGATGTTCTCGAAATGTTTCTGGAACAGTTCCGCAATCTTGTGCGAATCCTGGTTGGCGACCAAGCGCATGGAGATGTTGGCGGAAGCGGTGGCGGGCAATACGGTCTTGAAGCCCTCGCCGGTGTAGCCGCCTTCAATGCCGCACACGCCCAAGTTCGGACGAATGCCCGTACGCTCGATAGTGCTGTAACCCTCTTCGCCGTACAATTCCTTGACATCCAACGATTTCTTGTACTCTTCCTCATTGAACGGGGCTTGTGCGATGAGTTCGCGTTCCTCTTTGGTGAGCACCACCACATCGTCGTAAAAGCCCGGAATGGTGACTTCGCCCTTGTCGTTGATGAGACCGGAAATGAGATCGCAGAGCACGTTGATGGGATTGGCGACGGCACCGCCGAAAATACCGGAATGGAGGTCTCGGTTCGGGCCGGTGACCTTCACAATCATGTTGCAGAGACCGCGCAGACCGGCCGTGATAGAGGGTGTGTCGGTAGCGATCATGCCCGTGTCTGAGACGAGAATCACGTCGCACTTGAGCAGGTCGGTATGCTGCGTGCAGAAATCGTAGAGCTGCGTGCTGCCGATCTCCTCCTCGCCTTCCAGCATGAACTTGACGTTGCACTTGAGGTTGCCGGATTTCACCATATATTCGAACGCCTTGGCATGCATGAACGACTGTCCTTTGTCGTCGTCGGCACCGCGTCCCCAAATCTTGCCGTCTTTGATAACGGGCTCGAAAGGCTCTGTGTTCCAGAGTTCTATGGGATCCACGGGCATCACGTCATAGTGACCATAGACGAGTACAGTCTTGGCATTGGGATCAACGATTTTCTGACCCACCACGATGGGGTTGCCCTCGGTGGGATAGACTTCGCACTTGTCGGCGCCGGCGGCCATGATAAGCTCTTTCCAACGCTCGGCGCAGCGCACCATGTCGTCCTTGTGCTCACTCTGCGAGCTGATGGACGGGATGCGCAGCAGGCTGAACAGTTCGTCCAGGAATCGGGGTTCATTCTCTTGAATGTAGTTTTTGATGTTCATATTGTTTGGTTTAAGGATTATACGGTTAAGGGGTTACACGGTTAGTGGGTTAAAGGGTTACACGGTTACACGGTTACACGGTTAGAGGGTTAGAGGTTATTGAGGACGGCAAAGGTACATTTTTTTTGGAATGGGCGTGAAAAGATAATTCGTGCGAGACTTGGCAACACTATCATTCCTTTCATATCCGTATTTTATATACCTTTGCCGCGTAAAGTTCTACGTCATGATCCCCGGATGCAAACGACACTTCTTATTGAAACGCCTCACGTGCCTGACCGCCGCCGCGATCTCTTGTCTGCTCTCTTTCGCCCAGCAACAGGGGTTCCCCTACACGGTGGTCGTTGACACGGTGGTGGGCGATTGTTTCAACAACTGTCAGGCCGTCGTCTCGCTGTATGACGCACAGGGGCATCTCATCCAGACCAATGACTCGCTGCTGCATCCGGTCGATTCTGTCGCGTATCCCATCACCAATCTGCAATACCATTACAAGAACCAGCTTTACAACAGCGTCTTCTATAGCGACAGCCATGTCCTGACCATGGACGTGGGCACGTATGACATCGGTGTTTCTGGAATGATGATGGTGCAAGTGGGTTCCAGCCTTGTGCCTGTGCCAGTGGACACCACGCTGCACGGAATCACACTCACAAGTACCTACAACCTCTTTTCCGCGTCGATGCTGGCGGGAATAGCCGGGAACAACAACTTGGTGAACGGGTTGATGCGCGAGCAGTGCGGCAACCGGCATGCTCTGCCCTGCGGCAACCGGGGACGTGTGCAAATGAAGCTCACTGATGGCAAGTTCCCCTACACGGTGATCTTCACCGATGAACAGGAGGACACGATCCGTTTCGTGGTTTTCGATCAACCGCAACACACCGGGGACGACTCCCTGTATGCCGATTACAAGGACTATTACACGTTCGACAGTCTGCCCGCCGGGACTTACCGCATTGAGGCCCACGATGCGTGCACCTATACCTTGGTATTCCACCATACGGTCGAATTGAACGACGTGCATGTCAACTACCTCTATTACAAGACAAGCCCGAACAACCCTTCCGATTCCAACACCGTAAGGTTCACGGCGCAGTATTCCTGTCCAAAAGGTGCCTATAACTACGATTATGCGTTTTTCGAGACCATTTTCGAGTATCGTTTCATTCACACTACCGACTCCGGACTTGTTGACACGTCGTCGTGGCATCCAATTGACGGATCTTCATTGAATTACATGTACAACGGCATCTACTGCGACACTTTAAGCTTTGCCAGCCGGTATTGCGATATGTATGGGCACACCATCCGATTCGAAGTGCGCGACCTGTGTCACCAAGACACCCTCTTTCGTGCCCTGACGTTGACCCCTCCCGACACCACCTGCTACTTCACCGACACGGAAGACGATGGTTACTGTATGGGGCAAATGGTCCTCGACACTTGTTCCTTGACATGCGATTTGGCGGTGAACTATACAAAATGGTACCGCATCTGGTATGGCTGCGGCCACAACAGCGGCTATTCTTCCTCCAGTTACCCCCAACTCTACTACTACACCTACCCGCTGCATTGGATTTACACGGACTCTGCAACCGGACAGGTGATCAAAACGGAAGCAGTGAATGAGATCACTTCGATTTCCACGCTGACGTACACGGATGTGGAGAACGTTTATGGCACCTACTCCTACCTCCCGCTACCGGTTATCCGCACCCTCGTCGATGCACATGGCTGCGTGATTGTGAGCCGTTTCGACACGCTGCTGTTTGTACGGGACACGACACCGGCCGAGGCTCCTTACGAATGGTTCGTAGAATCCAATTTTGACTACAACTACTACTCCCGGTGTTTCAGTTCGAACCGCACCATTAGAGTGTATGAGGACTTGACTCCCTACCCTTCCTTCCGGGATTCGACCGTGGTGCGGTTAATCACAAGCCCCCTCTACAACAAATACAACTTCACCGCCACCTACGCCAACGGAGGATGGACCATTGTGGAAGAGGATTCGGTGAACAACGACGCGAGTATCGTGGGATCAGGTATGAGCGTCACCATCAGCGACAACCATCTGTCAGGAGGGCTCTACGTCTTCGTGTGCGAAACGCCATGCGGTATTGACACACTGCAAATTATCATTAACGGCATCTTCTACGACAGCTGGGAGTGGATTGAATATCCCGCCTACGAGTCGGAGCAGGAATGCAACGACTTGCTCGTCCGTCCCATTTCCGGGAAATACAGGCGCTACACCTATTGCATTGATGCTCAGGTGAGCAATGACGAGCCCGTCGTCACGACGTATGACTATAGCCCGAACATCATTTTGGTGTCAGGGGAGGTTGGGGGGTATTCGACCACCACGACCTACATGAATACGCCGTTCCGATTCACCATTCCCGGCGATTATGTCATAAAAATGTATTTTTGGGGGTGCAGTGACGAATATTTCCAAATCGACACCATCCATTTCGTGCGTGTCAGGGTGGATTTCGAGAAGGCCTACGGGGTGGTATGCGACTCTACAGCGAGCACAGGGACCGTCATCGCACGCGCCATCGACGGATCCGAGCCTTATACGTACAAACTGTACAGCCAGCCGGACCTGCACGGCAACTTGTTAGGGACCAGCCAAGACGGTCTGTTCTACAATGTCCCCATGCACTTGGGGCAGGAATTATCCGTTTTGGTAATCGATTCCTGCGAAAACAGCTTCTCCATCAACATTGTCGCCATGTCCATTGAACAGAGTCAGCTGTTGTGGTTCGAGGGGGACGCACCTGACCCAGGACTATGCGTTGGAGACACGATCACGTTGTCAGCGCTTCCGTTCAACAGCTTCATCACCTATTCTTGGCACGGACCGGAGAATTTCACTTCGACAAGCGAGCAGGTCAATTACTATGCTGCCGACACCACGTCGAAAGGCTGGTTGGTGGTTGAGCTGTTGAACACGGGCTGCCCGGTTCCGGTCAAGGACAGCCTCTATATAAACGTGCTTTACCGACCGCAAATATTTGTCAGTGCGATAGATACGGTTTGCGCCGGCGACACCGTGCAAGTGGACATCACCGCATTGGGAACCGGCACCGTCTATTTCAATCTCGGCCGCACCTTCGCAGGAACCCAGTCCAGTCTGGCTTTGTCGGTTGAGTCTGAAGACACCCTTTCGCTCTTCTTCCCCATCGAAACGAACAACTATTTCTGGGTCAGCGAACCTACTGACCTCTACTGCCCTGGTATTCAGCAATCCGACACCATCCAAGTGTCGCCCTATCCGGTTTCCATGGCGGTGGATTCCTTCCCGATTTCCGCCGAGGACTTGCTGGTATGCTTTGGCAGTGACGCCACGCTGCCCGTCACATCCGACATCGCCGCCCCCTGCATCCTGAATTGGTATGACGACATCTTGCAAAGTACCATGTTACAACAAGATACACTTAATCCTGCAGGCTCGATTTCAACCTATACGATTCCGCAACTTGTTGTGGACACTACCCTGCAAGTGGCCGTCTGGTACCAGAACAACTGTCCTGCCCATATCGGGCGAATGGACTTTTGGCTGAATATGCAGAACGGGACAACGGTGATCCAGCCGGGACAAGGAGTGCGTTTCTACGATTCCGGAGGCGATGAAACCCCTTACGCGAACAACGAGACGTTCACCCATACGTTCCAATCTCCCGACTGCGGACTCCTTCTGGTACGTTTCAACAGTCTTGAGATAGACGAAGGGGACACGCTGTTCTTGTATTCTGCCGATGGCACTCTTGTAGATTCCTATACAGGCTCGGCATCTCCCACAGACATCACGTTATCAAGCACTTCCGTCACATTCCATTTCGTTTCCAATCCGTCAGACACCGCTTCAGGATGGAGTATTGACATTCTCACCCCGTCAGCTTTGACCACGGTCAGTGCCAGTGTGGTCCATTTCTTTGACACACTCAACACGTCCATCTGCCAGACTGACGAGCCATTCTCCTTTTCGCCTTTCTCCCAAATTGACATTTCGGACACAGGGGTGTTACAATTGGATACGACCCTGTTCTCCATCATGGGTTGTGACAGTGCTGTCACGTTAATCATCAATGTATTACCAGTCAAAAGCAATTCTTTGGATACGGTAATCTGTCAAGGGCGCGAACTCATGATAGGCAACCACCATTATACGGAAGAAGGTTCATATCTCTGCCATCTCACGGCGGAGAATGGTTGCGACAGTGTCGTCGCGCTTCAATTGGGCGTTATCGGAAGTGCTACGGCGATTGTTTCGTCGGAAGAGGATTTTTGCGAGTATAACAGCACGTTCTTGTCCGTGATGGATGCCGGGGACGATTACCTTTGGAGCACGGGCGAGGAGACATCTTCCATTGAGGCTGTCGCGCCGGGAACCTACACCGTGACGACCCATCTCCAAGGGTGCGAAATCACGACCGCCTACATCATCAAACCTTGCGAATGGGAATTGTATCTCCCCAACGTCATCACGCCGTGCAAATCCGACGGCTTGAACGATGCTTTCTATCTCTCCGAAAAGCAGAAAAGCTGGATTCAAGAGTTTGAACTGTACATCTACAACCGATGGGGTGATCTGGTTTACACCGCGCGGGACAAGAATTTCCGGTGGGACGGATCGGTCAACGGCAAGATTTTCCCGAACAACATATACAACTACGTCATTCATTTAAAAGACATTTATGGGAAGCCACGTTTCTATCAAGGCACCATAATCGTATTAGGGTAGAGGCAACATGCACATCGTTACTACAAGTGTGACAATTCTACATTCTGCATGTATTCTAATTTTATGTACCTTTGCCGTTCTGTTATACTCGTCCTAAACAACAAGTGCAACTCATTATAAACAAGAACCTTATAAATCACCGAAATAATAAAAACAACAACCAATATGAGAAAAAACTTTATCCTTTTTATTGCCGTGATGCTGACCGCCGGTGCAATCATCGTATCCTGCAAAGGCAAGAAAGCTGAAATGAAGCCCGTGAAGGGCGTACTGGAAGAAGCTGTCCGTGAGGGTTCCGCTTCCGAACAGGTCAATGCAACGATGGAACGGCACATCCTCGACCAGAATTTCGAGATGATTCTCAAAGACACGGTCAACAATGTCCACGTGTGGAGTTTGGTGAGCTGCGATTCCACCACCTCTTCCGACGGATTCGGTCTCGTGATCGCCAAGGACGGCCGCGCCACTATCTTCGCTGACATCCGCCATGGCAGCACCCCCGCCGCCCGCTACGATGCAGCCTCGGGAACCCTTTGGCTCACCGGTGTCTCCATTGAAGGAACGGGCACCCACGTGGAGCGGTTCTACAAGATCGGCTTCCACGAGGACGGTCCCCACTACATCGCCGCCACCATTGACCCTTACGAGATGCAGGAAGCCCTCTGCAAAGAATTGGGATACACCATCAAGGGCGATGTCATCACCCTCTTCAACGGGGATCGCGAATTGGCGAAGGTCACCAACACGGTGAAGGATATGGGCGACTTCTACGACGATGCCGTCTGGATTGGCGAGCAGATTCACTATAACCTCGACGGCGACGCGCTGACCGTGGAAGCCACGCCCGGCGTGAACTTCGTGACGGGCAAGGTGTTGCACTACGATGACATGCCCGCCATCACCGCCCGCGTAACCCTCAACGACGACGGCAGCTTCACCCTGTCGGACATCAATGTTTCCAAATCCTCATATTAACCTTCAACCCCGCACTGCGCTCCGCTTGTACGGGGCCACCAAGCTCTTGCCCCTATACTACCCCGCCCTTCGGGCACCCCTTCTAAAAGAAGGGGAGTGGGCTGTTTAAGGAATATTTTAATCTTAAAATAAATCGCACAACCCTCATGTATAAAAAGACATTACAACGAATCCGGCGGGTGCTCGCGGCCATTTTCTTCCTCGGCATCACGCTCATGTTCCTCGACTTTTCGGGAACGTTGCACAAGTTCCTCGGTTGGATGGCCAAGATGCAGTTCTTGCCCGCTGTCCTTGCCCTCAACTTCGTGGTCATCGCCATTCTATTGATTATCACCCTGTTGTTCGGACGGATTTACTGCTCCGTCATCTGTCCGTTGGGCGTGTTCCAAGACGGGGTGGCGCACCTCCACAACAAGTTCAAGAAGAACCGCTACACCTATTCCAAGGCGCACAACATTTTGAGATACATCATCTTGGGTATCTTCATCGTGGCTTTGATTGCCGGACTGAGTTCCTTGGTCGCGCTTCTGGCCCCCTACTCCGCCTACGGACGCATCGTGCAGAACCTCTTCGCCCCGATATGGCAATGGATTAACAACGGTTTGGCCGCCATCAGCAAACACTACAACAACTACGCTTTCTACAACAAAGAGGTGTGGATGAGAAGTCTCCCGACCTTCATCATCGCAGCGGTGACCTTCGTGGTTGTCGTGATCCTCGCGTGGCGTAACGGCCGCACCTACTGCAACAACATCTGTCCCGTGGGCACCTTCCTCAGCTTCTTCAGCCGTTTCTCCTGGTTCAAGATGCACATCAACGAGGAAAAATGCGTCCACTGCGGTGCCTGCGCGAAAAACTGCAAAGCCTCCTGCATCGACAGCGAAAACAGGACCATCGACTATTCGCGCTGCATCGTATGCGGTGATTGCATGGCCCTTTGCCCGGCCTTTGAATACAAACACGGTAAGGGAAATCCCGCCCCCGTTGGGGCGAATAATCAATCGTCCCAACCCGGCGACAACGAAACGGAGAAAGAGACCGTCGATACCGGCAAACGCGCCTTCCTGATCGGTTCTGCCGTGGCCATAGGCGCCGCCGCCTTCGCACAGGAGAAGAAGAAGGTCGATGGCGGTCTGGCAGCCATCAAAGACAAGGTGGTTCCCGAACGGAAAACGCCTATCGTGCCAGCGGGCGCAGGTTCTCTCAACCGGTTCCGCCAACACTGCACGGGCTGTCAACTCTGTGTGTCACAGTGTCCTAACGACGTATTGCGTCCCTCCACCGACCTGATGCACCTGATGCAGCCGGAAATGTCGTTCGAGCGCGGTTATTGCCGTCCCGAATGCACCGCCTGCAGCGACGTGTGCCCCACCGGCGCCATCCAAAAGCTGCTCAAGGAGGAGAAAGCCGTCACCAAGAAAGGGCAGGCCTACTGGGTGTCCCAGAACTGCATCGTGATGGCGAACGGCATCCCCTGCGGCAACTGCGCCCGCCACTGTCCCGCAGAGGCCATCGAGATGATCCCGATGCGCGGCGACGACACCGGCAAGCTCTTCATCCCCGCCGTCAACGAGAGCAAGTGCATCGGCTGCGGCGCCTGCGAGTACCTCTGCCCCGCCCGACCGCTCTCCGCGATCATTGTGGAAGGAGTGGAACAACAGAGAACGATTTGATTAGTCAGTATTTAGCAGTTAGTAATTACGAGCGACCCCCCATTCCCCTCCTTTACGAGGGGTGCCCGAAGGGACAAGAGCTCGGTAACCCCTCATAAGCGACGAAGGAGCGCAATGTAGGGCCAACACAAAAGAAACATAAAAGAAATGAAAGACATATCCAGACGAGACTTCCTCAAAATATTAGGTGCGGGCACGGCGGTGGCCGCCACCACGATGGTCGGATGCCAGAACAGCGGCGACCTCGACCCCAAAGGCACTCTCCAGCCCCAGAAAGGGCAGATGACCTACCGCACAAACCCCAACACCGGCGACGAGGTGTCGCTGCTCGGCTTCGGCATGATGCGCCTGCCCGTGGTGGAAGAAAATGCCCCGAAAGGCGCCTCCGGCCGCGAGGCCTCCGAAGCCCCCATCGACCAGGAGATGGTCAACAAGATGGTCGATAAGGCCATCGAATACGGGGTCAACTATTTCGACACCTCCCCGGTCTATTGCCAGGGACGGAGCGAGAAAGCCACCGGCATCGCCCTGTCGCGGCACAAACGCAGCGACTACTACCTCGCCACCAAGATGTCGAACTTCATGCCCGCCACCTGGCCGCGGGAAGAATCGCTGAAGATGTTCCACAACTCCCTCAAAGAGCTGCAGACCGACTACATCGACTACATGCTGCTGCACAGTGTGGGCGGCGGCAAGGACGGCATGGAAAACCTGCGCCAACGCTACTACGACAACGGCATCCTCGACTTTCTGCTGGAGCAGCGCGAAAAAGGGGTCATCCGCAACCTTGGCTTCTCCTACCACGGCGACGTCAAGGTGTTCGACTACCTGTTGTCGCGCCACGAAGAGTACAAGTGGGACTTCGTGCAAATCGAGATGAACTACCTCGACTGGCACTTCGCCCACGAAATCGAAGAGGCGAACACCAAAGCCGAATATCTCTACAACGAACTGACCAACAGAGACATCCCCGCTGTCATCATGGAACCGCTCTTGGGCGGCCGCCTGGCTAACGTGCCCGACAACATTGTCAGGGAGATGAAGGAGCGCGAGCCGGAACGCAGCGTGGCATCGTGGGCGTTCCGTTTCTGCGGCACCTTCCCCAACGTGCTCACCTCGCTGAGCGGCATGACCTACATGGACCACCTCGACGACAACCTCTCCACCCACTGCCCGCTGAAACCGCTCACAAGCGAAGAGCTCAACTTCCTGGAAGACATTGCCAAGAAAATCTACGACCTGAAAAACATCCCCTGCACCGCGTGCCAATACTGCATGCCCTGCCCGTTCGGATTAGACATCCCAGGCATCTTCTCCCATTACAACAAGTGCATCAAGGAGGGCAACTTAGCCAAATCGCAAGACGAGAGCGACTACAAAAAGATGCGTCGCGCCTTCCTCGTCGGTTACGACCGCAGCGTGCCAAAACTGCGCCAGGCCGACCACTGCACCCACTGCGGAGAATGCGTCCACCATTGCCCGCAACGCATCCGAATCCCGGAAATGATGGACACGGTGAACGACTATGTCGAGAAACTGAGACAGGGAACGTTGTAATCGTAGGGGCGAATAATGATTCGCCCCCCATAAATCTTTCCGTTACATGAGAGACGTGGCGTACCGCGTCTCTTTTTTTTACAAGATGATGTTGATTAGTCCCGCCACCACCATGTAGCGGAGCCCCTTGCCGATGAACATCAGCACTGTGGTGGGCAGCACGCGGGTGCGCATGAGCCCGAGCGCGATAGCGATGACATCCCCGACGATAGGCATCCAGGTCAACAGGGCGGCAAACGAACCGTATTTCCCGACTTTCGCTTGCGCCTTTGCGAGCGTCTCTTCCTTGACTTTCAGATACTTCTCAATCCACGACCATTTGCAAAGCCACCCCAACAGGTAGCAGGTCATGCCGCCGATGGTATTGCCTAAAGTGGCCACCAGAACGACTGTCCACGGGGAATAGTCAAGTAACAGGGCACCCGCCACCAACGCCTCCGACGAAAACGGAATCACCGTCGCCGAAAGCAGGCAGCCGAGAAACAGTCCGAAAAGACCGAGATTCTGCAACATGACAGCTCACAGAAGCCTCTATTCCTTATTTTCCGCCGTTTTATTGGCAGGTTTCTTCGGACGGCCACGCTTCTTCGGAGCGGAAGGATTGACAGATTCATCCTGGGGGACATATTGAGACTCCATATCCGGGGAACTGGCGTGTTGGACGGGCGGGAGCGGATCCGCATCTTCATAATCCCGGAAACGGTACTTCGGCATTTCCAAATGCCGCACATAGACATCCTGCTGCGGGAACGGAATCTCAATCTTATTCTTATTCAACGTATTGTAAATCACCTCTTTCACTTTGGCGACAAAGGCGGCTTTCTCCTCCACCAGCACCCAGCACACCACGAAGAGGTCCACGCTGCTGTCGCCAAAATCGTCAAATAGCACTTTGAAACCCTGTTTCTTGTCGGCCACATACTTGCCGGCGGTATTCTTCACCATCAACGGCTCAAGGTCTTTGAGAAGCATTTTACGGACTTTCTCCACACTCACCCCGTAGGCCACACCCACCGGTATCTTCACCAGCACATAACCGTGGTTGCGGGTAAGGTTCTTGAAATTCTTACTGAAAAGCGTGGCGTTCTGGAACGCAATGACGCTACCGTCGAGGGTCACTAATTGCGTGCTCTGGTAATTGATGCTATCGACCTTGCCTTGCACGCCGTCACACTCAATGTAGTCACCCACGCGCAACCGCCCGGTCATGAGCGTGATGCCGTAGAAGAAGTTCTCCAACAGGTCCTTCATAGCGAAACCGAGACCGGTAGCCAAGCCCGCCATCACGATGGAGATGCCCTTGCCCGAAACTTTGAAAATCATCATACAGACTATCGCGTAGAGACCCCAAACCATAATCGAAATGATGTTGGTGATCAATGTGGCGTTACCCGGCCCCCGGTTCTCCTTTTTGTGCCGCTTGCGCAGCATCACATAGAAAGAGCGGGTGGCGTAATTCAGATAGCGGAAGATGAAGAACAGCTCCAGCGCCAAACATATATTGTAGAGTGACAGTTCGATGATACCCGGCTTGTTCAAGAAGACGAACATGAAGATTTTGCGGCAGATGGCCGACATCTCGAACATGCGCGTCGCCCAATACACGCTGAATGGGATGGACAAGATCGCCAGAATGGGCAACAATGCCTTGAAAAGGAAATCGTAGAACCACGTCTGGCCGATATACTCGCCTTTGAGCATCTTGGGCTCAATGGACTTGTAATACTTCTCCAAATCGGTTCTGTTTTGAATCGTTTCACCCTTCTGGCTGGCAATCTTGCGGGTCAAGTGGTTCTGCTCATACATCTTCGCCAAGTCGTAAAAACAGGTAATTGTCTGGATAGCAGCCAGCTGAATCATCCACCAGACCATGATTTCGACAGCCAACAGGACAAATCCAAACCAAGAAGCGACACAAGATACAATCATCACGATGAGGGATATCACCGTGTAAATCATGTCGCTGTCCGGTAGTTTGGCGATTTTGCGTTTCATCACATAGAATTGCCAACCCGTGAAAATCAGCATCACCGGCGGGAAAACCAGACTCACCACGTTATTGGGTATCAGTATCATACGACACACCATCACCAAGAAGGCCATGATGACGAACGGGGTGTAGGAGCGGACACCGGCACGTATCTGGCTGTCATCGAGGCGAATGAGCAGCGAGACAAGAATCACCTCCACCATCCAAGCGAAGAAAGTCATCAACCGAATGGACATCAGCACGAAATTCTGGGTCACGAAGAAACGGGCGATGGTGATGGATATCGCGAAAATAGCAATGCCGAAGGCAAGCGTAACGAAGGGACGTTTGTTGTTGGCTTTGAAATAGACGCGCCACTTTTTCGGAAGCAACCAGCGCACAATCACATAGCTGAGAAGACTGGCAGCAAGGATATACGTAAGCATGAAAACACTGATGCTGAGGATGATGGGGCCACGCCACTCCGACTTGCGATCGAAAGCTTTATAACGGTCGCCCACATCCTTTTTGGCCATCATATAACGGAAACGGAAGCGCTTGAGGGTCTGGAAATAATTCTCGCCACCGTTCACAAAGATGTGTTTCTGAATCTGCTCGTAACGGGCGAGAGCGTAGGCGTTGAGCTTGCCCATGCGCTCTGTGACCCTCTGGTAGTGTTCCTCGTCCAATTCAACAGCCTCCAACATTTTGACATAGTTGTCGCGAAGTGCGGTGGCGTAGTCCAGACAGGCCTCGCGATCTTCAAGTCCTTGTTGGTCAAGAATGTACAGATTCTTTGTTGCCGTATCGAGAACCACTTTGGGCAGCATGGCACGTATTGAGTCGGGCAGACCTCCAAGCTCGCCATTGGGCAATATTCTCGGTGGCAAGTTCTCCAACGTCTTGATAAGGGCATCATAACGCTCAATCTCGTTACGAATACGCTCTTTCATCTTGTCGTACGGAGCGTGATTCTGTCGCAGATGCCGATACTGTTCGGTGGCCGCCTGACAAGCATAGGCCATATCAAGTGTAAAATCGGAATTCTGCGAATAGAGCATCAACGCTATCTGATTGCTGCTCTGCATCATACGCACCAAACGGGAGTGCTGTTCTTGGTTGCGTTGCTCGAACCGCGCCATGATGGCTTTCTGTTCGCTGTAGGCCTGCGCCAACTCGGAACGCAATACACCGAGCGTCTGCGGCAAGTCTTTCTCCTTCAAGACAGCCTGCGCCTGGAAAACCGTCAGCACGGCAATGACTAAGAATATCAGTACTTTTTTCATTTCAACTCATTTTTGAAATGGCAAAAATACATAAAATACAAATACCCAAAGTGTATTCACCTGAAACTTGAAAACCCCTACTCACTCAACATCACACATCTAACAACTCCCATCCAGGAGATTCCATCCGCAAATCAGATTGCAGGTTTTGACGGATGTCATGGCGGTTCCCAACATTCCGTGCAGCATCAGGCTCTGCCCGGCGAGAAACAGGTTCGGAAAGGGGGTCTGGGGCGAAATAACGGTGCCTATCAGATTGTTGCACGATTTTCGCACTCCGAAGGAGGAACCGTTTGGAATGGAGGTGTAGTCACGGTATGTGAGCGGCGTGCTTGTCCAATATTGTTCGATATTTCCTTGAAGATCAGGAATATATCGTTGTGCGAGCGCAATGCATTCCTCGGCTCTCTGCTGCTTGAACGCTTTGTAGCCGTCCGGGCGATGCCCCAACTTGCTCTCCTCCCACTCACGCACGGAATCCCAATCCATCGGGGTCAGCAGGTCGATGTTCGTGGCGAATGCCCCGTTGTCAGGAATATTGTAGTGTACCAGCAAGTTACTGATTTTGTCATCTTTACCGCAGGATGCGTGCCATAGATCATCATTTTCCAGAATAGCGACGTTTCGGTTCCGATAAGGCACCGCGCCAGGCTTCAAGGCAAGCTGCACCGTGAACATCCCGACAGTATTCTCCAAACGATGCATCCTCCGGCGATAAATGCCCCGAACCTGCGGACATTCAGGGATAAGGTCCGTGGTCAAGGCGGGATGTAATGTCGAAATGAACGTATCTGCAGCAAAGGTATCGCCGTCTTCGCATATCACAGCTGTTATGCGACCATCATCGCTGATTTCGAAACGACTCACGGCTTTACCCGTAAGAATCCGTCCACCCATCGCTTCGATTTGCTCCACAAGTCTGTTAACGAGCACATCGCCGCCGCCTTTCAGCCGATAGGCACCCTGGATGAAAGAATTAAGCGATTGAAGGAAAGAGTAAAGCGGCAACTCGTCGGTAAGCTCGGTGGTGAAACACTGTCCGCACAAGACATCGCGCAACTCGGGACTGGAAATATGAGTCTCCAAATAGGTCTTGGCGGATACGGCCATGAGCGTATTCGATTGGACAGTCGTGCCGGGAAGGACACTTTCGTAAATATGTTCGTTGATTTCCCGCATCAAACCGACCAATTCCCGCAACGCATGGCTATCTTCGGGAAATTCAGCAGCGAGCGCATCCACAAAATGGTCATAGCCACGATGCAAAGCATAGCGGTGACCTTTTAGAAAAACGTCAAGGAAAGGGTCGTCAAGGGGTTGCCACGGCAGGTTTTCGAGCCCGAAAAAACGAATCAGCGGGCGCATTACTTCTCCCTCCCCTACTCCGCCGACATAGTGGAAACCCGTATCCATCAGCTGTCCGCGCCTTCGGAACGACTGGAACGCACCGCCAAGCACGTTACCCTGCTCCAGCACCAATACGCTTCGGCCGGCCTTGGCAAGGGCTAAAGCGCAGGTCAAGCCGCCAAAGCCGCCACCAATCACCACTACGTCCATCCGCCCCATGCTACTGTAAATCAGCGTCTATCTGAAGCCGCAAGTCATCGGGATTGTCTGAACCGGTCAGATTGGCTTTCAGCTTGACCGTCCCATCCACAGAGGCCGTTTGCATGTTCAGTCTGAGATGGTCTCCGGGACGGACTATCGCCGCAAAACGACAGTTTTTGATGGCCGCATAGTGCAGTTCCCGTCCAACATGGCGGCTCAGACATTCGCACACCATCTGGAGGGTCAAGACTCCAGGCGTGATGGGATTGCCAGGAAAATGTCCCTGATAGACAGAATGTTCTCTTTTCATCCGAAGGGAAAAACCACGTTCATTCTCCTCCAGAATATCATAAAGTCTGCCGTTCTGTTTCATCTTGTACTTACTTTCGTTTATCCTTCCGCCACCTTCATGCGGCAGTTCAGGATGGGATTGTTCTCTGCGGATGTTTCCGCCGACACGAGGGAAACGTCGCCCACCTGCGAGATGACGGTCACGTGCGTGTGCAAAGTGGTCCCCACTGCGGGCAGCGGACCTGTCACGGCACAACGTTTGATGTCTCCGATGTACCCGAGGGTCACCGTCTCACCCGCCTGCCGATGCAGATAACCGATATGCGCGGCTGCAGTCTGGGCAATATGCTCCAAGACCCCCTCCACCGACAGACGACCTGTCTCATCGAGAAACATATTGTCCGCACCGACAGCCAGTTCCGACCGGCAGTTGAGCTCGTCTTCGATAATATAATCGTCCACCATCATGATGGGGGACCGCTGCGGAATGAGGCTGGCGATATCCGTCACCTTACATGCGGGTGAATACATAGTCGTAGAGGTCTGCGAAAGTCTTGATGGTCGGAAGATCGGGAGTCTTGATCTCCACGCCGAACTCTTCGTTCACCAAACCCACCATATCGACCAAGCTCAAGCTGTCGAGATGCATGGTTTCTTTGATGTTGGCCTCAGGTTGAATCACTTCAGGCTCCACTTCAAACTCGTCAGCGAGAATTTCAATCATTTTTTTGACCAGTTCGTCTTTTTCCATTGTCTTTTGCTTTTATTCTTTATTATTTCTTTATCTATTTTCTCCTTATCAAACGTCTCACGTCCCACGTCTATTCTCTCACGTCTTTGATAATCAGCGTGGAATTCGTACCGCCAAAGCCGAAACTGTTCGAAAGGAACATATCGAAGTCGTAGTTGTCGATACGCTGGGCCGGGATATTCAGTTTGGACGTGTCTTCATCGCCGTGCTCGAAGTTAAGGTTGGGGGCAATAAAGCGATTCTTCATCATAAGGATGGAGTAAATCACCTCGCTGGCACCTGCCATCCACATCTCGTGACCAGTCTGGCCTTTCGTGGAGGTCACGGGCGGCATCTGGTCGCCGAAGACGGCATAGATGGCCTTGGCCTCGTTGGTATCCCCAACAGAAGTGGAGGTGGCGTGAGCATTGATGTAACCGATCTGCTCCTTGCTGACACCACTCTGTTCAAGGGCCATGAGCAGCGACTTGCGGGGACCGTCCACGTTGGGAGAGGAGATGTGGTCGCCGTTGGAGGAGAATCCGTAACCCATCACTTCGGCGATGATATGGGCACCGCGCTTGACAGCGGATTCGTAACTCTCGATCACAACAGTAGCTGCACCGCCGCCGGGAACGAGCCCGTCGCGACCGGCGTCGAACGGGCGGGAAGCCTTCTCGGGGTCACTTTCGCGTTTGGAGAACGCACCAATGCCATCGAAACTGCCGATGGAGAAGGGGTTGACCTCCTGTGCGCCACCGCAGACGATGCAATCCTGCAGACCCCACTTGATGAGCAGCGCACCCAATCCGATGGCGTGGGAGCCGCTGGCGCAGGCCGCGCTCACCGTCATGTTGATGCCACGCAGTTTGAAGAGGCAGCCAAGATTCATCGTCACAGTGGAGTTCATCGACTGGAAAATGGCTCCAGAACCCACCATACGGGTGTTTTTCTTCTCGCGCATGGTATCCACACTCTTCACCACCGCATCGGCGCTGCTGTCGTTTCCGTAGAGCAGCCCCACATCGTGACTTTCCATATATTCAGCGTCCAATCCGGCCATTTTCAAAGCGTCAACAGTGGCCATGTAAGCATATTGCGCTTCTTCGGGCATGAACACGCGATGCGCACGATCCACAACTCCTTTCAGTTCCGGTTTCTTCAGCAAGGCCGTCAGCCCGGACTCGAATCCCATCTCTTTGCGCACCGGGTCGAACACGATGCCTGATTTTCCGTTGAACAATGACTCCTTCACCTCTTCAAGGGTAGTTCCGAGGCAAGACCAGATGCCCATGCCTGTGATCACGACCCTTCTGCGGTTGATTTCGTCCATATTTTGCGACATATTAAGATTTTTTAAGATTAACAAACCCCTATAAATCAAAGTTTTATCAGATAGAAACCAAATATTATAGAGTCGGCAAAGATACACTTTTTGGACAAATATTCAACCTATACTGAAAAGATTCTGATTGTAAAAAAGAAAGGACCGCCGCAGTGGCAGTCCTTATTGCTTTCTGTGGAGCCGGGGGGAGTCGAACCCCCGTCCAAACATGCCGCAAGTATGCTTTCTACAAGTTTAGTCTCCGTTTGGTTGTCGGCGCCTGCCTGGTACGGGACTCACCGTGCCGGCGCTTATCTTCTAAAACTTCGCCTCGGCGTCGAAGCTACACCTCAGCTATCAGCCCTTTTACGACACTCCGGACCGGACGTTGGGCCGCGTAACTTCCGGGGGAGCGCCCGCGGCTACGGACCTTGTCCGCGCGGCGGGATTCGCAGCAATTAAGCAGCGAATGCATAAGAAGTTTCGCCATTTATTTGGCATCGAGGGTTAATTTTTGACGGAATCAGCCCACAAATTCCGACCTGCTTACATACCCCCGAACCTGCTGTCAAAACCAGACGGCCCCAGGGCAAAAGGCGGGGCTACTTCACCTCGCCTTTGAGTTGCAATATCACTCTGTCGGTGTTCGCGTTCGAGAGCACCGTGATGCGCTTGCTGATCAGGCCTTCGTTCTTGGCCGTGTAGGTGGCCTTGATGGTGCCGGTCTTGCCGGGCATCACGGGCGCCTTCGACCATTCCACCTCCGTGCAGTCACAGGAGGAAATCACGTCGTCGAGAATCAGCGGCTTCTTGCCGATGTTCTTGTACGTGACGGTCACCACTTTCACGTCGCCGACTTTCAGCGTGCCGAAATCAACGACTTTCTTCTCGAATTCGATCTCGGCGCCGGTGCCGGTATAGGTGGTCTTCGTCTGGGCCTGGACACTTGCGCAGAGTCCCAGGCAGACCAGGACTACGAGTGCAATTACCTTTTTCATTGTTCCGGATTTAAGGGGTTAGTTGTTCACCTTCGGGGCGCCAGTGTTGTTCTCAGGAGCGGCCTCCGTCGGTTTCGGGTTCACGTTTCCGGTGATCTTCAGCACCACACGGTCGTTCACGGCATTGGACTCCACCGTGATCGTCTTATTGATCTGTCCGATGCGCTGGGTGTTGTATTTCACCTTGATGACAGCCTTCTTGCCAGGGGCGATGGGGTCTTTCGGCCATGAAGGCACCGTGCAGCCGCAGCTGGAACGGCAGTTGGTGAGAATCAGGTCAGCCTTGCCCGTGTTCTTGAACTCGAATTCGCACTCACCGTTACCACCCTGTTCAATCTGGCCATAGTCGTGCACCAGCTTCACGAAGGTGATCTCAGGAGTTTTCACTTTCTTGTTCTTTTTCGGTTGGGCGCCCTCTTCCTGGGCCACGCCAGCAAACACAAATGCCATTACCATTAATACGCTGAATAATCTTTTCATATCGTTATTATTTTTTGTTGTTATTATTCTTTAGTTCAAAGTTCAAGGTTCAAAGTTCAAAGTTCAAGGTTCCAAGTTCAAGGTTCAAAGTAGCACGGTAGTGAGACTTCTCACACCAGTTGA